>NZ_JBFAIP010000058.1:0-42986 GCF_040654775.1 Streptomyces sp. NPDC050636
GTGCCGACCGGTCCGCCGAGGCCGATGCGCAGGGCGCGACGGGTGCCGTCCGCGCGTACGGGGCCGGCGGCGCTGTAGGTGTGACGCTCGGGGAACGTCTCTCCATGGTCAAGGTGCATAAAGACTCCAGTCCTGCGTGATGTTTCGCGGTCGAGGGTCGAGGGTCGAGGGTCGAGGGTCGTGGTCTTGTTCTTGGTGGTGGTGTCAGGAGGCGAAGAGGCGTACCGGCCAGGCGGCGTGCTGCTGTGCGGTGATGTCCAGCAGCGGTGCGGAGGCGGCGGGCAGCGCGTCGAGCCCCTCTTCGGGGATGCGTTCTGCGGCTGCGGACGCTGCGGCGGCGGTCTGGTCGAGTTCGGCGGCGAGGCGGGCGAGGACCGCGGTGGCGTCGAACGGGTCCAGGCTCAGCAGCCGGACCACCGCCGTGGCCGGCCCGCTGACCGACTCGTACGCCGCCGCATGCGCGGCATCCAGCGGCGCCAGTCCGGCCGACCGCGCGGCCAGACCCAGCACCACCGGCTGGTGCGCGCCCCGCGGCCGGGCCGCAGCCAGCGCATCCAGCTCGGCCGACGGCCAGGTGGCGCGAGCAGCCCGCATCATTTGCCGCCCCAGCTTGCGGGCAGTGGCCCGCAGTGCCAGTGCCGGAGTGCGGGCGTCAGCGGCCTCGTCCAGCGCCAGCGGATCGTGTCCCGCGGCGGCCGCGGCGGCCAGCGCCGCCGCGACCAGACCCACGGTGTGCAGCCGCCCCCGGCAGAAGTCCTCCAACGAGTCCGCATCCTTGATACGACCGGCGGCCACGGCCGGTTCGGCGCCGCCGGAGTGTGCGTGTCCTCCGGCGGGGAACCGGCCATCGGCCAGAACGAACAGCGCGGCGCGGCTCATCTTTCGCAGGTCACCTTTCGTCACTCATTTTTCGAAGTTCACCTTTCGCGGCTCGCCTTCTGTCTCACTCAGCGGCCCTGTTTCGAGGCGGCGTAGGCGGCAGAGTCCCGGGAGTCCGGAGAGTCCTGGGAGCTCGGAGAGTCCTCGGCGCCCGCAGAGGTCTCGGAGCGCGCAGAGATCTCCGAGACCTTGCAGATCTCCGAGACCTCAGAAGAGGAAGTACCGCTGAGCCATGGGGAGTTCACGGGGATAGTTCCGCTCGACGAGCTTGCCTTCGACGCGCGCCGACACGTCCTCCACCTTCGCGCCCCCGGCGATCACCTCGAAGGTGTCGGGGTCGATCTCGACATCGGGGGTGGCGTTGTTCTCCTTCATGTCCGCCTTGCAGATGTGACGCGTGCTGGTGATGGCCTTGAACTGCTTGCCCAGCGCGAGCCGTTCGGGCAACTTCTTGTCGATGGCCCGCTGGGTGACGAAGTTGAACGAGATGGAGCGAGGCGCAAGGCCCGTGGCGCCCCACACGGCGCGGGGCAGGACCGGCTGCGGGGTGGGGATGGACGCATTGGCATCGCCCACCTGCGCGTACGCGATCTGCCCGCCCTTGATCACCTGGTGCGGCTTGACCCCGAAGAACTTCGGCTCCCACAGCACCAGGTCGGCGAGCTTGCCGACCTCCACGGAACCGACCACCGCGTCGATGCCCTGGGCGATCGCCGGGTTGACGGTGTACTTCGCGACGTACCGCCGGGCACGACGGTTGTCGGCGCCCTTGCCACCTGTCGGCCGCTCACCCTCCGGCAGCCTGTCACCCTCCGGCCGCTCAGGCTCCAGAAAGCCCCGCCGCAGCTTCATGACGTGCGCCGTCTGCCAGGTGCGCATGATCATCTCGCCGATGCGGCCCATGGCCTGGGCGTCGGAGGACATGATCGAGATGGCTCCGAGGTCGTGCAGGACGTCCTCGGCGGCCATCGTGGAGGGCCGGATGCGGGAGTCCGCGAAGGCCAGGTCCTCCTCGATCTTCGGGTTGAGGTGATGGCAGACCATCACCATGTCGAAGTGCTCCTTGACCGTGTTGACGGTCAGCGGCCGGGTGGGATTGGTGGAGGCGGGCAGTACGTTGTCCTCGCTCACCATCTTGATCATGTCGGGGGCGTGGCCGCCGCCCGCACCCTCCACGTGGAAGACGTGGACGGAGCGGCCGCCGATGGCCGCGATGGTGTCGTCGACGAAGCCCGCCTCGTTCAACGAGTCGGCGTGCAGGGCGACTTGGACATCGATCCCCTTCTCCTCGCAGACGTCCAGACACTGCTTGAGGACAGCCGGCGTGGCACCCCAGTCTTCGTGGATCTTGAAGCCGATGACACCGGCGTCCACCTGGTTGTACAGGGACTCCTTGGACATGGTGGCGCCCTTGCCGAGCAGCCCGATGTTGACCGGGAAGGCGTCCAGCGCCTCGAAGGTCCTGGCGATATGCCAGGAGCCGGGTGTGACGGTGGTGGCGGTACTGCCCTCCGCCGGCCCCGTACCGCCGCCGATGAGCGTGGTGACACCCGCGGACAGCGCCTCGACGACCTGCTCGGGGCAGATGAAGTGGACGTGTGTGTCGACCCCGCCGGCGGTGAGGATTTTGCCGTTGCCCGCGATGACCTCTGTCTCGGGACCGATGACGAAATCCGTGGGCTTCGGGCCGACGCCGTTGTGCTCGGGGGCCTCCGTGGTGTGGAGGGGGTTCATGGTCTCGTCGTTGTACGCCTTGCCGAGTGCGGTGATGTAGCCGTCGCGGATGGCGATATCGGCCTTGACGACGCCCCAGTGGTCCAGGATGACGGCGCCGGTGATCACGGTGTCGGGGGGCTCGACGACGTCGCCGTCGGAGTCGGCGGACTTGTCGGTGCCGCTCGGCTCGCGCGGCGCGATGGACTGCCCCATCGACTCACGGATCACCTTCCCGCCGCCGAAGACCATCTCGTTCCCGCTGCGCCCGGGACCACCGGCCCAGTCGTCCTCGATCTCGATCCGCAGCTCTGTGTCGGCGAGGCGGATGCGGTCACGGGTCGTCGGGCCGAACCGGTCCGCGTACTGGGCGCGGGTCAGGGGGTCGGACGGCTTGGGAGGCTCAGGGCAGCACTCAGCCGGGCGGCACTCAGTCATCGAGATCGCCCCCGACCCCGGGGTTGTCGAGTGAGCCGTCGATTTTCTCGGGCAACCCATCGATCCTGCCGCGCAGACCGTGGACCAAGCGCTTGCCCTCGATGGGCACGAGCTCGACGTCTTCGGGCATGTTGGGCTCGAAGCGTACGGAGCTGCCGGCGGGCACATGGAGGCGCTTGCCCCAGGCGGCCTTACGTCCGGACTCCGGATCGGAGTCGGCCTCGACGCCGGGGCATTCGAACTTCAGAGCGGAGTTGGCCTCGGCGAAGTGGTAGTGGGAACCGACCTGGATGGGACGGTCGGTCGGGTTGGTGACGCGCAGGCGGGTGACCTCGCTCTCGCTGAAGTGAGCATTGAAGGGCACGAACTCGTCGGCCGGCTTCGTCGAGTAGTCCACCTTCCCAGGGGAGACGAGAGGCTTTTCGTCCTCGCCCGCTTCCGGGAAGGGATCGTGGATGGTGACCAGCTTCGTGCCGTCGGGGAACGTGGCCTCCACCTGCACGTTCTTGATCATCTCGGGGACGCCCTCCATGGCCTCCTCCCGGGTCAGTAACTTCCGCCCGGAAGACATGAGGTCGGCGACGGTGCGGCCGTCCCGGGCCCCTTCGAGAACATGCACGGTCAACAGCGCCACCGCCTCGGGGTAGTTGAGCCGCACACCTCGGGCTCTGCGCTTCTCGGCGACGTCCGCCGCCAAATGAATCATCAGACGCTCTTGCTCATGTGGAGTCAGATGCATGGTCTCTACCCTGCGTTCGCCTTACCCCAGGGCTTGTGCGCTGGGGCTCTTGCCGCCGGGGCTCCGGCCATGCGCCATCAGCAGTCCGGGTGCAGAGACAGCCAGACTGCTGCGGACGAGACAGCGCCGAAGCGGACGCAGCCGGCCATCGGTCGTATGCCGGCAGTCCTACGA
Organism: Streptomyces sp. NPDC050636; assembly: GCF_040654775.1. Classification (NCBI taxonomy): domain Bacteria; kingdom Bacillati; phylum Actinomycetota; class Actinomycetes; order Kitasatosporales; family Streptomycetaceae; genus Streptomyces; species Streptomyces sp. NPDC050636. The sequence continues at coordinate 3,944 of NZ_JBFAIP010000058.1, forward strand.
TTCATTCCGGGCGGGAGCGACACCCGCCGTCCAGGTGACGGGCACGGTCTCGCCCGCACCACCACTACTTCGTTTCCCCCGCTTCAGTGCCCCCCCGTTGGTTGCGCCCCCGGCCCCAGCCGTGATCACGGTCGAGATCCGCTTCCAAAACTCCCCCTGAGTCACCCTGTGACAAACGAGCATCTTCGGCCATGTTCTGCGCCTCGCTCGCGTCGCGAAGGCGTCGCACTGTCGTGCCACAACCGGGAACTTCATCGGGCGAGGAGGAGGACAACGCCGAGCGCTGCAGAGTCCGCGCACGTGTTGAGCGCACCCCGCCCGCATGAGGTGTGTCGACGCTCTCACGAGACGACGTGAAGGGACGCTGCCGTCGTCAAGCCGTAGCCGTCCTAGCCGCCGCAGCCGTGCTCAGGCCGCCGTTTCACCGGCCTCCAGGACAGCCTCGACGTCGACCATGACATCGACCATGGCGCTGACGACCACGCCGCCGCGGTCGACCACGTCGTTCCAACTCACTCCGAAGTCATGGCGGTTGATGCGCGTCGTGGCGGAGAAGCCGGCACGTCGCCGGATGCCGAGGTCCCGGCCGTCCTCCCACCACGGGGTGTCCCACTGCCCCAGATATGTGACGTCGAAGGTGACGGAACGGGTTTCTCCACGCACTGTGAGATCTCCGGTGACCTCGAACTCGGTTCCGCTCACCTGCTGAATGCGCGACCCGACGAACGTCCACGTCGGGTGGTGCTCGACATCGAAGAAATCGGCACTGCGCAGGTGGGCGTCGCGCTCGGGCTGACCCGTGTACACCTGGGTCGCGTCGATCGTCGCCTCGACGCGGGCGCTCTCCGGCTCGTCGGGATCGACCTCCAGCAAGCCGTGCACGTTCTTCAACTGGCCGCGCACATAGGCGACCATCATGTGCCTGGCGCGGAACTCCGCGCCGGTATGGCCGGGCTCGAAGAACCATTTGGTCGTGACCATGGCAGCTCCCCTGGCGCCTAGCCCCCTTCAGTCAGGATAGGGCGCCAGCGGGCCATGGGCCTGTGGGCGAGAACGTGCGGCCGGCAGGCCAAGCCCGGGGCAGCGCCGACGGTACCCGTCTCGTCACCGACGGTAGGTGGGGCCGCTGCCAAGTCCTTCACTGCCCTGGCCGGCGAGCCAAAAACAGATATGACAAGATCCGCAGCTAATGACTGAGACTGCAGGCTGCGTCTTGTGTGGCGGAACGATTGCCCCCGATGGTTATTGCTGGGATTGCGGTGAGGCGCAGCCGGCTTTCCGCTCGTATATGGAGATCACGACGGACAGCGGTGCGGCAGGAGTCAGCGACCGCGGCAAGCGGCGCGGCATCAACGCGGACGCCATGGCCTTGACCGTGGTCGGTAGGTGGACGATCGGTGTTGTCTGCGACGGGGTATCCATGTCGCCCCGAGCGGAGCGAGCCGCTCAAGTCGCCGCCGAGGTCGGTGTGGCGGCCCTGGCAGCGCAACTCCAGGCGGGCGTCCTGCCGGAAGTCGCGCTCAGCGAAGCCGCCATCCGTGCGGGTCGCGCGGTTGCCGCCCTGGCCGCGTCGGTGGATGCGGCACCGGCCTGCACGTATGTCGCGGGCATCGCCGGTCCGGAAGGCATGTGGAGTGCCTGGATCGGCGACAGCCGCGCCTACTGGCTGCCCGACGAGGGGCCGGGGATGGCCCTGACCGAGGACGACACGGGTGAGCACGAGGTCCTTGCCGCATGGCTTGGAGCCGACGCCGACGAACCGACACCGCGTATTCGCAGCTACCGACCACCGCGATCGGGCCGTCTACTGCTGTGCACCGATGGGCTGTGGCGCTATCTGCCCGATGTCGATGGTCTGCGGGCCGTGATGTCCCGTCGCCGAAGCGCAGCATCGTTCACCGGCGACGTTCTGGAAGAAGCGCGGTCACTGGTCGGATGCGCCCTCGACGCCGGCGGGCACGACAACATCACTGCACTGCTCATCCCTGTCACAGCAGGTGTTCCGACATCAGACTGAGGGAATCTGCGGGCATGCAGCGCGTTGCGGGGCCTCATCTCATTTCCGATCGGACGGCTCGCTAAATGCGTGGTGGTGCAGGGAACTTCGGCGCTAAGGTCCGGCCCGGGCACGCGAGCTTTCGTCAGGCTTGGCCAAGCGATTCGGCTGATCATGAGAGGGGCGTTCCGTGGAGGGATTCGATCCCAAGACGAGCTTCGGATATGAGGTGTCCCAGCGGTACGACGACGATCCACGCGGTGATGAGGCCGAGACCGTCGGGTTCCTGGCCAGGCTTGCAGGGCGGCAGAACGCCCTGGAACTCGCAGTGGGCACCGGCCGGGTCGCGCTCCCCCTCATGCGGGCGGGGGTACGGGTGGACGGGATCGAGCTGTCGCAAGACATGGTCGATCGGATGCGTGAGAAACCAGGTGGCGATCAAGTCGACGTGACCATGGGCGACATGTCCCGCGTCGCCACCGGCCGTACCTACGGGCTGGCCTACCTGGTCTTCAACACGATCGGCAACCTGCTCACCCAAGAAGAGCAGGTCCGATGCTTCCAGAACGCCGCCAACCATCTCACCGACGACGGCGTGTTCGTCGTCGAATGCCGCATCCCCACTGCGCCCTCACGCCCCGGCCATCAGTACCTCGACACCGAGCAGGTCGGCCTCGAACACGTCGACCTCGATGCCGGCCAGTACGACCCACTGACCCAGGTCCTCGACCTGAACCACATCCGCATCAGCAGCGGGGGTATCAGGTTCTCGCCCATCAGGCTACGCCTGGCCCACCCGCCCGAGTTCGACCTCATGGCCCGCATCGCTGGACTCCAGCTACGCGAACGGTGGGGCGGGTGGAACGGCGAGCCGTACACCGCCGCAAGTTGGCGCCACATCAGCGTCTACGAACGCGCAGACAGCACTGATTCTTAGGCAGTTCTGCCCCGGCACATGGTGCTGCGACTGTCGCGGCTCATGACACTGTTGCCGCCGGCTGACGCGGTGGTGTCCGTCGCTATGCCCATTTCGGTGTCCAGGTCTCGGCGTCGCCATGGTCGGGCCGTTTGGAGCCGAGGTGGTCGCGGAGTGTGGTGAGCGCGGGGTGCGGGTTGTCGCTGCGCCAGATCAGTGAGTGCGGGTAGACCGGTGTCGGGTCGTGTACGGCGATGCGCCGCAGGTCGTGGTCGGTGGGCCAGACGAAGCGGGTCTGTTCGCCGACGAAGGTCGCCAGCACCGAGGAGTCGGCGATCGTGTCGAGGAGCGGATCGGTGCCGAAGTCGGGGCCGGTCACCTCGATGGTGAGCCGGAACGCGGCGGCGAGTTCGTCGTAGTAGGCGGCCCACTCGGTACCGGCGACGATGCCGGGCATCCAGATCCTGTGCCCTGCGAGCTGCGCGGGTGTGACCGTCCGGGCGGCGGCGAACTCATGGGCCGGTCCGGTGAGGAGCTGGACGGGCTCGTCGAGGACCCGGGCGGCCTCGATGCCGTCGGGGAGCTGTCGCGTGGGCACGGTGACAGCGCGGAAGGACGCGTCGATCGTGCCGGACCGGACGGCGGCGATGGCCGTGTCGGCGTCAAAGAGGGTCACGACGTCGAGTTCGGTCTCGGGATGCACGCGGTGGAAGTCGCGCAGCAGATCTGCCGGCGCGAGCCGCCGGCCGATCACGTCGACGCGCAGCGCGCGACTGCCGGGCTGCACGGAAGCGGCCGCCCGCTCTGCGGCCTGGAGGAGATCTCGGGCGTGCGGCCGGAACACTTGCCCGTCGATGGTGAGCTGGGCGCCGCGTGCGGTGCGGGTGAACAGTCGCACACCGAGTTCCTTCTCCAGCGCGGAGATGCGCTTGGAGACGGCCTGCTGGGTGATCGACAGGTTTGCCGCGGCTTCCTGAAACTGCCCCGCGTCCGCGACGGCGACGAAGGTGCGCACGGCATCGAGATTCACGCCAGCCATCCTAGTTGCACAACAGATGGTTGTGGCTTTCCTTGCCAAGCGGTTGTTTGTCCCGAGACGTTCTGCTCGCTTTGATGTTTCCGGTCAACACGAGGTTGTTCGAGGGCGGCAGTGAGGGGTGTGCGGGGCATGGGGGCTGGGCGGTCCTTGGGGCGGCGGTTCGGGTGGCTGTGGGCGTCGTATGCGGTCAGTACGTTCGGCACGCGGCTCGCGTTCGATGCGTTCCCCTTGATGGCGATCCTTGTGCTGCACGCCGGGCCGACGGAGGTGTCGCTGCTGGCCGCTGCGGGGCTGGCGGTGGGGGCGGCGGTGGCGGTGCCGCTCGGCCCGTGGGTGGAGTTCCGCCGCAAGCGGCCGGTGATGGTGGCGATGGACCTGACGCGGTTCGCGGCGTTGACGAGCGTCCCCGCCGCCTATGCACTCGGTTGGCTCAGCTTCGTCCAGCTCTTGATCGTGTCGGTCATCGTCGCCGCGGCCGACATCGCCTTCAACGCGGCCAGCGGAGCATGCCTGAAGGCACTCGTACGGCCACCGGACCTGCTCGTCGCGAACGGGCGGTTCGAGGGCACGAACTGGACCGCCACGATGCTCGGGCCGCCGCTCGGGACGACCGCGATCGGACTGTTCGGCCCGGTGACGACCGTCATGGCCGATGCGGTCAGCTACCTGCTCTCGGCTGTGGGGATCCGCGCGATCGGCGGCAGCGAGCCGCGTCCCGCGCGAACCGATGCACCACGCCTCCGGGCCGGCGACCTGCTCGAAGGGTGGCGGTACATCCTGACCCACCCAGCGCTGCGCCCGCTGTTCTTCAACACGATCCTGGTCAGCGGCCTGATCATGGCGACCGCGCCGGTCCTCGCCGTCCTCATGCTCGGCCGCCTCGGATTCGCCCCCTGGCAGTACGGCCTCGCCTTCGCGGTGCCCTGCGTCGGCGGACTGATCGGCTCACGGCTGGCCCGCCGACTCGTCGCGCGGTTCGGGCAGCACGAGGTCATGCTCACCGCCGGGGTGCTGCGCGCGTGCTGGCTGCTCGGATTGGCCTTCGTCCGCCCCGGCACCGGCGGGCTCATGCTCGTCATGGCCGTCGAGCTAGGGCTGATCACCTGCATGGGCGTCTTCAACCCGGTGTTCGCCACCTACCGTCTCGACCACACAGCGGCGGACCGAGTCGCCCGCACCTTGTCCGCGTGGTCGGTCACCAGCAAAGCCACCACCGCGGTCATGACCGCGCTGTGGGGCCTGCTGGCCGGCATCACCAGCCCCCGCACCGCGATCGCGATCGCCGGTCTCCTCATCCTGGCCACCCCGCTCCTGCTCCCACGACACGCCCACGCGCCGCACCATGAGCGGGAATCGGCCCGGAGCCACACATGACACACCGCAACTCGCCACTGGACAGTGCCCAGGAGCCGGGCCCGGTCAATCAGCCACTGGGTGTCGGCAGTGCCGGGCCGCTGCGCCGTGGCGACTTTCGTCGTTGGCCATCGAGACCAATGGCCGGTGCGGTGTCCGGCTGAGGGGCCATAACGTGGCCGCGTGACTCGTGTGGAATCTACGGACCCTTCGGCATCGGCTCGCCAGGCGCTGGCGGCGAAGCTGCGTTCGGTGCCCCGGCGGCTGGCCGCCCCGGGCAGGACTCTCTTCGCCCCCGGGATGTGGCCTCCCCGGCGCATCGTGGGCGAATCGCTACTGAGCGTGGTGCTCGGGCTGCTGGCGGCGGGATTCGAGGCCCTGGGCCACGGCGGCACCGTGCAGTGCGTCGCCGTCGGGCTGGCCGCCGGGCTGTTGTCAGCGATGCGCCGGGCGCTGCCTGCGACGGTGCTGCTGGTGACCGCCGTCGGGTGCGCCGTGCTCACAGGATTCGCCCCGCTGGTCCTCGTCGTTGCCTGGTCGGCCGGGCGGCGGATCGACGGGGTCGGCAAGGCGACCGGCACCTTCGCCCTCGCATACGCCCTCACCCTCGGCCTGGCCGTCGTGCAGGAACTGCCTCGCTTCTCACTGTCGCTCGTGGTCCTGGGCGCCTTGGGGCTGCTGGTCGCGATCATCGTCCCTGGCCTCGCCGGCCGCTACTGGTCGCAGCGCCGCACGCTGACCGACACCCTCCAGGAGTACAACACCCAGCTGCTGCGCGAACGCGCGATGATCGCCGGTCAGGCCCGGATGCGCGAGCGCCAGCGCATCGCACAGGACATGCACGACAGCCTCGGCCATCAGCTGGCGCTGATCTCGGTGCACACCGGCGCGCTGGAGGTGGACCGCGAGCTGACCGGACGGCAGCGGGAGGCCGTGGGTGTGTTGCGCGAGGCGTCGGTGGCCGCGATGCACGAGCTGCGCGAGGTGGTGGGGTTGCTGCGGGACGGTACGCAGGCACCCGGCCATGGGGGCGCCTCCCGAGCCCTGGAGGCGATGGGGGAGGGGGACGCCAAGGTGCCGTCGCGAGGGGCGGCCGGTATCGAGGGCCTGGTGGAGGCGTCCCGGAGCGCGGGTACGGCCGTGGAGCTGCGGTGCTCCGGCGAGCCGCGTCCGCTCTCCCCGACCGCCGATCACGCGGCGTACCGCGTGGCTCAGGAGGGCCTGACCAACGCCCACAAGCACGCCCCGGGCGCCTCGATCACCATCGAGCTGCGGTACGAGCCGGACTCGCTGGTCGTGGAGGTCGCCAACGGTCCCGTACCAGAGACCGCGGACACTGGCCGCAGCGTGGTGAGCGGCGGTCAGGGGCTGACCGGGCTCGGGGAGCGGACCCGGCTCATCGGCGGGATGGTGCACGCGGGCCCGACGGCGGACGGCGGATTCCGGCTGGCGGGCGTGCTGCCGTACACCTCGCCCGAGGGCGGTGCCCCGAGCCCCTCGCTCGGTGACGCGACGACGACGTTTGTTGATCCAACAGGCGACTTTCGGCAGCAGACTTCGGCGGGCTACCTCGGCGAGGGTGATCCGGTCATCGACTGGAACGGTCTGCCGAAGGAGCTGGCCAAGGCAATGAGCACGAACAAGAGGAGCAGCGGCGTAGCCGTTGGCTGTGGGGTGGCGGCACTGGTCGCCCTGCTGCTGGTGATCGCCGCGGCCGTCGGGGGGATCTTTCTCGTGGGCGAGTCGGAAAAGGCCATGATCGAGCCGAAGCAGTACAACGCGGTGAAGGTGGGCCAGTCCGAGGCGGAGGTCCGCGACAAGCTGCCCCACGGGGAATCGTTCCTGACCGAAGGCCTCGACAAGGGGGCCCCGCCCGAGCCCAAGGGAGCGAAGTGCCTCAGCCTGAATTCCACTGAGTCAGGCAGCAGCTGGGACAAGGATCCTGTCTTCCGGTTCTGCTTCAAGGACGGCAAGCTGATCGAGAAGAAGTCCTTCGAGGTCACGAGCTGAGCAGGACCGGCGCCGATGTCGGGGCGGGCGACTTGATCGGGGATGATGGCGAGTGGCCGCAGGTATGACCGTCCAAGACCGCGCAGGAGAGTCGTGATCAGGGTTCTCGTCACGGATGACGAGCCGCTCATTCGGGCGGGCATCAGGATGATTCTCTCCTCTGCCGATGACATCGACGTCGTCGCGGAGGCGGCCAACGGCCGTGAGGCGGTCGAACTGGCCCGTGCCCAGCGGGTGGATGTCGTGCTGCTGGACATCCAGATGCCGGTCATGGACGGGCTGACGGCCCTGGCCGAACTACGCCGGGCCGTGCCCGACTCGCGGGTGCTGATCCTGACGACGTTCGGGGAGCAGCAGAACGTGCTGCGAGCCCTGACCGGGGGCAGCGCCGGCTTTCTGCTCAAGGACTCGGCGCCCGCGGAGCTCATGCGCGCGGTACGGGCTGCCGCGGCCGGAGACGCGTACTTGTCGCCGGGCGCCACCCGCCATGTGGTGGACTCGCTGGCGTCCGGCCAGTCCGCGCACCGCGCCGAGCAGGCCCGCCGTCGGCTGGAGACGCTGACGGACCGCGAGCTGGAAGTCCTGGCCCTGTTGGGCGAGGGGCTGTCCAACGCGGATGCCGGTCAGCGGATCCATATGAGCGAGGCCACGGTCAAGACGTATGTGAGCCGGATCCTGGCCAAGCTGGGATGCGAGAACCGGGTGCAGGCCGCACTACTGGCACGGGACGCCGGCCTGGGGACCTGACCACAGCACCCGATGACGTTGACGGAGAGTCCGCCGCGGGCGGCTCCTCGTCTGTGACCTTCATGTCGGCTGCGTTTGGTTGCGGCGCCGACCTGGTTTGACGCTCATTCAGCCGACGGGCGGAAGTCGGTGCGGCCCGGCAGTACTTGGGCGTCCACCCTGCCCTGCTTCCACTTTGCTCCGGCTGTCGAAGGTTCACCTGAAAGCCACACAACTCTAGGAATGGCCATGTCTGGATTTCTTACTCTTCGCACCACCTCGCTGGTCTCCGCCTCCCTGGTGCTCGCCCTCGGCGCCACCGCTTGCACCGGCGACAAGGACGACACCGGCCGCGAAGCGCCCTCCCCGTCGGCGGCCACCGGCCTGCCCGCCTCGCTCGCCTCCCAGAAGCTCAACTGGCAGCCCTGCCCGGCACCGTCCACTGCCCAGGGCGGCGGAGGCAAGGCGCCCGGCAAGCTGCCGGACGGCACGATATGGGAGTGCGCGTCCCTGAAGGCGCCCCTGGATTACGCCAAGCCCGCCGGCGACACCATCGACCTCGCGATGATCCGCGCCAAGGCCAAGACCAAGGACGGCGGCAAGCGGAGCGGCTCGCTGGTCTTCAACTTCGGCGGCCCGGGGGCGTCGGGTGTCGCCACCTTGCCGGACTACGGCCCGGCCCAATCCCTGCGCTCGCGATACGACCTGGTCAGCTTCGACCCGCGGGGCGTCGGCAACAGCGCGGGCGTGAAGTGCCTCAGCGACAAGGAGTCGGACGAGCAGCGCGCTCAGAACCTCGACCTGGCCGGGGTGGCCGATCAGAGTAAGAAGACCGCGGCGGCCTGCGAGAAGAAATCCGGGAAGGTGCTGCCGCACGTAGGAACCGAAAGTGCCGCCCGCGACATGGATCTGATGCGCCAGGTCCTGGGCGATGCCAAGCTCAACTACTTCGGGATCTCCTACGGAACCGAACTGGGCGGTGTTTACGCCCACTTGTTCCCGAAGAACGTGGGCCGCACCGTCCTGGACGCCGTGGTCGACCCGACGAAGGACTCCATTGAGGGGTCCCTGGGTCAGGCGAAGGGCTTCCAGTTGGCGCTGGACAACTACCTGGCGGACTGCGTCAAGACGCCCGGAACCTGCCCGTACCAGAGCCCCGAGGACGGGCGCCGGCGGGTCGCCGACCTGCTGGCGAAGGCCGGCAAGCAGCCGCTGCCGACCAAGAGCGGGCGCAAGCTCACCCAGGAGCAGGCGGTCATCGGCATCGTCGCGATGCTCTACTCCAAGGAGACCTGGCCGATCCTGTCGCTCTCGCTCTCCGAAGCGGAGCAAGGCAGCGGTGACACGCTCCTGGCGCTGGCCGACAGCTACAGCGGACGGGACGACAAGGGCCGCTACAACAACATGCAGGTGGCCAACGTCGCGATCAACTGCGCCGACACCAAGCAGCGCAGCACTCCCGAAGAGGTGGCGGCCAGGCTGCCGGAGTTCCGCAAGGCGTCGCCGGTCTTCGGTGAGCTGACCGCGAAGGGATTGCTGGGCTGCACCGGCTGGCCGGTCACCGGCAAGAGCGACACCCCGGAAGTCTCGGCACAGGGCGCCGCCCCCATCCTCGTCATCGGAAACGCGGGCGACCCGGCGACTCCCGTCGAGGGCGCGCGGAAGATGGCCGACAAGCTCGGGAAGGGCGTGGGGGTGCTGCTCACCGTCAAGGGCGAGGGCCATGGCACCTATGGCGTCAACCAGTGCGCCACCAAGGCTGTGGACGACCATCTGCTGAACGGCAAGGTCCCGTCGAACGGCACCGTCTGCTCATGACCGCGGCGTAGCACGAAGGGCCCGTTCACCGATCCGGTGATGCTGTTGGTCAGTTCGGGGTCCTGCGTGACGTCTGCCTTCCGCTTCAAGACCTTGTGTGTGCAGCTGTGTGCAGCGCGTGAAGGGTGGGGCGTTTGATCCACCACATCCCACGCGAGCGTGCAATCTGGCGCATGGCGGGAGTCATTCAAGGGGTTCCCGCTGCAGTGCGCCACGCATTGCGACCACCACTAGAAGAAGGACGCTCATCAGCATGAGCAACACCTCCCGCATTGAGACCCGTGAGATAGCCGACGACGACCTCGACAACGTCGCGGGTGGTCTCTCCGTCGGTGGCTCCCTGGAGGGCCTGACCGCCACGTTCGCCCCGGGCCCCAACGGCGTGCCCGTCCTGACCGGCGGCTCCATCAAGTCCCTCAGCGTCACCGTCTCGGACATCCCCCTGGGCCCGATCGGCGGCTGAGACACAGCTTTGGCACGGTGCTCAGCCCACCGGGCCCCGGAACCACCCCGGGCCTTTGGGGGGTGATTCGGGGTTCTGTGTGACGTCGGCCTTCGAGACCTGGTTGTGGTCTTGAAGGCCGACGTTGTCGTTTGCGGTGGCCGACGATGTCTGTGCGGCCGAAGGGGAACCTGGCGGTTCGGGACGGGGCGTCCTCGGTCCAGTGCCACGGACTCGCCGGCAGCGGCGAGTTCCTCCTCGACCTCGCCGACTGCCGTTTCGTACACAGCGTCCGCGAACGCCGCATCAGCGACCACTCGGCCATGACGGCTCTGCTGAGGTGACGGTCTGCCTGCTCCCCGGGCGGGAGCGGGCCCCGCCCGCGCAGGCGTCCCCCGGATATGCGAATCTGGGCCTGTGGCGTTCCTCGACTACCGCGAACTCCGTACCACGATCTCCCAGTACCACGGTCTCACCGGCGCCGAACTGCCCAGGCTCGCGCGGGCCGCGCCCGAGGAGCAGGAGCGGGCGTTCGCGGTACTGGTCCTGCGCAACCCCCAGGTGCGGGCGGTTCTGGAGCGCCTGTCCGTCCTCGACCTGCCGCCGTGGTGCCTGACGGCGGGTGCCCTGTTCCAGACCGTCTGGAACATCGCCGCCGGACGGGCCGATCTCGGTTACGGCATCCGCGACTTCGATGTCTTCTTCCACGATGCCGACGACCTGTCGTACGAGGCCGAGGACCGGATCATCCAGCGGTGCCTGCGGGGCGTGGACGGCCTCGGCATCGAACTGGAGCCACGCAATCAGGCCCGCGTGCATCTGTGGTACGAGCAGAAGTACGGGCGCGGCATCGCTCCTTACCGCAGTCTGGCGGAGTCCCTCGCCTCGTTCGCCTTCACCTGCTGCCCCGTTGCCCTGAACCTGAGTCATGACGGAACGCTGACCACGTACGCCGCGCACGGCTACGCCGACCTGTACCGCGGGGTCCTGCGCCCCAGCCCGACGGGCATCGCCCCGGCCGCCGTGCACCGCGCCAAGGCGGCCGGCTACCGGGCCAAATGGCCCCATCTGATCGAACTGCCCCTGACCGGCACCTGAGAGGACCGGAGTCCGCTCCTCGGGCCGGCCATCCCACCGAAGGACCTGCCTGTGACAGCCGCCGCCGACGAGACCCCACTGGACCTGCTGGGGGTGGGCATCGGCCCGTTCAACCTCTCCCTCGCCGCGCTTGCGGACGGCTTGCCGCAGCTGCGCACCGCCTTCCTCGACCAGCGCCCCGGGTTCCACTGGCACCCGGGCCTCCTGATCGAGGGCTCCACGCTCCAGGTCCCCTTCCTGGCCGATCTGGTGAGCCTGGTCGATCCGACCAGCCAGTGGTCCTTCCTCAACCATCTGCGCACCCGGGGGCGGCTGTTCCCGTTCTATTTCGCCGAGCGCTTTCACGTGCTGCGCGCCGAGTACGATGCCTACTGCCGCTGGGTCAGCGAGGAGCTCGCCTCCTGCCGGTTCGGGCAGCGGGTGGATGAAGTGCGGTGGGACGCCGGGCGGGAGGCGTTCGAAGTGGCCGTCACCCCCCTGAACACCGACGGGGACCCGTCAGGAGCCGGCGGCCACCGCCGCTACGCCCGCAACGTCGTGCTCGGGGTCGGTACCGTGCCCCAGGTGCCCGACGCCCTGCGCCCGCTGGCCGATGACCCGCAGGTGCCTGCCTGGCACTCCGCCGACTACCTGAAACACCGTCACAACATAGTGAGCAAGCCCCATATCACCGTGGTCGGGTCCGGGCAGTCCGGCGCCGAGGTCTTCCTCGACCTGCTGCGCAACCGCCCGCCCGGACAGGAGGGGCTGACCTGGCTGGCCAGGACCCCGGCCTTCGCGCCCATGGAGTACAGCAAGCTGGGCCTTGAGCAGTTCACGCCCGATTACACGCGCTACTTCCGTGGTCTGGCCGAGCCCGTGCGCGACCGCCTCCTGCCGCAGCAGTGGCAGCTGTACAAGGCCGTCAGTGGCGACACCCTCGGTGTGATCCACGAGGAGCTCTACCGGCGCACGCTCGACGGCGGCTGGCCCGATGTCTGCCTGACCCCCGGTGTCACCGTGCGGGCGGCCCGGGTTCGCGACGGACGGATCGAACTCGGTGTCAGCCATGCCCAGCAGGAGACCGAGGCCCGCCTCACCACGGATGCCGTGGTGCTGGCCACCGGTTACGCCGAGCGCCCCCTCGACCCCGTGATCGGCCCGCTGGCGCGGCACGTGTCCCGCGATGCCGCCGGCCGTCCCGAGATCGACGGCTCCCACCGGCTCGTACTGGACGACGGCATCAGCGGTTCCGTGTACGTGCAGAATGCCGAGCGGCACACACACGGCGTCGGTGCCCCGGATCTCGGGCTCGCGGCCTGGCGCAGCGCCGTCATCCTCAACTCCTTGACGGAAAAGGCCTATCCCCTGCCCGAGCGCACGGCGTTCACCACCTTCGGGCTGCGCGGTCCGGCGTACGAGTCCAGTGGGGGCGACGCCTGACGCCCCGGCGGGCCGTGCCGACCGCCCACGCACGACGGCCCCGGTCGCACGCGTCGATCCTCCCAGGAATACCGGTCTGCACCCTCATGATGACTTAGGTTAGCCTCGCCTGAATAAAACGGGAGTCGGCCTGGTGTCATCTCCCTGTGTGTCGGCTGGTGTTGACCGCGCCCGCCCTGAAGGAAAGCGAGGAGCCATGACCGACCCCCGCCGTGCAGCGGACCGTAGGACTCTCCCGGGGGGAGAAGGAGGGCGCAGCATACGGATATCGCGCCGCGGCTTGTTGGCCGCGGGAGGACTGGCGGGAGCGGGCGCACTGTTAACCGCGTGCGGCGCCGATGGCGCGGGGCCGGGCAGAGGCGATGCCGGCGGTTGGAGCTTCAAGGACGACCGAGGGAAGACGGCAAGGGCGGACGCCGTGCCGAAGCGGATCGTCGGGTATGCGGCCGCCGCCGCGGCTCTCCACGACCTCGGTGTCGAGTGCGTGGGCGTCTTCGGGCCCGTCGCTTACAAGGACGGTGCTCCCACGCCGCAGGCCGGATCCCTCGACGTGCGGAAGCTGACGACCGTGAGCAGCACCGTCGGTGGGGACTTCAACGTAGAGAAGTACGCCGCCCTCCAACCCGATCTGCTGGTCAGCAATGTGAACCAGCCGCCGCAGCTGTGGGCCGTCCCCCCGGAGACCTCGGAAAAGATCCAAGGTCTGGCGCCCAGTGTCGGCATCGTCACCGCGAAGGTCTCGGTGTTGCAGTCCATCCGGAGGTACGCGGCGCTCGCCGAGGCGCTCGGCGCCGATCTCCAGGCGAAGAAGGTCGCGGACGCCAAGACGCGCTTCGAGCGGGCCGCGGAGCGACTGCGCCGGGCCGCCAAGGCCAAGAGGGGGCTGAAGGTCCTCGCGGCCGCCGCGCAGCCCGACGCACTGTCTGCCGGAGTGCCCACAGCGTTTCCCGACACCCGCTACTACGCGGAGCTCGGCGTCGAGTTCATCGTTCCCCGCAACCCCGGCAAGGACGGTTTCTGGGAGCCGATGAGCTGGGAGAACGCCAACACCCACGCCGCAGACGTGATCTTCCTCGATGCGCGTCCCAACAATGTGCCCCTGGCCGATCTCCCCCGCCTCAAGCCCACCTGGAACCAGCTGCCGGCGGTCAAGGCGGACCAGGTCGTCCCGTGGAACAACGAGGCGCAATCCAGCTATGCCGGCTACGCCCCGCTGATCGAGAAGCTGGCCGAGGCCGTGGAGAAGGCCAAGAAGGTCACCTGAGCGCACTGCCGGGCGGCAGCGCGCCGTCCAGGATGTGAGTGAGGCCCAGTCGGTAACTGTACTGGGCCTCCAGCTGCCGGGAGTCCCCTGCGACCTTCGCCAGGTGTGGGAAGGCCGTCGGGGACGGTTCGGTGGCGGCGACCTTGGGGTAGTGCGGGGCACGTTCTCCCGTGTCCTGGCTGGGCTCCCGGGGCGGTGTGTGCAGCGTCTGTCCGGCCGTGTAGTACCAGATGGTCTGGTGTGTCCAGAAGGCCTGCTCACGCCCCAGGCCGGAGTCGATGAGCGCGCCGATGATCTCCTCCGTCATCCACACCGCCGAGAGTCCGACGAGTTCTCCGCGTGCGACGACCGGTACCACCCAGGGGTTGTCGACGAAGGCCCGGTGCATCAACTCGCAGACCACGATGATGCGTTCGCGCGGGTTGTCCGGCAGCGGCGGGCGCGGCAGATCCTGCGCGACGTGCTCCAGTACGAGCGTGAGGAGCTCGTCCTTGTCGCGTACGTGGTGGTAGAGCGCCATGGGAGTGCTGCCGAGGACCCGGGACAGACGACGCATCGTCAAGTTCTCCGCGCCCTCGTCGCGCACGATGCGGTACGCCGCTTCGACGATCTGCTCGCGCGACAGTCTCGGCGGACGCCCCCTCTTCCGGCTTCCGGGTGCGTTGGTGTTCAGCGCTCTGCCCTCTTTCCGATTCCCGACGGGTGACTGGTGCAGCCTGCCACAGGGCTTGAGGATGGAGTTTTTATACATGTACAGTAACCATGGTTTCAGGCATCCTCCGGTGATCCCCCGTGCAAGCGCACCGGGGGATGCCTGGACACTCGACCCTGATGTGAAACGAGGTAGGTTCTCATGGCGCGAGTCGATGGGAGCGCCCGCAGACGGCGCGAAGTCCCGGAGATCCGCACGTACTTGGCCACCGTGCTCAGGGTGGCCGCGCTGACCCCGAGGATGCTGCGGTTGACCGTGGGCGGTCCGGGGCTGCGCGGTTTCGAAGCCGGCCGGCGGGCCGAAGAACGCATCAAGCTCTTCTTTCCCCCGGAGGGGCACACGGCGCCCGCACTGCCGGAGATCGGGCCCGAAGGGGTGCGCTTCCCCCCGGGAGCCCCGCTGCCGCATGCCCGCAACTACACCGTGCGCCGCTTCGACCCGGCCGGCCCCGAACTGGACATCGACTTCGTGGTGCACGGAGACGGCCGGGCCTCGAACTGGGCGCGGCAGGCCACACCCGGCGCGTTGCTGGGCATAGCCGGGCCGACCGGTGGATCCCTGCCGTCGGAGGCCGCCGATCTGCATCTGATAGCCGGTGACGAGACCGCGCTGCCGGCGATCGCCTCGCTGCTGGAGCGGCTCCCGAGCGGTGCCCGTGCCCAGGTGATCGCGGAGGTCGGCGACGCGGCCGACCGGCAGCAGCTGGAGTGGGCGCCGGGCGCCATGGTCTCCGTGCAGTGGGTGTACCGCGCGCCCGGGGCGTGGGTCACCCCGACTCCGTTGGAGCGCGCCGTACGCGCGTTTTCGTGGCCGGCGGGCGTGGTGCACGCCTGGGTGGCGGGTGAGGCTGCCGCGGTGCGCGATATCCGCCGGTACCTGCGCGACGAACGGAAGTTGGGCCGCGAAGAGCTGCATGCGTCCGGCTACTGGCGCTACGGCAAAACCGTGGAGGAGTGGGTGCAGGGGGAAGGCGAGCCTGCCGCGGAGTACTGATCCATCCGGATACGCAGACCGGGGCGCGGCCGACGCGCTCCACCGGTCCGACGACCGTCGGGCCCGGCCGCTGGAAGCCAGGCGCGGTACGCGCCGCCGGCCGACGGCCGGTACATGACCAACTTACGGCCCGTACATGACCAACTTAGGGGCGGGAATGCAGAAAGAAGGAGCGGCGGAGAAGTCCTCCGTCCGGCTCGGCTGGGTGCTGTCGGTTGTGGTGGCAGTCCAATTCATGGTGACGCTGGATGCCTCCGTGGTGAACGTGGCGCTTCCCGCGGTACGCGCGGATCTCGGCTTCAGCGAAGCGGGACTGCTGTGGGTGGTGAACGCCTACACCCTGGTGTTCGGCGGGTTCCTGCTCCTGGGCGGCCGGGCCGCGGACCTCTTCGGGCGGCGCCGGGTGCTCTGGCTCGGTCTTGGCCTCTTCGGCCTGGCGAGCTTTTTGGGCGGGCTGGTACAGGAGCCGTCGCAACTGGTGGTGGCCCGCGCGGTGCAGGGGCTGGGTGCGGCGGTGCTCGCACCGGTGGCACTGACGATCGTCACCACGACCTTCCCCGAAGGCGCACAGCGCACCAAGGCGCTGGCGCTGTGGAGCGTGGCGGGTGCCTCCGGCGGTGCGGCCGGTGTGCTGATCGGCGGTGTGCTGACCGACTACCTCAACTGGCGTTGGGTGCTGCTGATCAACGTTCCGATCGTGCTGTTCGCGGCGCTCGGGGGCAAGGAGGTGCCCGATGGAAGGCCGGAACAGCGCTCCGGGCTCGACCTCATCGGCGCACTGCTGGCCACGACGGGGCTGGCGGCCCTGGTCTACGGCGTGGTCCGCGTCGGCAACGACAGCCTGACGTCCGGGGCGACGCTCGGCTTCCTCGGCGCCGGCATCGTGCTCCTCACGGCCTTCGTTCTGTACGAGGCCAAGGGCGCCCGCCAACCCCTCGTCCAGCTGCGGCTGTTCGCACACCGCTCGGTGAGCGGGGCCAACTTGGCCATGCTCCTCCTGGCGTCCGGACAGTTCGCCAGTTTCTACTTCGTCTCGCTCTACCTCCAGCAGGTGCTGCACTTCACGCCCGCTGCGGCAGGTCTGGCCTTCCTGCCGTTCTGCGTCGGTTTCACCGCCGCGGCCATGCTTTCCGGCCGGGTGCTCGCACGTACCGGTCCCCGGCTGCTGGTCGTCGCCGGGACACTGATCGGTGCGCTGGGGCTGGCGTGGTTCAGCCGGATCTCCACGGACGGCAGCTTCCTGGCGAACATCCTCGGACCCTCGCTGGTCGCCAGCTTCGGTATCGGCGCCTGCTTCGTCCCGCTGGCCAACGCGGCCACCGGCAACGTACTCCCGCAGGACGCCGGTATGGCATCCGGCCTGCTGAACAGCGGTCAGCAGGTGGGTGGTTCGCTGGGGCTCGCGGTCACCGTCAGTGTGGCCACCAGCCACACCGCCTCGCTCGCCGGCGACAGCAAGCCGACGCTGGCGGCGCTCAACGGTGGCTACGGCGCGGCGCTGCTCGCCGGTGCCGGACTGCTGGTACTGGCAGCGCTGGTCGCGCTGATCCTCCCTGGCCGTCAGTCGGCTGAGTCCGCCGAGTCCGCCCCCGCGGAGCCCGATGAACTGCCGGAGCAGAGGATCACGCAGCCGTCCTGACGTTTCGGGCAGGTGGCTCGTTGGTGTGGGGGCGAGGCCGAGAACCATGGCCTCGCCCCCAAGCTGCTGCCTGCACCGGGTTCCGATGTAAGGGCCGCATCATCGTGTGGCCCCTGACCTGCATGAATGCAGCGGGTCGGCGCATCGGTCCGCCGATGGCTTTCCGGTAAAAGCTATATGCGTAAAGTAATGTGACATGGGTCACCCCTTATTCGGTTGATGGGCTGATCGGGCTGTTGTTAGGTTGTCCTTGCCTGACCAGCACGAATCGGGGGATCACCGAGGGGGATTTATTTATGTGCGGGGAATTTTTTTACTGTCCGGGGATTGAGCGTGCGCTCTCCCTGCTTCGGTAGTCGTATCGTCGCGCCGAATTTCTGACCTACGCTGCGGCTAACTCTCACTTTCATCGGCATTATTGCCGATTTCTGGTTGTTTCGTCGACCCAACTATTTCCGATTCATTTCCGGCCTCTGTATTGGCGACCCGTGCGGTCGCCGCTGACTCAAGGTCGGTTGACGGAATTGACTAATTGTTGCCGGTTTGCCCGGTCGTGGGGCGCTGTATCGTGCCTCGAAAAATCAACCACAATGTTCCTGGGCAGAGCTCTGCCAGAAATTCAGAAGGAGCAGCAGTGCCGGAAATAAATCCTTTGACGATGGATTCCATCAAATCCAATGTGGCGGACATACTGGGGCTGAGTGCCGCAGAAATAGGCGACGACGACAACCTCTTGGTGGCGGGTCTCGATTCCATTCGTATGATGACCCTGTCTGCTCGATGGCGGGAGAGCGGAGTCGAGGTGTCCTTTGCGGACCTGGCTCGGAAACCCACCGTGCGCAGCTGGTCCGAGCTGCTCGGGGCCGTCGCCTAGGGCAATTTCCAGGCCTGTGCGCAGGAACGGGCCGCCAGCTACGGGATAAGGGAGCAGCATGCCGAACCCTTTCGAGGACGATGACGGGACCTTTTTCGTCCTGATTAATTCCGAAGGCCAGCAGTCGATCTGGCCGGAATTTGTGGAAGTGCCGGACGGGTGGTCCGTCGCATATGGGCCGGTGGCCCGTGCGGCCGCACTCGATTACGTCGAAGAACGCTGGACCGACATGCGTCCGAATAGCCTTAAGGAAGTAGAGCTGTAATGGTCGATCCTCTTGCTCTGGATGAAGCGGTCCTGGATGTCGTCGGGTTAGGCTACGGGCCGTCCAATCTCGCCCTCGCGGTGGCACTTGCCGAGCACAATGCCGGCGCCCCGGGGAATGCTCAGCTCACCTCCTGTTTCTTTGAGAAGCAGCCTGCTTTCGGCTGGCACCGCGGCATGCTCATCGATGACACCACCTTGCAGGTCTCGTTCCTCAAGGACCTGGTCACCATGCGGAATCCGACCAGCGAGTACAGCTTCCTGGCGTACCTCCAGAGCAAGGGCCGACTGGCGGACTTCATCAATCACAAGATGCTGTTCCCCTCCAGGGTGGAATTTCACGACTACCTGGAATGGGTTGCGGACAGCTTCAAGGAAAATGTGGAGTACCACTGCGAGGTGGTCGACATCCGTCCGGTCGAGGAGGACGGTGAGATCACCTGCTTCGAGGTCGAGGCCCATGACCGGAGCAACCCCGGCACGTCGATGGTCCGGCGGGCCCGCAACGTGGTGATGGCCGGCGGCCTGCAGCCGAACCTCCCCGAGGGCGCGCAGCTGAGCGACCGGGTCTGGCACAACCATGAACTGCTCGACCGTCTGCAGCAGTTGACCGGGGGAGAGGCCCGCAGCTTCACCGTGATCGGCGCCGGGCAGAGCGCCGCCGAGACCGTCGAGTATCTGCACCGCACGCAGCCCGAGGCCGAGATCCACGCGGTGTTCGCGCGCTACGGCTATGCGCCGGCCGACGACAGCTCGTTCGTCAACCGCATCTTCGACCCTGAAGCGGTGGACCACTTCTACCGGTCGCCCGAGGACGTCAAGCAGATGCTGCTCGACTACCACCGCAGCACCAACTACTCCGTGGTCGACCTGGAGTTGATCGACGAGCTCTACCGCCGTCTGTACCAGGAGCGGGTGACCGGCCGCGAGCGGCTGCGCGTACACAACATCTCCCGGCTCGTCGACGCGTGCACCGTCAACGACTCCGTGCGGGCCACCATGGAATTCCTGCCGACCGGCGAGCGCACCGTCATGGACACCGACTACCTCGTCTACGCGACGGGCTACCGGCCGCTGGACGTCCTGAAGACCCTCGGAACCGTCGCTCCGTACTGCCACACCGACGACAGCGGCAGGGTACGGGTGCGCCGGGACTACCGCGTCGAGACCGACGACGCCGTGCGCGCCGGCATCTTCCTCCAGGGGCCCACCGAGCACACCCACGGCATCACTTCAAGCCTGCTGTCCAACACGGCGGTCCGGGTCGGTGAGATCGTCCGCTCCATCGCCGGCGGTCCGCACGACATGGACCAGGCCCCGGCGTACGCCGCCGCCAAGGTCTGAGCATGCTGCTGTCAGCAACGGGGGACGCGCCCGCCACCCCGTGGATCAGGAACTACGGCGCGCGCACCACGCCGAGAACCCGCCTGGTGTGCTTCGCGCACTCCGGCGGCGGGGCGAGCTTCTTCCGGAACTGGGCAACGGGACTCCCCGACGACTGCCAGCTCTGGGCGATCCAGTACCCGGGCCGCGAAGACCGGCTCGACGAGCCCTTTCTCCCTGACATGGGTGCCCTCGCCACGGCCATCACGGGCCGGCTGGCCCGGTGCCAGGACCTCCCCCTGGTGCTGTTCGGACACAGTATGGGAGCGTCCGTCGCCTACGAGGTCGCCCGGCGGATGGCGTTCCGCGCACCGGGCACCGTACGGCACCTGATCGTCTCCGGCCGCATGGCGCCGCATCGTCAACCGGTCATTCCCGCGAGCGAGATGACCCATCTGCGAAGCGATCAGGAGATCGTGGACCGGCTCACCGCACTCGGCGGCAGCCTTCCCGGCGTCCTGGACGACCCTGACCTGCGCGCCCTCGTGCTGCCCGCAGTACGCAACGACTACCGACTCATCGAGAGCTATCACGCCCGGCCCGGCCCGCTGCTGCCGATCGCCATCACCGCGCTGACCGGGGATGCGGACGACGGCGTACGGCCGGAGGACGTGCGGGCCTGGGAGCAGTCGGGCAGTGGTGACTTCACTTTCCGGTCCTTCCCCGGCGGTCACTTCTACCTGATACGGCGCCGGGCCGACGTGACCGAGGAGATCTCCCGGGTGCTGCGGTCCACGACCGTGGCCGGCCCGGCCTCCCTCTGATGCGGTGAACAGCACAGCAGACCAGTGAAAGGTGATCCAGCGTGAGCATCGGACTCCCCCGGTTGGCCCACGATCCGGAGGCGCGCTTCGAGCCGTTTCCGCTGACCGACACCCAGCAGGCGTATCTGCTCGGCCGCACCGACGTGTTCGAGCTGGGCAATGTCTCCACCCACGCCTACTACGAGTTCGAGGGCGAACTCGACGTGCCGCGCTTCATCGCGGTGTGGGAGCGGCTGATGGCCCGGCACGACGTGCTGCGCCTGAGCATCGACCCGGAGCTCGGCGAGCAGCGGGTACTCCCCGAGGCGCCCCCCGTGCCGATCGAGCTGATCGACCTCCGGCAGGGCGATATGGCCGAAGCGGACCGGGTGCGCGAGGAGATCCGGGAGCGGATGTCGCACCGGGTGCTCCCGGTGGACGGCAGCCCGCTGTTCGGCATCGTGATCTGCCGACTGCCCGGCGGACTGCTCAGGATCCACATCGACTTCGATGCGCTGATCCTCGACTACCTCAGCTGGAAGCTGCTGCTGGCCGACCTCTCCGTGCTCTACGCCGACCCCGACGCCCAGTTACCCGAACTGGAGCTCACCTTTCGGGACTATGTTCTTGCCGAGGCGGCGCTGCCGGAGACCGAGCGCTACCAGAAGTCGCTGGAGTACTGGACCCGCCGGCTGCCCGGCCTCCCCGCCTCGCCCCGCCTTCCGCTGGTCAGGGAACCCGCCGAGGTGACTCACCCGAGGTTCGTGGGCCGCCGTGGCCGCATGGACGCCGAGCGCTGGGAACGGCTGCGGATACGGGCAGCCGAAGGCGGCCTGACGCCCACCGGCCTGGCTCTGGCGGCCTTCGCCGAAGTGCTCGGTACCTGGAGCGACAGCGCGCACTTCACCCTCAACGTGCCGCGGATGAACCGGATGCCGCTGCACCCCCAGGCCGATGCCATCCTCGGCGAGTTCGCCTCCTTCTCCCTGCTGGAGGTGGACAACCGGCACTCGGACAGCTTCGCCGCCCGCGCGGGCCGGATCCAGGAGCAGGGCTGGCACGACCTGTCCCACCAGGAGGTGAGCGGCGTACGGCTGCTGCGCGAGCTGGCGCGGGTGCAGGGCGGCGGGCACGGCGCCCGGATGCCGACCGTCCTGACCAGCACCATCGGGCTGCGGGGCGGCGAGAAGCCGCTGCTCGGGGGCCACCTGAGGGAACTCCGCACCATCTCCCAGACCCCGCAGGTCTATCTGGACGTACAGATCGACGAACACGACGGTGAGCTGTTCGTCAACTGGGACGCGGTGGACGAGCTCTTCCCGCCGGGCCTGATGGACGCGATGTTCGACGCCTTCTGGTCGCTCCTGGAGCTGCTGGAGGAGAACGCCGACTCCTGGCATGCCCTGGAGCCGCTGACCCTGCTCGACGGCGCTGTCCGGGCGGAGACCGCCGGTCCCGACAAGTCCGTTCCGGACGTCCTGGTGCAGCACTTCTTCGAGGCCCGGGTGGCGACATGTCCTGAGCGCCCCGCGGTGATCACCTCGCAAACGACCCTGACGTACGCGGAGTTGTACGCCCGCGCCAACCAGGTGGCGCACTGGCTGAGGGACCGCGGCGCCGCCCCGGACCGGCCGGTCGCCATCGCCATGGACAAGGGCTGGGAACAGCTCGCCGCGGCCTTCGGTGTGCTCCTCTCCGGTGCCCCCTACGTTCCCCTCGATCCGCGCCAGCCCGCCTCCCGTCTGCACGGCATCCTGCGCAGGACCGGAGCCGATCTGCTGCTGACCCAGTCCGGGCTGGACGAGCGCCTGCGGGTGCCCGACGCCATACGGGTACTCCGGGTCGACACCGAGCTGAACCCGACGCTGAGCGCCGAGCCGCTGCCGGCGGTCCAAGGGCCGGACGACCTCGCCTACGTCCTGTTCACCTCGGGTTCGACGGGCGAACCCAAGGGCGCGATGATCCGGCACCGCGGAATGGTCAACGCCGTACAGGCGACGATCGACGAGTTCGGCGTCGGCGAGGGCGACACCTGCCTGGCGGTGACCGCACTGCACCACGACATGTCCACGTTCGACATCTTCGGCGTGCTGGGGGCCGGCGGCACCGTGGTCGTCCCCGATGCGGACCGTGCCCAGGACCCGGCACACTGGGCCGAGTTGATCGCCGCACACGGAGTGACCCTGTGGAACTCCGTGCCCGCGATGATGGAGATGCTGCTGGAGGAGACCGCCACCTCGGCGCGCCCGATCGACTCGCTGCGCCTGGTCCTGCTGGGCGGCGACTGGATTCCGCTCTACGTCCCCGCCGACCTCGCCAAGGTGGCCGAGGGCGTACGCGTGGTCAGCGTCGGCGGGCCGACCGAGACGACGCTGTGGAACATCTGGCACCCGATCGACGGCATCGACCCCCAGTGGCGCAGCATCCCGTACGGCAAGCCGATCGCCAACACCCGCTACTACCTCCTGGCGGACGGGCTGCGCGGACGTCCGGACGGTGTGACGGGGGAGATGTACTGCGCGGGTCCGGGTGTCGCCGCGGGATACTGGGACGACCCGGACCGTACGGCCGACGCCTTCCGCCGGCACCCCGTCACCGGCGAGCGTCTCTACCGCACCGGTGACCTGGGCCGCTTCCTTCCGGACGGCAGCATCGAGTTCGCCGGCCGCGCCGACTCCCAGGTCAAGATACGCGGGCAGCGCGTCGAACTGGGCGAGGTCGAGGCGGCGTTGGGCGCACACCCCGCGGTGGCCTCGGCGGTGGCGGTGGCCCTCGGCCGGCCGACCGGCAGCGGGTACCGGGGCCTCGCGGCCTTCGTCACCCTCCACCAGGGCCAGCCGCGCCCCGCGGCCGAGGAGATCCGCGACTCACTGACCTCGCAGCTGCCCGCGTACATGGTCCCGGCCTCCCTGCACGTACTGGACCGCTTCCCGCTGACCGCCAACGGCAAGGTGGACCGCCGCGCCCTGGCGGAAGGACACGAGACCGCCGAACGGGAGGAGACCGCGTCCGCGGGCACAGCGGCGCCCCGCACCCATCTGGAGCGGGCCATCGCGCTCGTCTGGGAGCGGGTGCTGGGGGCCGAGAAGATCGGCGCGCACGACGACTTCTTCGCGCGCGGCGGCGACTCGCTGCTGGCCACCCGGGTCGTCAGCCGGCTGCGGGAGGCCCTGGAGGTACCGGACCTGACGGTGCGTTCGGTCCTGACCGGTCCGACCGTCGCCCAACTGGCGGCCGACCTCGCCGGACGGGAGAGCGACCCCGCCGGTCTGGAGCTGGTCGCCGAGGTCTTCCTGGAGATCGAGGGCATGACGGCGGCGGAGATCGACGCCGAACTCTGACCGACCAGCACACGGGGCGCACGGCAGCACGGACGACCGGTCCGTCCAGCACGGGAACGAGGGGGAAGAAACATGACGAAGCAGTCGGGCATCGAGGACATCTGGCCGCTGGCGCCCTTGCAGCAAGGGTTCCTGTTCCAGGCGCTCTTCGACGAGCAGGCCCAGGACGTCTACACCATGCAGCTCGTTCTGGAGCTGCGCGGACCGCTGGCGCCCGAGGTGCTGCGCCGGTCGGCCGAGGCACTGCTGCGCCGCCATCCGAATCTGCGCGCCGGATTCTGGAACGAGCAGGTGGCACGCCCGGTCCAGGTCGTTCCCCGGGAGTTCCGGCTGCCGTGGCGGGAGACGGACCTGACCGGCCTGCCGTCCGCCGAGCAGGAGGCGGCGCGCAAGCGTGTCCTGGACGAGGACCGGCAGGAGCGCTTCGACCTCGCCAAGCCGCCGCTGCTGCGCTTCCGGCTGCTCCGGCTCGGTGAGTCGCTGCACCACCTCGTCATCCACGCCCACCACATCCTCCTCGACGGCTGGTCGATCCCGCTGCTGGTCCGTGAGCTGTCGGAGCTCTACGCCCGGGACGGCCGCGCGGAGGGCATGCCGCGGCCGCACCCGTACCGCGACCACCTGGCCTGGCTGGCGCGGCAGTCCACCGAGCAGGCCGAGGCCGCCTGGCGCGAGGCGCTGTCCGGACTGAGCGGCCCGACGCTGCTGTTCGGCCCGGACCGGACCCGTGAGCCGCAGTTTCCGCAGAAGCTCACCGCCACGCTGAGCGAAGAGACGACGGCGCGGCTCGGCGGCTGGGCGCGCGAGCGGAACCTGACCCTGAACACCGTCGTGCAAGGACTGTGGGCCGTCCTGCTCGGCAGGCTGACCGGCAGTCAGGACGTGGTCTTCGGCGCGTCCGTCTCCGGCCGCCCGGCGGAACTGCCCGGCGTCGAGTCGATGATCGGGCTGTTCATCAACACCTTGCCGGTACGGGTGCGGCTGCGCCCTGACGAGCCGCTGGGCGGTCTGCTCGAACGGATCCAGCAGGAGCAGGCCCGGCTGCGGCCCCACCATCACCTCGGCCTGGCCGACGTACAGCGGGCCGCGGGCACCGGCGAGCTGTTCGACACCCTGATCGTCTTCGAGAACGCCCCGCTGGTCTCCGAGAGCCTGGAACGCGGGCACACCGCCGACAAGGTCGAGGTCAAGGGGCTCGACAACCACGACGCCACGCACTATCCGGTGACGCTCGTCCCGCTTCTCGTGCACGGCCGGATGCACCTGGGGTTCGAGTACCAGCCGGGCGTGCTGGCCGAGCCGGCGGCCACCGCCCTTCTCGACCGCTTCCTCCGGCTGATCGACGCGCTCCTGGACGACGCCGAACGCCCGGTGGGACGGCTGGACATCCTCGGTGTGCAGGAGCGGCGCACCATCCTTCGGGACTGGAACGACACCTCGTTCGAGGTCCGCGAGCAGACCCTGCCCGACCTGTTCGCCGAACAGGTTGCCGCCGCCCCCAGCCACCCGGCCATCGCCTTCGACGGCACCGAGCTGACCTTCGCCGAGCTCGACGACCGCGCCAACCGGCTCGCCCACTGGCTCATCCGCCAGGGCGTCGGCACCGAGGACATCGTCGCCCTCGCGTTGCCGCGCTCCCTGGACATCGTCATCGCGCTGCTGGCCGTACAGAAGGCCGGCGCCGCCTACGTGCCCATCGACCCCGAATACCCCGCCTCCCGCATCACCTACATGCTGGCCGACGCCCGGCCCAAGCTGCTGCTGACCTGCGCCGAGGTGTTGGACGGGGCGCTGCGCAAGTCGGCGGGCACGGTGCCGACCACCGCCCTCGACACCGTCCAACTGGCCGCCGCGCTACGCGAGATGCCCGCCACCGCCCCGACCGACGCCGAGCGGCTGCGCCCCCTGCTGCCGCACCACCCCGCGTACGTCATCTACACCTCGGGCTCCACCGGCGACCCCAAGGGCGTGGTCACCGTCCACCAGAACGTCATCAGCCTCTTCGCCAACCACCAGCGGCAGGTCTACGGGCCGGCCGCCGAGGCTGCCGGGCGCCGGCTGCGGGTGGGCCACGGCTGGTCGTTCTCCTTCGACGCCTCCTGGCAGCCGCTGCTGGCCCTCTTCGCCGGGCACACCATCGAGATCCTGGACGAGGACACCCGGCGCGACCCGCAGCGTCAGCTGGACTGGCTGCGCGCGCGGCAGATCGACTTCATCGAGGTCTCGCCGTCCTTCTACGGACAGCTGTCCGCCGCGGGACTCGTCACCGGCCGGCGCAGCCCGCTGGCCGGGCTCGGCGTGGGCGGCGAGGCCGTTCCGCAGGCCATCTGGGACGAGCTGCGCGATCTGACGACCACCCGCGGCTACAACTTCTACGGTCCCACCGAATGCACCGTGGACTCCGTGGTCGCCGAGGTGGGCGACAGTCCCACCCCGGTCATCGGCCGCCCCATCGGGAACATCCGCGCCTACGTCCTGGACGACTTCCTCAACCCCGTGCCGCCGGGCGTCGACGGCGAGCTCTACCTCGCCGGCAACGGGCTCGCCCGCGGCTATCTGCGCAGGCCCGGGGTGAGTGCGTCCCGCTTCGTCGCGGACCCGTTCGGCGCGTCCGGCACCCGGATGTACCGCACCGGCGACGTGGTGCGCTGGACCCCCGAGGGACAACTGGACTTCTCCGGCCGCACCGACCACCAGGTCAAGATCCGCGGCTTCCGGGTCGAGCTGGGCGAGGTGGAGACCGCGCTCGGTGCCCACCCCGACGTCGCCCAGTGCGCCGTCGTCGTCCGCGAGGACCGCCCCGGCGTCAAGCGGCTGGTCGGCTATGCCGTGCCGGTACCGGGTACAGAGCTGGACCCGGCCGGGCTGCGCGCCCACCTGACCGGCGCGCTGCCCGACTACATGGTCCCCGCCGCCCTGGTGCCGCTGCCCGAACTCCCCCTGACCACCCACGGAAAGCTCGACCGGGCCGCGCTGCCCGTCCCGGCCGCCACCGCCACCAGCACCTCCCGTCCCCCGCGCACCGAGCCGGAACGCGCCCTGTGCACGCTGGTCGCCGAACTCCTGGGACTGCCCGCCGTCGGCCCTGAGGACAACTTCTTCGAGCTGGGCGGCGACAGCATCGTTTCCATCCAACTCACCGGACGTGCACGCGCGTTGGGCCTCGCCATCTCACCCAAGGACGTCTTCGCCGCCGCCTCGATCGCCGACCTGGCCATTGCCGCGTCCGCCACCACGGGGGCCGGGGCACCGGCCGACGACACCGGTACGGGCCAGCTGCCGCCGACGCCCATCATGCGGTGGCTGACCGGCACCGGCGGCCCCATCGACCGCTACGCACAGGGCAACCTGCTCCGGCTGCCCTTCGACCTCACCCACGACGCGCTGGTCACCGCCGTCCAGGCGCTCCTGGACCGGCACGACGTGCTGCGCACCCGCTTCACCTGGACGCCCGGCAGCAACACCGCCGACTTCGAGGTACGTCCGGCCGGATCCGTGGTGGCGAGCGACATCGTGCACCGCGTGGACGCCACCGGCCGCACCCCGCAGGAGGCACGCCGCGCCCTGGCCGCCGCGTACGACGCCGCGCTCACCCGGTTCGCCCCGGCCGACGGTGTGGTCCTCCAGGTCATCTGGTGCGACACCGGCGAACGGGACCGCGACCGGCTGCTCGTCCTGGGCCACCACCTCGTCGTCGACGGCGTGTCCTGGCGGATCCTGCTGCCCGACCTTTCGGCGGCCTGCCGCGCGGCCCTGGCCGGGGACACCCCCGACCCCGCACCCGTACCCACCTCCTTCCGCCGCTGGGCCCAGGCCCTCCCTGCGGAGGCCCGCCGGCCCGAGCGGGCCGCCGAACTCGCCCTGTGGAGAGAGGTGTTGGACGGCGGCGACCCGCTGCTGACCAACCGGCCGCTCGACGCGGCGCGCGACACCGTGGGAACCCTGCGGCACGTCACCCGGACCCTTCCCGCGCGGCAGACCGCGCCCCTGCTGGCCGACGCCCCTGCCACCCACGGCACCGGCGTGAACGAGGTGCTGCTCTCGGCGCTGGCACTTGCCGTGGCCGCCTGGCGCACCCGCCGCGGCGCCACCGGAGAGGACCGCTCCGTACTCGTCGCCCTGGAGAGCCACGGCCGCGAGGAGCAACTGCTGCCCGGTGCCGACCTCTCGCGCACCGTGGGCTGGTTCACCGGCGTCTACCCCGTACGCCTCGACCCCGGCCCCGTCGACCTGGACCGGGCGCTGGACGGCGGCGGCGAACTGACCGACGTGGTCAAGCGGGTCGGCGAACACCTGCGGGCCGTGCCGGACAACGGCATCGGCTACGGACTCCTGCGTCACCTCAACCCCGCGACGGGCGAGCTGCTGGCCCAACTCCCGGTTCCACAGATCGAGTTCAACTATCTGGGGCGGTTCACCACCGGCGAGACGGCCGCCGCGGAGTTCGCCATCGCCGACGAACAGGCCGACTTCAGCGACGCAGCAGACCCCGGAATGCCGGTCACCTACAGCCTCGATGTCAACGCCTACACCCTCAATCGTCCCGACGGACCCGAACTCCACGTGCGCTGGTCCTGGCCCGAAGCGCTGCTCGCCGAAACGGACGTCGAAGCGCTGGCCGACCTCTGGTTCCAGGCGCTGCACGCGATCACCGTCCAGGCAACCCGGCGGTAGCACACGCCCGCCCCGCCCGTCTTCGCAGTCCGATCCACGTCCGTACTGCGCCTCTCGCAGGAGTTGAACCATGGTCACCGAAACCGTACGAGCGGCGGTGCGGCGCGCCCGCGTCGCCCAGGAAGAGTTCGCCACATGGTCCCAGCAACAGGTCGACGACGTCGTCGCGGCCGTCGGCTGGCAGTTCTACCAGGAGGACACCGCCCGCGAGCTCGCCCTGCTCAGCGAGCGTGAGACCGGCCTCGGCGACCGCGAGCACCTCTGTGCGCTGCAACGTCGCAGGGTCCTCGGCATTCTGCGGGACCTGCACGGCATGCCCACGGTCGGCGTCGTCGAGGACCTCCCCGAGCTGGGCCTGGTGAAGCTCGCCAAGCCGCTGGGAGTGATCGCCGCGGCCAGTCCGGCCACCGCCCCCGCACCGGGTCTGATCTGCAACGCCCTACCGATCCTCAAGACCCGCAACGCGGCGGTTTTCACCCCCAACCCCCGAGCGCACCGCACCGCGCAGCGGACGGTCGAGTTGATGCGGGACGCGCTGGACTCGGTGGGTGCGCCCCGGGACCTGGTGCAGTGCCTGGAAGTGACGGGCCGTCAGGCGGCCGTGGAGCTCATGCGGGCGGCGGACCACATCGTCGCGGTGGGCGGCACGGGAACCGTACGGCGTGCGTACGAGAGCGGAACCCCCGCCATCGGCGCGGGTGAGGGAAACCCGACGGTCATCGTCGATGAGACGGCGGACCTGGCCGACGCCGCGGAGAAGGTGGCGTTCGGGGCCGGCTACAACAACGGGACGTCCTGCTCCTCGGAGAGCAACGTACTGGTGCACTCCTCGGTGGCCGACCGCTTCCGCAGCGAACTGGTCCGGCACGGCGTGCACCTGTGCTCGGAGGAGGAGACCCGGCGGATCCGCGGCGTGCTGTGGTCCGAGGACGGCAAACTCGACCGCGACATGGTCGGCCGCCCGGCCACCTCGATCGCCGAACGGGCCGGGGTCGCCCTCGCAGATCCGGACAAGGCCACCGTGCTCGCCCTGACCGGCACCGACCCCGAGCGCGACGACCCCATCCTGCGGGAGAAGATCGCTCCACTGGTCACCCTGCTCACCTACGACAGCTTCGACCACGCCGTGCACCTCGTCCAGACCCTCTCGGACCGGTGCGGCCGGGGCCACAGCTGCGCCATCCACAGCACCCGCGCCGACCGGGTGATGCAGCTCGCGGAGACGATCACCACCTGCCGGGTGGTGGTCAACCAGTCGACGATGACCAACACCGGCAGCTTCGCCAGCGGCGTGCCCTTCACCACCACGCTCTCCAGCGGCAGTTGGGGAGGCACCAGTGTCTCAGGCAACATCACCTGGCGGCACTTCCTCAACTACACCCTCATCTCGCGCCCGATCCCGGAGTCGCTGCCGGACGAGCGCCTGATCTTCGGCAAATTCTGGGGCACCGCTCAGCAGCAGCCCGCCGCCGGTACGCACGAGGAAGGCGCCCCGTTCCTTGTCTGAACAGCCCGAGAACCAGAGCCACGACACCGACCGGATCGCCGCGAAGAAGAAGGAACTGCTGCGCCGCAAGCTCGCCGAACGCGGGCTGGCAGCACGCGGTGGCACCGGGCCCGGCCACGCTTCCGGTACGCCGGACGCCCGGCGCACGCCCACGCTCTCCTCCGCTCAACGGCGGATGTGGGCCCTCCAGAAGCTCGCCCCCGAAGCCGCCGCCTACAACCTGTGCATCGCCTTCCACATCGAAGGCCACCTGGACATCACGGCCCTGGAGGCGGCCCTGTCGGATGTGCAACGCCGGCACGAGGTGCTGCACACCGTCTACCGCGAGACCGCGGACGGCACCGTGACGCCCGAGGCCGTCACCGACCCGGCGCTGCCGCTGACCCTGGCGGACCTCCGCGGCACACCCGCCGACGAGCGCGCCGCCGCGGCGGACCACCATGCCGCCGAACTCGGCAGGCAGCCCTTCGACCTGGCCGTCGAGCCGCCGCTGCGCGCCGCGCTGCTGCGCACCGGCGACACGGACCATGTCCTCGTGCTCGTCGCGCACCACATCGCGCTGGACGAGGGCAGCTGGAACGTCCTCTTCGGCGAGCTCGCCGAGTCCTACCGGCGACGGACCACCGACGGTGGCGCGCCGGTGCCACCCCCGCAGGCCCAGTACGCGGACTTCGCCACGTGGGAACAGGAACGGAACACCGACACCTGGACCGCGCGCCAACTCGATTACTGGCGAAGCCGGTTGACGCCCTGGCCGGAGCCGACCGCACTGCCCACCGACTTCCCGCGCCCCGCCACCCCCGCCGAGGACGGCGCGACGCACGCCAGGCCGCTGGGCCCCGACATGGCCGCGCGAGTCCGCGACCTGGCCCGCGAGCAGCGGGTCACCCCCTTCATGGTGCTGCTCGCCGCCGCGGCGGTCCTGCTCGGACGCCGCACCGGAAGCCGGGACATCGCCCTGGGCACGCCGGCCATGAACCGTGACCGCACCGAGTTCGAGAACCTCATCGGCAACTTCGACAACACGCTGCTGCTGCGCGTCGGCCTGGCCGGTGACCCCAGCTTCCACGAGGTGCTGGAACGGGTACGCACGGTCTGCACGGACGGCTACGAGCACCAGCAACTGCCCTTCGAAAGCGTCCTCCAGGAGCTGCGGCCGCACCGCACCTCCAGCCGGAACACCCCCTTCGACGTGATGTTCCTGCTGCGCACCGACACCTTCCGCGAGTTCACCCTGCCGGGGGTGCGGGTGACTCCGCGCCCGGTCTCCAACGGCACCAGCCAGTTCGAACTGACCCTGGCCGCCGTGGTCGCCGGCGACGAGCTCGCCCTGGAGGCGACCTACCGCACGGACCTGTTCCGGCACGAGACCATCGAGGCGCTGCTGGCACAGCTGGAACAGCTGCTGACCGACCTCGTGCGCCACCCGGAACAGCCGGTCCGCGCGGCGTCCCTCCTCACACCGGACGAGCGCGAAAAGGTACTCGTCAAGTGGAACGACACCACCCACCAGGTACCCGACGGACCGCTGGGCACGCTCTTCGCGGCCCAGGCCGGGCGGACGCCCGACCGGACAGCCCTGGTCTTCGGCCAGGAAACACTCACCTACGCCGAGCTCAACGCCCGCGCCAACCAACTCGCCCGGCTCCTCATCGGCCTGGGCGCGGGGCCGGAGTCCGTGATCGGCCTCGCCCTGCGGCGCTCCGTCGACATGGTCGTGGGCCTGCTGGCCGTACTGAAGGCAGGCGCCGCCTACCTGCCCCTGGACCCGGACTACCCGGCCGAACGCCTGGAACTGATCCATCGTGACGCCGCCCCGGGCCTGCTCCTGACCACCTCGGACGTGGCGGCCGCCCTGCCCGACGCCGAGACCACCCGGCATGTCCTGCTGGACGACCCGGCGGTGCAGGTCCGGCTCGCCCGGCAAGGGACGACCGACCCGCACCTCACCGGGCTCACCCCCGACAGCCCTGCGTACGTCATCTACACCTCCGGCTCCACCGGCACCCCCAAGGGCGTCGTCGGACTGCACAAGGGTCTGGTCAACCGCCTGACGTGGTTCCACCGGCGCTACCCCTGGCACCCCGATGCCCCGGTGTGCGCGAAGACCTCCCTGAGCTTCCTCGACGGCACCAGTGAGCTGCTGGGACCGCTGCTGCACGGCGGCACCGTCGTGCTCGCCGATCAGATCGCCGCCAAGAGCCCGGTCGACCTCGGCGCCCTCATCCAGCGGCACGGCGCGGCCCGGATCACCGTGGTACCCAGCCTGCTCTCGGCCATCCTGGAACTCGACGACAGCGACCGCTCCCGCTTCGCCGGCTGCGACCTGTGGATCAGCAGCGGCGAGGCCCTCCCCGCGGCCGTGGCCGAACGCTTCGCCGAAGTCTTCCCGCACGCCCGGTTGCTGAACTTCTACGGCTCCTCGGAAGCCAGCGCGGACAGCCTGTACACGGAGGTCGACGGCGCGGACCCGGCACTCGACGGACCGCTGTGGAACACCCGGGCCCACGTCCTCGACGCCGATCTCCAGCCGGTGCCGAGCGCAGGAGTCGGCGAGCTCTACATCGCCGGTGACGGAATCGCCCGTGGCTACCTGCGCCGCCCCCGGCTGACCGCGCAGCGTTTCGTCCCGGACCCGTACGGGCCGCCCGGCAGCCGCATGTACCGCACCGGTGATCTGGTACGCCGAAGGGCCGACGGCGCCCTGGGATACGCCGGGCGGGCCGACGACCAGGTCAAGATCCGGGGCTTCCGGATCGAACCCGGTGAGATCGAGACCCTGCTCCTGGAACGCGCGGACATCGCCGAGGCCGCCGTGGTGGCCCGGACCGACGGTGCCGGCGGTACCGCCCTGGTCGCCTACGCGGTGCCCGAGCCGCAGGCGGAGCGGAACGGCCGGACGCCGGACGGGCCGGAGCTGCGCGCACACATCGCCGCCCGGTTGCCGGACTACATGGTCCCCGCCGCCACGGTCCTGGTCGACGCACTCCCGCGGACCCCCAGCGGAAAGCTGGACCGACGGGCACTGCCGGCACCCGACTTCAGCGCCGCCGTGGGCGACGACAAGCCGAGCACCCCGGAAGAGGAACTGCTCGCCGGGCTGTTCGCGCAGGTACTGGGCCTGCCGGCGGTCGGGATGCGGGACAGGTTCTTCGAGCTCGGCGGCGACAGCATTCTGTCCATCCAGCTGGCGAGCCGGGCCAAGGCCGCGGGGCTGCCCATCTCACCGTGGGACATCTTCCAGCACCCCACCCCGGCCGGTCTCGCGGCGTTGGCGGCAGCCGCGGCCGCGCCGGACAACCCGGACGGGAGCACCGCACCCGTGCCGCTGACCCCCACCGTACGTCGGCTGACCGACGCCGGGGCAGGCGCGCCGCGCCCTTGGTCGGCACTGCTGCGGCTGCCCGTGGGGACGACCCGCGAACGCCTCACCGAGGTGCTGCAAGGCCTGCTCGACCGGCACGACATCCTGCGGTCCGTGCCGGACGGCACAGGGCTGCGGATCCGGCGTACCGGAGGAGCGCGCGCCGCATCCCTGCTGACCTCGGTCGACGTCGAGCCGACCGCCGAAGCGTTCGGGGAATCCGTACGCCGTCAGCGGGACGCGGCACAGGAGCGGCTCGCCCCCCGCCGCGGCGTACTCCTCGACGCGGCCTGGTGGGAGGGCGGGGCGCATGCCCAGGGCCGGCTGCTGCTCAGCGTCCACCCGATGGCCGCCGACGCTGACTCCTGGCGCATTCTGCTCGCCGACCTGGCCGCGCTGGGCCGGGGGAGCGGCCACGACACCACCCCCGCCGCGTACGCGGGTTGGGCGCGGGAGCACGAACGCGTGCTGCGCCGGGCCGAGGACACGGCGCGGGCTCACTGGCAGGCCGTGTTGTCCGGGCCCGACGCGTTCAGGGATCTCTGGGGTCCGGCCACCGCGCCCCGGGTCACCCGGACCGTGGAACTCGCCGACGGCCCTACGACGGCCGCGCTGGACCGCATCGCCGGGAGATTCCACGCGGACCTCGCCGAAGTCCTGCTGACCGGGCTCGCGTTGGCGACGCTCCGGCGGTGCGAGGAGCGCACCTCCGACGTGTCCGACGGCGTGCGGGTCGAGCTGACCCGCTCGGGCCGGGACGCCGCGGTGCTGTCCGGTTGGACGGCGAACGGCACCGAACCCGCCGGCTGCGTCGGGCGGTTCGACATCCGGCTCGCCGTGCGGTTCGGCACTGACCACGCACACCAGGATCCCGGCGCACTGCTCAAGCGCGTCAAGGAGGACGCCCGCCGGACAACCGCGGAGAGCCTGGGGTACGACGCGCTGGACGGCCGGTTCCCCGCCCCCGGCCTGCACTTCGTACACCACGACACACTGATCGACACCGACACCGACACCGACACCGACACCGACACCGACACCGACACCGACACCGACTGGTCGACGCTGCCGTGCGCCGACCTGGCCGAGGGCCCGGACGTCCAGCCGGGCGCCTCGCCCGGCGGTCCGGCCCCGGCAGCCCTGGAGCTGTGCACCTACCGCTCCTCGGCCGGCGGCACGCCCCTGCTGCGCCTGATGTGCACCTGGCCGACGGGGCCCGGAGCAGAGCGGGAGGTGGCGGCACTGAGCGAAGAGTGGGTGCGTGCGCTGCACACGCTGGCGGACCACCTGGACCGTGACGGTGCGGGCGGCCACACCCCCTCCGACTTCGCTCTCGTCTCGCTCGACGCCGACGCGCTCGCCGCGCTCGAAGCGAACTTCCCTGCCCTTTGACACGCCGGACCGCGGCCACGAGCCGCAACTCCGGCCCGCCCCGCCACCCCTGGTGCGGGCCCACCCGATCCGACCCATAGGAGAACAGGCATGACCGCCTCCGCCACCCGTACCGCGCGACCCCGCCGCTACCTCATGTGCCGCCCCACGCACTTCCGGGTCGACTACTCGATCAACCCCTGGATGGACCCGACGAAGCCGGTGGACACCGCGCTCGCGGTCGCCCAGTGGGAGCAACTCCGGTCGCTCTACCTTGAGTTGGGTCACACCGTCGAACTGATCGAGCCGCTCGCCGACTACCCCGACATGGTGTACGCGGCCAACGGCGCGACCGTCGTCGACGGCAAGGTGCTCGGCGCCCGCTTCCGCAACCCGGAGCGGGCCGGCGAGGGCCCCGCCTACCTGGACTGGTTCCGCGCCCACGGATACCAGGAACTGCACGACCCGGTACACGTCAACGAGGGCGAGGGCGACTTCCTCGTCACGGACAACCGGGTGCTGGCCGGCAAGGGATTCCGCAGCACGCCCGAATCACACGCCGAGGCCCAGGAGTTCTGGGGCCGCCCCGTCGTGAGCCTCGACCTGGTCGACGAGCGCTACTACCACCTGGACACCGCCCTCGCGGTGCTCGACGGCGACGAGGTGATGTACAACCCGGCGGCGTTCACCCCGGAGAGCAGGACCGTCCTGGAAGAGCTCTTCCCCGGGGCGATCCTGGCGGAGCCGTCGCAGGCCGCGGTCTTCGGGCTCAACGCGGTGAGCGACGGGAAGCACGTGGTCCTGCCGGAGGCTGCCACCGGCCTGGCCGCCCAGCTGCGCGAGCGCGGCTACGAGCCGATCGGCATCGACCTCACCGAACTCCTCAAGGGCGGTGGCAGCGTCAAGTGCTGCACCCTCGAACTCCGCCCGGCTGCCGCCTGAGCCCGGCCGGCCTCCCCTCACCCCCCTTTAAGGCACCGATCCCTTAAGGAGCAGAAATGCTCGATGGCTGTGTCCCTTGGCCCGAGTCGCTGGCGCACGAGTACCGGGCCAGGGGCTACTGGAACGACGAGACGCTCGGCAGATGGCCCGCCCCGGAGCCCGGCCGCGCCGAACGGATCGCCCTGCGCACCGCCGACCGCACCATGACCTACGCGGAGCTGGACCTGGCCGCCGACCGCCTCGCCGCCGGGCTGCGCGCCCGAGGTCTGGCCGCCGGCGACCGTGTCGTGGTCCAACTCCCCAACGTGGCCGAGTTCGTGGTGCTCTCCTGCGCACTGTTCCGGATGGGCGCCCTGCCGGTCTTCGCCCTCCCGGCGCACCGCGGCGCGGAGATCGTCCACCTCGTGGAGGTCTCCGGCGCGTTGGCCTACGTATGCCCGGACGAACTGCTCGGCTTCGACTACCGTGCGCTCGCCGCCGAGGTCCAAGGCCGCACCGACACACTCCGGCACGTCCTGGTGGCCGGTGACCCGGGCCCGTACACCGCCCTGGCGGACGTGGACGCGGACCCCGAGCACCTGCCGGCTCCCGACCCGCACGACGTGGCGCTCTTCCTGCTGTCCGGCGGGACGACCGGCAAGCCCAAGCTCATCCCGCGGACGCATGCGGACTACGCGTACCAGCTGCGGCAGAGCGCCCGACTGTGCGGAGTCGGGCCGGACAGCACGTACTTGGTGGCGCTCCCCGCCGCCCACAACTTCGCGCTGGCCTGCCCCGGCGTGCTGGGCACCCTGCGGGTGGGCGGCACGGTGGCGCTCGCGGCATCGCCGTCACCGGAGGACTGTTTCCCGCTGCTGGCCCGCAGCCATGACACCGTGACCTCCCTGGTCCCGCCGCTCGTCCCGCTGTGGCTGGAGATCGCCAAGATCACCTCGCACGATCTCTCCGGCCTCAAGCTGCTCCAGGTCGGCGGCTCACGGCTGGACCCCGTCACCGCCGCGCGGGTGGCACCCGAACTCGGCTGCACCCTGCAGCAGGTCTACGGACTCGCCGAGGGGCTGCTGAACTTCACCCGGCTCGACGACCCCGCCGAGGTCGTCGTCCAGACCCAGGGACGCCCGCTCTCGCCCGGCGACGAGATCCGGATCGTCGACGAAAGCGGCGTCGATGTCGCGCCGGGACAGCCCGGTGAACTCCTGGCCAGGGGCCCGTACACCCTGCGCGGCTACTACCGCGCGGCCGAGGGCAACCGCACCCGCTTCACCGCGGACGGCTTCTTCCGTACCGGCGACGTGGTGCGGCTCACCCCCTCCGGCAACCTCGCCGTCGTCGGACGCCTCAACGATGTGATCAACCGCGGCGGGGAGAAGGTCCCGGCCGAAGAGGTCGAGGGGCATCTGCTCGCCGACCCCCGCATCCGGGTGGCGGCGGTCATCGGCCTGCCCGACCCGTACATGGGCGAGCAGACCTGTGCCTGCATCGTTCCGCAGGACCCCGCGGACCCGCCCACGCTCGAAGAGGTGCACGCCGCTCTGCGTGCCCGCGGCCTGGCCGCGTACAAACTGCCCGACCGCCTGGAGTCCTTCTCCGCGCTGCCGTTGACCGGTGTCGGCAAGGTCGACAAACGGTCCCTCACCGGCCTCGTGCTCCAGAGCCTCGCGGTCTGACTCAGCTGAAAGGAATCGCCATGCCGAACCGATACCACACGATGAAGGCAGCGGCCGCCGGCGACCGGCACGCCGTCGCGGCCCAGCTGGCCGCCTCCCAGCAGTTCGACAGCCATGTCGTCTACGAGACCCCCGAGGGGCTGTCGATAGCCCTGGGCACCCACTCCGAACTCCGCCTGAACCAGCGCACCGCTCGCGTGGTGAGCGGGGGCGAGGTCACCGAGACCGAGTGGCACGGCGATCCACTCGAACCGGTGCGGAGTTTCCTGCGGGATGTGGACCTCGACGACTGGCGGGTCTACGGCTGGTGCGCCTTCGAACTCGCCTACGCCATTTCCGGCAACCCGGCCGGCAGCGCGGACGCCTCGGACCAGGTGCTCGCGCACCTGATGGTGCCGCACACCGAAGTCCGCCTCCACGACGGCTACACGCTGATCCGCAGCCTGGACCCGGATGCTCTCGGCGCTGTTGCCGACGCGCTGTCCGAGCCGGCGGACCTCGGCGGCCCCACCGCCCCCCGCGCCGACGTGGACCTGGAAGCCTCCGCCGCCGAGTACTCCCGGGCCGTCCTGGCGGCCATCGAGGACATCAACGACGGACGGCTGCAGAAGGTGGTGCTCTCCCGCCTGGTGCCGGTCGCCGAGGAGCTCGACTTCCCGGCGACGTATGTGGCCGGCCGGCGTGCCAACACCCCGGCGCGCTCCTTCCTCCTGCACCTGGACGGCCTCAGGGCCGTGGGCTTCAGCCCGGAGACCGTCGTGGAGGTCACCAGTGAGGGCCAGGTCACCACTCAGCCACTGGCCGGTACACGGCGGCGAACCGGCGACGCGGCCACCGACCGGCAACTGCGTGAGGATCTGCTCAGCGACGCCAAGGAGCTGCACGAGCACGCCATTTCGGTGAAGGTCGCGGTGGACGAGCTCATGGGTCCCTGCAAGCCGGACACCGTCGTCGTACAGGACTACATGCGCATCGCGGAGCGGGGCAAGGTGCAGCACCTCGCCTCCCGGGTGGTGGGCCGGCTTCCCGAGGGCGGCAGCTCCTGGGACGCCTTCGCGGCGGCCTTCCCCGCTGTGACCGCCTCCGGAGTGCCCAAGCACGCGGCGTACGACCTCATACGCCGTGACGAGCCGGTTCGCGGCCCCTACGCGGGCACCGTCATGACCGTCGACGCGGACGGTTCGATGGACGCGGCGCTGGTACTGCGCACCGTCTTCTCCCGTGACGGCGAGACCTGGCTGCGGGCCGGCGCCGGCGTCGTCGGGAACTCCCGCCCGGAACGCGAACTGGAGGAGACCCGGGAGAAGTTGCGCAGCGTCTCCGGCGACCTCGTCCGGCGCGTCTCCTGACAGAATCAGGTCGCATTCCGCTTCAAGGAAGGTCAGCCATGACCCGGAATTCCCGCCCACACCCCGGCGGGGATTACGGGCGGGGCCGCTCGGGAGAGAACACCAAGCACCAGGTCGGGGCAGGCCGCCCCACCCC
>NZ_JBFAIP010000059.1:0-41478 GCF_040654775.1 Streptomyces sp. NPDC050636
GGGGACGCCTGAGGCCTCGATGGACGAGATCTACGAGTCCTTCGAGACCTTCGTCGGCCGCATCCGCCCCGGCGGACCGGTTGGTACCGGTGGCAGCACGGTCTCCTGCTTCGCGCCGGGCCGGCTCAGCTGCCTGGCTTGCCGGCCTTCTCGGATGCCTTGGCGGCCCGGTCCAGCGCCGCCTTCATCCGCTTCTGGGCCTCACCGAAGGCGCCCCAGTCACCCGAAACACGAGCCTTCTCGGCGTCCTCGTAAGCCTTTTGGGCGTCGGCGATGGCCTGCTGGGCCGTCTGGTCCGACGGCGGCGGCGGGCTGGTGTCACCAGGTGGCTTCTCCGTGCCGGCACTCGGCGCCTTCTTGCCGAAGACGACATCCAGCGCGTCCTTGAGCGAGTTCTCCAGGACGGGCTTGTTGTCGCCGTAGCTGACCAACACCTTCTTCAGCAGCGGGTAGTTGGTGGCGGCGCCGCGCAGATAGACCGGTTCGACGTACAGCAGCCCGCCGTCCAGTGGCACGGTCAGCAGATTGCCGTACTCGATCTCCGAATCGCCCAGTTTCTTGAGGATGTTGAGCTCATTGGCGATGTCCGGATCGGAGTTGAACTTCGACTGCACCAGCTGCGGACCGGGCACCGGTGTCTGCGAGGGCAGTTTCAGCAGTCTGATCTTGCCGTAGTCGCCGCTGGTCGCATTGGCGTTGACGGCCATGAATGCACCGAGGTTGTCGCGCTTGTTGGGCGTGAACGTCGTCGTCAGCGAGAACGTCTGGTCCTTCTGACCCGGCATCTTCATGCTCAGGTAGTACGGCGGCACGGCATTGCCCGACTTGTTCGTCGGGTCGTTCGGGATCTGCCAGCGCTCGGAGCCGGTGTAGAAGGTGCCCGGGTCCGTGACGTGGTACGTGGTCAGCAGCTGCCGCTGCACCTTGAAGAGGTCCTGCGGGTACCGCAGATGCTCCATCAGCTTCGGGCTGATGGCGCTCTTCTTCTCCACGGTGCCGGGGAAGGACTTCATCCAGGTCTTGAGGACCGGGTCCTTGGTGTCCCACTGGTAGAGCTTGACCGAGCCGTCGTACGCGTCGACCGTCGCCTTGACCGAGTTGCGGATGTAGTTGACCTGGTTCTGCTGGGCCACCACCGCCCGCTGGCCGTCGGTGAGCGAGTCCGCCGTGGTGTCCCCGAGCGTGGTGCGCGAGGCGTACGGATAGCCGTTGCTGGTGGTGTAGGCGTCCACGATCCACTGGATCCGGCCGTCCACGACCGCCGGATAGGCGTCACCGTCGATGGTCAGCCAGGGGGCGACGGCTTCGACGCGCTCCTTGGGCGTGCGGTTGTACAGGATCCGCGAGCCGTCACCGATCGCGCCGGAGTAGAGGATCTGCGGCTCCCCGAACGCCACCGCGTACGCGGCGCGGTTGATCGGGTTGGACAGATTCACCCCGCTCTTGCCCTTGTAGCTGTAGCTCTTCTCGCCGCTGTCGTCGGAGTAGTCCAGTTCCTTCTGCGGACCACCGACGATGGAGTACTGCGTGGTCTTCTCGCCGTAGTAGACCCGCTGCTCGTGCTCGGGGAGCTGTCCCTTGGCCGGCAGGTCCGACTCGGTGTACTTCGGACCACCGCCGTCGGCGCTCTCGGTCCCCTTGGCGGCGATCGCGCCGTAGCCGTGGGTGTACTTGAAGTGGTCGTTGATCCAGTTGCGCTCGGGGATACCGGCGATGTTCAGCTCACGCAGACCGATGACGGTGTCCTGCTCGGCGCCGTCCTTGTCCGGGTACCGGTCGACGTCCAGCGTGGAGGGGAACTGGTAGTACCCGCGGACCTGCTGCTGTTGCTGGAAGGCCGGGGAGACCACATTCGGGTCCAGCAGCCGCATGCTCGCGGTGGTGTCGGCGTTGTCCCGCAGCCGCTGGCTGTCTTCCTTGTCGGCGGGCTTGTAGTTCCCCTTGTAGGGCGTGACACCCGAGTTCTGGATGTCGTACGCGTCCCGGGTCGCCTTGATGTTCTGCTTGATGTACGGCGTTTCCTTGGCCTGCTCGTTCGGCTGGACCTGGAACTTCTGCACAATCGCCGGATACAGCCCGCCGATGAGGATCGCGGAGAGCACCATCAGCCCGAAGCCGATCACCGGCAGCTGCCAGGTACGGCGCCAGAGGGTGGCAAAGAACAGCACCGCGCAGATCGCCGCGATGAAGAACAGGATGGTCTTCGCCGGGAGATAGGCGTTGGCGTCGACGTAGCGCAGGCCGGTCCAGTTGTCGGCCGACTTCAGCCCGCTGGACTTCACGGCGAGTCCGTACCGGTCGAGCCAGTACGCGATCGCCTTCAGCGAGACGAAAATACCCAGCAGGACGGACAGATGGCCGGTCGCGGCGGCGGTCGCCCGGGAGCCGGGACTCGTCACCCGCAGCCCGCCGTACAGGTAGTGCGTCAGCGCTGCGGCCACCAGGGACAGCACCGCGCAGGCGAAGCCGAAGCTCAACAGGAAGCGGTACCAGGGCAGATCGAAGGCGTAGAACGAGACGTCCATGCCGAACTGCGGGTCCGTCTGGTCGAACGGCACGCCGTTGACCCACTGCAGCCACGTACGCCACTCACCCGAGGCGGACGCGCCCGCGATCAGCCCGATCACCGCGGTGACGGCGATCAGCGCCCACTTCTTGAACGGCGCGATGCCCATCCGGTAGCGGTCCAGGCTCTGCTGCTCCATGGACATCGCGCTGAGCGGCGGACGCAGCCGGTGCGCCAGCCAGATGTTGACGCCGACGGCCACGGCCATCAGGACGCCGAAGAAGAAGAACAGTCCGATCTTGGTCCACAGGGTCGTGGTGAAGACCGAGGAGTAATGGACCGAGCGGTACCAGAGCCAGTCGGTCCAGAACCCGGCGAACATCACGAAGAGCATGGCCAGCACGGCCAGCACACCCAACGTCATGAGCAGGGTCCGGATCCGCCGGGACGGTCGGCCGACTCTGATCCGTGGCCCTGTCGGGCCTCCGCCGCGGTCCGGCATCTGGAAAGCCAAGGTGCGCACCTCGAAGTTCGCTGTCGTGTGGAGCAGGCCCGGCGATAGTAGGACCCACTGATGCAACTTACTAAGGCTTTACCCAGTTCCCGATTTCCGGGGTTCACAAGGCACGATGTTGAACATGACCAACCTCCCCGTTGACGGCACCCCCCTCGCCGCCGACCCACTGACCCGCGCGGTACTCGAAATCGACGAGTACAGCGCCGGGCTCGGCTGGGATCAGCCCGCCCGACTGTTCGCCCTCGTCGACACCGCCAAGCTGCGCGATCAGGAGCCCTCGCTCGCCGCCCAGCTCGGCATCGACGACTCCACCACCGCTTCCCTGACCCCCGTCGAGCAGGACGAGATCCCGGCCGGCACACCGCTGGACGAGTTCCTCGCCACCATCGCCTGGCCGGACGCGGTCTCCGGCTGTGCGCTGACCGTGGAGCGGCTGATGCTGCCCCCGTCCGCCGAGGAGTCCGTGCCCGAGGGCATGGACGAGGCCCAGCTCGCCAAGTGGGTCGCCGACCATCCGGACCGCCAGGAGGTCCGGATGACGGTGGCCGTGCTGCGGGACGGCTCCCGTGAGTCGGCACTGCGGCTGCGCGAGAAGGACTCCACGTCCGAGGTCCTCACCGGGTCGGCGCTGGTGCCGGGCCTGGCGGACGCGTTGGCGGCGACGTTCGAAGCGTGACCTGCCGGACGTGACGGTGTACCGCCCTACCGGCCTGTCGGGCTGCAGCTCGGCAGGCCGGCGGTGTCGCCCTTGCGGATCTTCTGCAGTGCGTTCATCGCGTCGCCTATGGTGTCGACCTTGACGAGTCGGAGGCCCTTCGGGGTGTCCTTGGCGGCGGTGGCGCAGTTGGCCTTCGGCGTCAGGAAGAACTCGGCGCCGTTGCTCCGCGCGCCGACCGTCTTCATCGAGATGCCGCCGATCGGGCCGACCTTCCCCTTGTCGTCGATCGTGCCCGTACCGGCCACGAACCTGCCGCCTGTCAGATCCCCGGGCGTCAGCTTGTCGATGATGCCGAGCGCGAACATCAGCCCGGCGCTGGGGCCGCCGACATCGGCCAGCTTCACATCGATGGTGAAGGGGAGGGTGTGATCGACCTCGGCCTGGATGCCCACGATGGCGCGGCCGTCCGACGCCTTCTCCGTGGTGATCGTGATCTGCTTCGCGCCGGTCGCGGGCCGCTTGCCCTTCTTCTCC
Source organism: Streptomyces sp. NPDC050636 (assembly GCF_040654775.1). Taxonomy (NCBI): domain Bacteria; kingdom Bacillati; phylum Actinomycetota; class Actinomycetes; order Kitasatosporales; family Streptomycetaceae; genus Streptomyces; species Streptomyces sp. NPDC050636. The sequence continues at coordinate 4,216 of NZ_JBFAIP010000059.1, forward strand.
TCCGCGGCGGCCTCCTTGGCGGGAATGACCGTGAAGACGACCTTCTCGCCCGGCTTGTGCCGGGTGACGAGCTTGGCGACGTCGGTGTTCGCCTTGACCGGCGTGCCGTCCACGGCCTTGATCACATCGCCCGCGTGCAGCCGCCCGTCGGCCGGCTTGTCCTTGACGACGGAACCGACGACGGTCTGGGTGGCGACCGGGATGCGCAGCTGCTTGAGCGCGGCGACCTTGGCGCTCTCCTGGGACTGGCTGAACTCCTCGGCGTTCTCCTGGTCGGCCTGCTCGGCCGTCTGACCCTCGGGGTAGAGCGTCTTGTGCGGCACCACGGCGCTGTCGTGGTCCAGCCAGCCGTAGACCGCCTCGAAGAGGTTCATGGTGTAGTCGGGGCCGGTGACCCGGACCGTGGTCATGTTGAGGTGACCGCTCGGTTGGCCGTTCGCCGGGTACGTCTTCCGTCCGGAGATCTGCAGCACCGGATCACCGTCGTGATCGCCAAGAGTGTTCACCGTCGGGCCCGGGGACATCTCGGCGTACGGGACGGGGAACAGCACCCCGGCGCAGAGCAGCGCGATCAGCATCAGGGTCGAGGCGAGCAGCGTCGCGGTGCGGCGTGGCATGGAACGACAGTACGGGACGGGTATGACAGTCGGCCCGCAGGGGCTGTCCGTACGGGAACCGGTCCGTACCCACGCATGGCCGACGGACCGTCACCCCCGAGGGCACGGCAGTTGCTCACGCGTACGACCCGAGAACGTCAGGCCGCGTCGGAGGCGGGGTCTGAAGCGGAATGCTCTTTTTCCATCGCGGCGCGGAACCGGGCATAGCCGGCGAGCTCCGCGACGTCCCCGGTCTTGCGGTTACGCAGGGCCCAGGTACTCCAGAGCACAGCGACAAGCGCCGCGACAACCGGAATCAACAACCAGAAGAGCGCACCCATAGCGACCTCCCAACCCCTTGCGCGACCGCAATCGACGAATAAGCAGATTAACCATCTGCCAGGTCAACGCTCACGCCAGGGGGCCGGTTACGCAACCGGAGCGCAACGCACCGGTTCCGGTCAGTGTTCGAGAGGGCGGTCGACGAGGACTGGCCGCGCGCCGGCTACGCCCCTACCCATTCTTCTGTCCCATCCGAAAACGTCTGATGCTTCCAGATGGGCACCTGATGCTTGAGGTCGTCGATCAACTTCCGGCAGGCCTCGAAAGCCTCACCGCGGTGCGGGCAGGAAACCGCGACGACCACGGCCAGATCACCGATGGACAGATCGCCCACCCGGTGGACGGCGGCCAGTGCGCGGACGGGGAAGTCGGCGACGACCCTCTCGGCGATACGGCGCATCTCGGCCTCGACGGTCGGGTGCGCGGAGTAGCCCAGGGCGTCGACGTCGGCGCCGCCGTCGTGCGAGCGGACGGTGCCGACGAACAGGGCCGTACCGCCCGCCGCGGCGTCCCCGACGGCCGCGAAGACCTCGTCCACGGACAGCGCGGTGTCGCGGATCGCGAGCAGCCGGATCGGGTCCGCGGCGGCCTGCTCACCGGGGTGGTCACGGCCGGGGGACGGAGCGGAGTGCGTGCCAGACATGCCTCCATCGTGCCGTACCGGGGCGCGCCGGGGAATGGCTGTATCCGCCGGGCGTGCGCGCCCGCGTATGGAGGCTCGTACAGCCGGACCGGGCCCGCCCAGTGGCGGGGCCGGCGCGGTCCGGGTCAGATACGGCGGCGGGCCTTGCGTGCGCGCCGGACCAGGGCGGCGGTGCCCAGCAACGCGACGGTCGCGCCGGCGGCTCCGGCCGCGGTGGCGTCCTTGCGGCCCAGCCGGCGGCCGGCGACGGTGTGGCGGCCCGCGACCTCCTCCAGGAGCTCGGCGAGCACCTCCTCGTTCGTCCACCGGGGCCGCCAGCCCGCCTCGTGCAGCCGGCTGCCGCTGACCACCCAGGGGTGCATCGTGTAGGCGAGGTCCCCGGCGGGTGACGGGGTCAGGCCGATGCGGTGCAGCCGGGCGGCGGCGCCCAGGGCGACCGAGGACGGCAGCTCCATGCGCCGGATGCCGGACAGCTCCTCGACCTCCTCCTGCTCCAGCCAGCCGTCGCAGCCGACCGCCAGCTCCCCGTCGACCCGCTCCAGGGCGGCGTACTCCAGGGCGCTGACCAGATCCTCGACATGGCAGAACTGCCAGGCGGGCCGGGACCCGGCGACCACCAGGAGGCGGGGCGACTCGAAGTAGCGGGTCAGGGCGGTGTCGGTGCCGCCCACCAGGACGGTGGGGCGCAGCACCGTGACGTTCAGGCCCGGGTGTGCGCGGGGCGCGCGGCGCGCCAGGTGCTCGATCTCCAGGAGGTCGCCGACACCGGTGGCGTCGGCGGTGGCGCGCAGCTCGGCGTCCTCGGCCAGCGGAACATCGTTGTCGGGCAGCGCCCCGTAGACCATGGCGGAGGTGCACAGCACGACCCGGTGGACGCCGGCCGCCGCGGCGGCGGTGAGGACCGTCTGCGTGCCGCGCACGTTGTAGGCGGTGCGGGCCGCGGCATCGGTCTCCAGGTCGAGGTCGAGCGCGAGGTGGACGACTACGTCCGCTCCGCGCAGTTTGTCGGCGATGGCGGGGTCGCGTACGTCCAGGACGTGCCAGTGCGCCTCGGCGACGTCGCCGCGCCGCTCGTCGATGGCCACCACCTGCTTGACCTCGTCGGACGCGACGAGGGCGCGGGTGAGCAGCGCGCCGACTCCGGACGCGGCTCCGGTGACGGCGACGACGGGCCGGCGCAGCGGCCGGTCGGTGGCGCCGCCGGGGTTGCTGCCTGCCTTCTCGGTGTTGGCCGCAGCGTTTCGCGCTGCGCGAACGGTCGGATCTGGGGAACTCACCGGGCGTCTCCAGCGGTTGAATTCAGTACGTACGCGTGCTGACGCGGACGTACCAGGTGGCGTCCATCCTGCCGCAGCCACCCGGCCGGCGAAGCACCGAGCCCCGAAGCGGTCCGGGTGTCTACGCTGGAGGTGATGTCGGGCAGTCGCCGTCGGCCCCGGGCCGGCGGCCCTACGAGCCGAGGAAACCCGTGAGTGACACCCCATTTGGATTCGGCCTTCCGCCGGAGGAGCCGGAGGACGGCGACAACGGCAAGAAGAAGGGCGGCCAGGGAGGTAGCCAGGGCCCCGCGGACCCGTTCGGGTTCGGCGGCGGGAGCGGCGGCGCGGACAATCCGTTCGCGGCGCTCTTCGGCGGCATGGGCGGACCCGGTGGCGAAATGAACCCTGGCGATCTGGGCGCCGCGTTCCAGAAGCTCGGCCAGATGCTCTCGTACGAGGGCGGCCCGGTGAACTGGGACATGGCCAAGGACATCGCGCGGCAGACCGTCGCGCAGGGCGCCGAGGACGGCAGCAAGGACGCGAGCCTGACCCCGGGTGAGCGGACCGCGGTCGAGGAGGCCGTGCGGCTGGCGGACCTGTGGCTGGACGGTGTGACGTCCCTGCCGTCGGGGTCCGGCTCCGTGGTGGCGTGGAGCCGCGCCGAGTGGGTCGAGGAGACCCTGCCGGTGTGGAAGGACCTGGTCAACCCGCTCGCCGAGCGCGTCGGGGCGGCCATGGGCGAGGTGCTGCCCGGGGAGATGCAGGCCATGGCGGGCCCGCTGCTCGGGATGATGCGTTCCATGGGTGGCGCGATGTTCGGCACCCAGATCGGGCAGGCGCTGGGCGTCCTGGCGAGCGAGGTCGTCGGCTCGACGGACATCGGGCTGCCCCTGGGGCCGGCCGGCAAGGCCGCGCTGCTGCCGGGGAACATCGCCACCTTCGGTGCGGGCCTGGGCGTGCCGGAAGAGGAAGTGCGGCTGTATCTGGCCCTGCGCGAGGCCGCCCATCAGCGGCTCTTCGCCCATGTGCCGTGGCTGCGCTCGCATCTGTTCGGTGCCGTCGAGGGCTATGCGCGCGGCATCAAGGTCGACACGACCAAACTGGAGGACATGGTCGGCCAGCTCGACCCGCAGCATCCCGAGGAGCTGCAGAACGCCCTGCAGCAGGGCATGTTCCAGCCCGAGGACACCCCGGAGCAGAAGGCCGCGCTGGCCCGTCTGGAGACCGCGCTGGCGCTCGTCGAGGGCTGGGTGGACGCGGTGGTGCACGCCGCCGCCAAGCCGCATCTGCCGTCGGCGGACAAGCTCCGTGAGACGCTGCGGCGGCGCCGGGCGAGCGGTGGCCCGGCCGAGCAGACGTTCTCGACGCTGATCGGTCTCCAGCTGCGTCCGCGGCGGCTGCGGGACGCCTCGCGGCTGTGGGCCTCGCTGACCGACGCGCGGGGCCTGGAAGGCCGTGACGGCCTCTGGGCGCACCCGGACATGCTGCCCACGGCGGCTGATCTGGACGACCCGGACGGCTTTGTGCACCACGAGCAGCCGGACTTCTCCGAGCTCGACAAGATGCTGGGCGAGGCGGCCGGCGGCGGCAAGCCGGATCTGGGCAAGCCGGCGGACGGTCCGGAGCAGGCCCCCGGCGACGGCAAGGGTGACGGCGACAAGTGAGTCTGCGCGACGACGCGGCGCGGGTGCTCAAGGAGTGGCCCGCGCCGTCGGCCGATCAGGAGCAGCTGCGGCTGTCGTATCTGGATCATCTGGCCGCCCATCAGGACGGCATGTGGAAACCCTGCAAGGACGGGCACCTCACGGCGAGCGCGCTGGTGATCGATCCGGCCGGCGGCCGGGTGCTGCTCACCCTGCACCGCAAGCTGGAGATGTGGCTCCAGATGGGCGGCCACTGCGAGCCGCAGGACGCCTCGTTGGCGGACGCGGCGCTGCGTGAGGCACGTGAGGAGTCCGGGATCGCCCGGGGGCTGACACTGCTGCCCGGCGGGCCGGTGCGGCTGGACCGTCATCACACGCCGTGCGCCTGGCATTTGGACGTCCAGTACGCGGCGCTGGCGCCCGAGGGAGCGGAGGCGGAGATCAGCGACGAGTCGCTGGACCTGCGGTGGTTCCCCTACGACGAGGTGCCCGGCGTCGCCGACGCGTCGGTGGTGCGACTGGTGGAGCGCGCCCGCGCGCTCCTGTAGGCGGCACGCACCCGGGCTCTCCTCCACAGCCGTGAGCGGCCTTCGATGGCGCAGACGTACCTTCGGCGCCCGTCCCGGGTCGGGACGGGCGCCGAAGGTACGTCAGGCGTGTGTCAGTTGGTGAAGATGTTGCCCTGGTTCTGTCCCCGGGCGCCCTGCTGCCCCATGCCGTACTGGGCGGCCATGCCGGACCCGATCTGGGCGTGCTGCGGCGGCATCACCTCGCTGGGCTGGACCAGCGCGTAGCCCTGGCCGAGGAAGCTGAGCTCCCAGCCCTCGCCGGTGCTGCCGCGGCGCCGCCACACCCCGGAGGAATGCGTCTGCGCCTGCATCTGCACCCGCAGCGAGGCGGACCAGGCCACCACCGCGTCGGCGTCGGCGTTGACGTACTTGTCGGGCGTGACCTGCATCATCAGCGGCTGGCCCGAGGTCATCAGCGCGACCTTGCCCCGGCCGGAGATGTTGAGCTGGTACTTGCCGGTGCCGGCGATGCCGTACTGGCTGTCGACGGAGACGACCTCCCAGTGGAGGCCGGAGTCGAGCGCCAGGACGTAGCTGCTGTCGACGGTCAGCCCGTCGTGGTCGACGTCGACCACATGGACGTACTGGGCGAGGTTGGCCAGATAGACCGTGCCCTGCCCGGAGACGCGCATCAGGTCCAGGCCCTCGCCGGAGACCGCGCGAGCGCGGTGCTGCCCCTGGGTCTGGTAGTTGCCGTCGAATTCGAGCAGGCCCTGATAGGCGACCATCGTGCCCTTACGGGCGAGGATGTCCTCGTGCCCCTGGAGGGCGACGCGCAGCAACTGCTCGTTCTGCAGCGCGTAACGGTCCTGGGTCTGCGCCTCGGTGAAGGCGAAAAGCGGACTCTGCATGGCGTGTTCGGTCCTCCCCCTCAGCCCCGGGCCCGGAGCCGGTCGGTGCTGTCCTCGCTGGGCTGGACGACAACGAACCCCTGGCCGGAGAAGCCCAGTTGGTACGCCTCGCCGCTGCCGCGTCCGATCATCGAGGACGCCTTGAAGCTGCGCTTGCCCTTCATCTTCAGGTTCGTCGACCAGGCGACGAGGGCGTCCGGATCCACATACGTCTCGTCCTCGCCGCGGCCGCAGTCGACGACGATGGGCGTGCCGCGGGAGGTCAGGGCGACCCATCCGGTGCCGGAGATCCCGACGTTGAAGAGCCCCTGGCCGGCGAACTTGGCCATGCCCTTGACGCGCTGCACGCCCCACTGGAGCTGCGCGTCGAAGGCGAGGAGGTTGGTGCCGTTGACGGAGAGCGAGTCACCGTTGAGGTTGATGCAGACGACGTCGGCACCGTAGTCGGCGAGGAAGAGCAGGCCGTCGCCGGTGCACTTCATCAGCGGGGCGCCCTCGCCGGTGATCCACTGGGAGGCCATCTGGCGGACGGCGGGCGGGTTCGGTTCGTACTGGACGAAGCCTTCGTAGGCGACCATCGAGCCGGTGCGTGCGAAGACGTCCTGGCCGCTCTGCATGGCGATCTTCACCATGGCGCTGCCGTGGTTCTCCATGCGGGCGGCGGGCGGGGTCGGGACGTAGCCCGACATCTGCTGCTGGTTCATGATTACGGGCTCCCTCAGACCTCGTAGGGCTGGACGACGATGAAGTTGCCGGGCGCGCCGCGGAACTGGAGGTTCACGGTCTCGCCGGAGTGGCCGGGATAGGCCTGCCGGCGCAGGCTCACCTGACTGGAGATGATCACCTGCGAGGCCGCGGACCAGGCCACGATGGCGTTGGCGTCGGCGAAGGTGGTCGGGGTGACCGGCAGCACGACAGGGGTGCCCTGGGTCTTGACGATGATGGTGCCCGTGCCCTGGAACTGCATGGTGAACAGGGCGCCGCCGGGGATGCCGTGGCCCTCGATCCGCCGGATCTCGTGCTGCAGCGACTCGTCGAAGGCGAGGACGCTCTCGGCGGACACACAGATGGCGTCGCCCTGCAGCTCGATGGGGTGCAGATGGGCGCTGTTCTCCGCGAAGAAGACCTGGCCCTGGCCGGAGCAGCGCATCAGCTGCATCTCCTGGCCGGTGGCGTTGCCGACGATCCGGCCGCGGAAGCCGGCTCCCTTGTAGCTGAAGTCGACCTTGCCCTGGTAGAGCACCATGCTGCCCTGGCGGGCGAGCACCGGCTGGCCGTCGACGCCGAGGTCGACACGGACCAGCTTGGGGTTCTGCGGGGTCCAGCGCTGGCCGGTGGGGGCTTCCTTGTACTTCTCCAGTACGGCACCCAGGCTGGGGCCGCCGCCCTGGGGCACGGCCGGAGCCTGGCCCGCATACGGGGCGCCGGGAGGCTGCTGGCCGTACGGGGCGGGCTGGCCGGGCTGCCCCTGGGGCGCGCCGTAGCCGCCGGGGGCCGGTGCGGGCTGGCCGTACGGGGGTGCCTGCGGGGCCTGCTGGCCGGGGAAGCCGCCGGGAGCGGGCTGGCCGTACGGGGCCTGCGGCGGCTGTCCGGGCACACCGGGGGGCGGCACCGGGCCACCGGGCGGGACCATCGGCGCGGCGATGGTCGGCGCGTTGTGGACCTGCGGGGCAGTGGGCTGCGGGGCGGCGGGCGGCTGCGGCGCCTGTGGAGCGGCGGCCGGCTGCGGGGCCTGCGGGGCGGCGGGGGGTGCGCCCTGGGGCGGGCCGAAGTCGGGGGCCGGCTGCGGCGGTACGGGTGCGGCGGCGGGGGCACCGAAGGACGGCGCGGGGGCTCCCCCGGCCGGCGGTGCGAAGCCGGGCGCGCCCTGTGCGGGGGCGGGCGGCGCGGCCGCTTCCGCCTCCTCGGCGACCTCGCCGCCGAAGTTCTTCAGCAGCGCCTCAAGGCCGCCGTCGAACCCCTGGCCGACCGCGGCGAACCGCCAGACGTCCTTGAGGTAGAAGTCGCCGAGCATGACGGCGCGTTCGGTGCTGAACTCGCTGCCGTTGAAGGAGTAACGGGCGACCTCTTCACCACCGGCGACGATGCGGATGTAGCCGGGGCCGATCTGCGACACCTGGCCCGCGCCGTCGAGCGCTGCCGTGAAGGAGAGCTTCTGGATGTGCTGCGGGATGCGGTCGAGGGTGACCCGGAAGGACTCGGTGTCACCGGCCTGCGCGCCGAGCTGCTGGATCGACTCCTCGGGCGACTTGGGCTGGTTGAAGAAGATGAAGTAGCGGTCGTCGGACAGCCGCTCGCTCGCGTCCAGACCGAAGCAGCTGATGTCGAAGGTCAGCCCGGGACCGGCGATCTGCACGCCGATGTACAGATCCGTCCCCGCCGTCAGATCACTGATCTTGGCCTTGTGGCCGCGCTGGAATTCCCTGGCCATACGTAACGACCGTCCCCCGCTCCCGCTGTGAGTTCGTATGCGCGCCAGGCTAACCGCTTGCGCTGACAGAGTGCGATGCCGGGGCAGCTCGGAAGTCGGCCGAGGAAGCGGTCATTCGCTGCGGGCAGCGGGCAAATGCGGCAATCGGTCGGCCGCGACCACGCCTTCGAGGTAGCCGCGGGCCCGTTCCGTACGCGGATAGGACTCCAACAGGCGCCAGAACCGCGGGCCGTGGCCGGGGACGAGAAGATGCGCGAGCTCGTGCAGCAGGACGTAGTCGATGACGTACTCCGGCATGCCCTGCAGGCGGTGCGAGAGGCGGATGCTGCCCTCGGCCGGGGTGCACGATCCCCAGCGGGTGTTCTGGTTGGTGACCCAGCGCACCGACGCGGGACGGGCCCGGTCCTCCAGGAACTGGCCGGACAGCCGCTCCGCCCGCTCGGCCAGCTCGCCGTCGCCCAGCATGCGCTTGCTCTCCTGGGCGGCGAGCTTGTCCAGCATGACGGTGACCCAGCGCTGCTCCTCGGCCTCGGACATACGGGCCGGAATCAGGACAACCGTGCGGTCGCCCTCGCGGTACGCGGAGACCGTTCTGCGCCGCCGTGAGCTACGGCGCACCTCGACCGCGCTCGTCCCTGATCCGCGGCTCTTCGGGCTCGGGGCAGCCCTGCGCGATGTGTCTGCGGCGCGGCGCAAGGGAGTCTCCCCGGAGCCGCGAGGGGAAGGGTCGGCGGGCACGCGACCGACGTTACCCGCTGGCACTGCGGGAAGTCCCGCCTCACAGACGGTTCGCCACCGAAACACCCCATGGCGTGCACGGCTTGTATGACTATTACCCCCAGTCTGTGGATAACTTCCGACGCCGATTCCGCGTTCGGCGCATGCTGAAGGCAGTACGCGAAAGACGGAGAAGGACGGGGGGCGGATGCCATGCATCCGATGCTCAAGCCCGCGCTGCGGCGCGGCTGGCGGGACAGGGAAACGGTGCGGTTCGGCGTAGCGCCGGCCCACGCGGTGGTGGTCGGCCCGGTCGATCTGGCGACCGGCAGCTTCCTCGGGATGATCGACGGCACGCGCAGTATGCGGCAGTTGGAGGAAGCGGCCCATTCGCTCGATCTCCCGCCCGCGCACGCACGGGGTGTCGTGGACCGGCTCGGCGCGGCCGGGCTGCTGGAAGCACCGGCCGCGGGCGGCCCGACGGCCGACGCCGTCCGCGCCGACGAGCCCGCATGCGAACGGCTCCGGCCCGATCTGGCCTCGCTGTCGGTACGGCATCCGGAGGCGGCGGGCGCGCTGGGCCGGATGGGAGCGCGCCGGGCGATCCGGGCCCGGGTCAAGGGACTGGGGCGGGTGGGCGCCTCGGTCGCGGCGCTGCTCTCCGCCTCGGGCATCGGCCGGGTGGATGTCCTGGACGGCGGAAAGACCGAGCCGTGGGACGTGGTGCCGGGCGGGCTACCGGCCGAACGGGTCGGCGAGCAGCGCGACGCCTCCGCGGAGCGGTTGGTCCACCAGTCCTCCCCCTGGACCCGCAGGCCGCGCCCGCTCGTCCCGGTGAGCGATTCCGGCGAACCGGGCATCTCGCTCGTGGTGGTCGCCCCGCGCGACGGTCTCGCCGCCTACGCCCCCGACCCCGTGCTGTCCGAACCGCTGCTCGCAGCCGGGATCCCGCATCTCTACGCGGGCGTGGTCGAGGGCACGGGTGTGGTGGGCCCGCTTGTGGTGCCCGGCGGTTCGGCATGCGCCCGGTGTGACGAACTGCGGCGTACGGACGCGGAGCCGGCCTGGCCGCGGCTGCTCGCGCAGTGGCGGTCGGGGCGGGCTTCCCCGGCGGTGCCGGCCTGCGACGCCGCGCTGGCGACCGCGGTGGCGGGGCTCGCCGCCGTCCAGGCTTTGACGTTCCTCGACGGCGAATTGCCGCCGTGCACCGGCGCGCGGATGGAACTCGCGCTGCCGTGTGCGAACGTGCGGACGGTGCGGATCGAGCCGCATCCGGAGTGCGGCTGTGGCGCCGCCGCTCAGGTTGGTGGGGCGGGCGCCTCGGATCCTCGGCCGCAACACGCCACAATGACCGAGTAACCCCGGTAGGGGGACAGTGTGAGTTGGAGGGGCGCATGTCTGATCTTCCCCGCAAGGCGGTCACCCGCACCGCCAAGCTGGCCGCGCTGCCACTGGGGTTCGCCGGCCGTGCCACCTGGGGCCTGGGCAAACGGATCGGCGGGAGATCCGCCGAAATCGTCGGCCGTGAGCTCCAACAGCGCACCGCTGAACAGCTCTTCAAAGTTCTCGGCGAGCTGAAGGGCGGCGCGATGAAGTTCGGGCAGGCGCTGTCCGTGTTCGAGTCGGCGCTGCCCGAGGAGATCGCCGGGCCGTACCGTGCCGCGCTGACGAAGCTTCAGGAAGCGGCGCCGCCGATGCCGACCAGAACCGTGCACTCGGTGCTGGCGGAACGGCTCGGCGAGGACTGGCGGGAGCTGTTCGAGGAGTTCGAGGACAAACCGTCGGCGGCGGCGTCGATCGGCCAGGTGCACCGGGCGGTGTGGCACGACGGCCGCGAAGTGGCCGTCAAGGTGCAGTACCCGGGCGCGGGCCAGGCACTGCTGTCGGACCTGGCTCAGCTGAGCCGGTTCGCGCGCTTGTTGGGTCCGCTGATCCCGGGGATGGACATCAAACCGCTGATCACGGAGCTGCGCGACCGGGTCTCGGAGGAGCTGGACTACGCCCTGGAGGCGGAGGCCCAGCGTGCGCACGCCGAGGAGTTCGCGGGCGATCCGGATGTGGTGGTGCCGGCCGTGGTGCACCAGAGCGACCAGGTGCTGGTGACCGAGTGGATGGACGGGGTGCCGCTGTCCGAGGTGATCGCGGACGGCAGCCAGGAACAGCGGGACCGGGCCGGCCAGCTGCTGGCGCGCTTCCTCTTCTCCGGACCCGCCCGTACCGGCCTGCTGCACGCCGATCCGCACCCGGGGAACTTCCGGCTGCTGACCGGAGCCGCACCGGACGGGCCCGCCGAGGAATGGCGGCTGGGCGTGCTGGACTTCGGGACCGTCGACCGGCTGCCGGACGGGCTGCCGCCGACGATCGGCACCTCGCTGCGGATGACCCTGGACGGCGAGGCCGAGGCGGTCTATCAACTGCTGTGCGAGGAGGGATTCGTCAAGGATTCCATCGAGCTGGACCCGGACGCGGTGCTGGAGTATCTGCTGCCGATCATCGAACCGGCACAGGTGGAGGCGTTCACCTTCTCCCGGGACTGGATGCGGAATCAGGCGACCCGGGTCGGAGATCCGCGCTCCCCCGCACACCAGTTGGGCAAACGGCTCAATCTGCCGCCCGCGTACCTCCTGATACACCGTGTGACGTTGAGCACAATCGGGGTGCTGTGCCAGTTGGGGGCGACGGTGCGGCTGCGCGATGAGCTGGAGGCGTGGATGCCCGGCTTTGTGCCCGTCGAGGAGCCGGGATCCAAAGACATCGAGGGCGTCGATGTCCTCGATGCCCTCGACGACACGGCCGAGGAAGCCGTAGAGGAGAGCACGGCCTGAGCCTGCCGGTCCGGCCACGGCGGACCGGCAGGCCCGCGCCGCCCCGGCCGCTCATGCGGCAGGCGGCGGCGCCGGCCTCACCACCAGCTTGAATCCAGGCGGCCCTCGATGGCCCGCAGGTTCTCCCGCGCGCAGCCGTCGCAGAAGTAACGGCGGTCGCCGTTCTCGACGGAGCAGGTCCAGGTCAGCGGGATGCCCTCGGCGACCGCGCCGCAGCGGGCGCACACCGCGTTCCCACCGGTCACCTCCGCCTGTTCATGCGTCTTCTGGTCCACCGTCCGACGATATCCCCGCCAACCACGCGAAGGCGGATGCAACGCACTACGGGGCCCGCCCTGTCGGACGGACCCCGTAGGAGCGACGCGGCGCGTCGCGTTACTGCATCACGGCCATGGCCAGCGCGCGCCGGGCCCGCATCGACGCCCGTTCGGCGCGCCGCTGCATACGCCGCGCGGTGGCGACCCGATGTGCCCTGCGTTCGGATTCCGCCTCTTGGAGGCGTTGATGCATATGTGCACGCGCCAGGGCTTCTGGGATGAGTTGCATTTCGAGGTTCCTGTTCTGTCGCGCCTCAAGCGCTCCGGAGTTCACGGGGGCGGGTGTGTCGGTGAAAGACGGGTTCATCGTGGGGTCCTGCTTCTTGGGATCCCGTGTGACGGGACGGTCGATCGTTCCTGTGCCGGTGGTGCTCATGCCGCGACCGGGTTCTTGCGCGGACGGCCACGCGGACGCTTCCGCGCCACGACGACACCCTGGACGAAGAGCTCGCCACCCCAGACGCCCCACGGCTCACGGCGGTCCTTGGCGCCGGCGAGGCAGGCCTCACGGACGGGACAGCTCTGACACAGCGTCTTGGCGTACTCGACGTCGGCCGGGGACTCGGCGAAGAAGACCTCCGGGTCGTAGGTGCGGCACGGGACAGCGGCGCCGAGGCGGTCGATCTCGTCGTCGAGCTCGGTGAGGGGCAGCAAGGAGTTCTCCTGAGGGTCGGGCGGAGGGATCAGGTCGGTCGATACGGACGGGGTGTGCGTCTGGAGTTGCACTGTGGTGTGTTCCTCGTCTGTTCGGCCCGGCTTGTGGCGGGCGCATGGGGCAAAACAAAAGGGCCGCGGATCCCGGTGTGGGTTCCGCGGCCCTGGAAGGTGCCGACCTGATCGTGCCGATCAGGCTGGATCTCTCCAGGGTTCGAGGCCGCGGTAGGCCCACGCTTCATGCTTCGTCGGGTACTGCTTCGGGGATCCGGCACCATTGGCCGCGTTGAAGGCAAAGGCATTCGCCACTGCTGTCGTCGCTGCTACCGCAGGTGCCTCGGTCGGTCGCGCGGTACGCTCACTGACCGTCAGGACAGCGAGGGACTCGGGGCGCGCGACCTCGGTACCGGACAGGCGGCCGAAGCCGGACAGACCGGTGCCAAGGAGCGAGGAGCCGAGGGCGCAGGTGGCGACGACCGAGAGATCGGTCATTTTGTTGGTCTCGATAATGCTGATCACTGGGCTCGCCTCCTCTCGGCGTCTCGGTGGACCGGGAAATCCCGTTCCAGGCTTGTTCAGTACAGCACGGATCCATCGGATCTCGGAAGGTCCGTTGTCTCCGTCTCCCGAAGGCTATGGGGATGCGCTCCGCACGCGCAAACTATTTTTCCGACGAGTTTTCCGCGGCGCCTTCAGAGCCTTCTTCCAGCACCCCCGCGAGGTCCTCGCCGGCGCAGAGAGCCAGTACATCGGTGCCGTACCGGTCGAGCTTGCGCCGCCCCACACCTGAGATGCACGCAAGCTCCGATTCGGTTCCCGGAACCGCCTCGGCAATTGCCATCAGTGTCTTGTCCGTGAAGACGCAGTACGCCGGCTGGCGCGACCGGTCGGCCTGCGCGGCCCGCCAGTCACGCAGCCGCTCGTACAGCGCCTCGTCGAGCTCCGAGGGGCAGTCCTCGCAACGCATCAGCTTCATCTCGCCCGCGGCCGTCAGCGTCTTGTTGCAGACCCGGCAGCGGGCCGGGCCGCGGCTCCTGCGGCGGCCGGCGCCCGCCGCCCCGCCGCCGCGCTCCACGCCGCCCGTGACGGCACCCGGCGTACGGCGCCCCGCCGCCGCCCCGGAGCCCGGCCGCAGGCCGTTCAGGAACCGGCTGGCGCGCCGGGAGGCCCGGCCACCGGGAGAGCGCGCCAGCGACCACGACAGGCCCAGATGCAGACGGGCGCGGGTCACACCGACGTAGAGGAGCCGGCGCTCCTCCTCGATCTGTTCGTCGGTCCTGGCGTAGGTGATCGGCATCATCCCCTCGGTGAGGCCGACCAGGAACACGGCGTCCCACTCCAGGCCCTTGGCGGCGTGCAGCGAAGCGAGCGTCACCCCCTCGACCGTCGGGGCGTGCTGGGCGTTGGCGCGCTCGTCCAGCTCGGCGACGAGGTCGGCGAGGGTGGCTTCGGGACGGGCCTTGGCGAAGTCCTCAGCGAGCCGCACCAGCGCCGCCAGGGACTCCCAGCGGTCGCGCACCGCACCGGAGCCGGCCGGCGGCACACCGGTCCAGCCCATGTCGCTGAGCACCGCCCGCACCTCGGACGGCAGATCGACGGCGTCGTCGAGCAGTGCGTCGTTGGCGCCGAAGCGGGCGGCTCCGCGCAGCTTCACGCCTGCCTCCCGGACCTCCGGCCGCTCGAAGAACCGCTCGGCGCCCCGCAGCTGGTAGGGCACGCCGACATCGGCCAGCGCCTGTTCGTAGACCTCGGACTGGGCGTTGATGCGGAAGAGCACGGCGATCTCGCTGGCGGGGACGCCGGACGCGATGAGATCACGGACGCGGCGGGCGGTGCCCTCGGCCTCGGCGGGCTCGTCGGCGTACTCGGCGAACGCCGGCTCAGGGCCGGCCTCGCGCTGCGAGACCAGCTCCAGGCGGTGCTCGGCGGCGCGGCCCTTCGCCTGGGAGAGCAGGCCGTTGGCGAGGTGCACCACCTGGGGGGTGGAGCGGTAGTCGCGGACGAGCTTGACTACGGTCGCGTGGGGATGGCGGGTGCGGAAGTTCAGCAGGTGCTCGGGGGTGGCGCCGGTGAAGCTGTAGATCGTCTGGCTGGCGTCGCCGACCACGCAGAGGCTGTCGCGGTCGCCCAGCCACAGGTCGAGCAGCCGCTGCTGGAGCGGGCTGACGTCCTGGTACTCGTCGACGACGAAGTGCTGGTACTGCGAGCGGACCTGCTCGGCGATGTCATGCCGGTCCTGGAGCACACCGACGGTGAGCAGCAGCACATCCTCGAAGTCGATGGCACCGCGGTCACGCTTGAGCTGTTCGTACGTGCCGTAGATCTGCCCGATCTCGGCCGCGTCGCGGGGGGCCTCGCGCCCGGCCTTGACGACCGCGGCCGGATAGTCGGCGGGCACGGTCTGGGTGACCTTGGACCATTCGATCTCGCCCGTGACATCGCGCAGCTCATTGCGGTCCAACCGGATGCGGCAGCGGGCCGCGGCCTCGGCGACGAGCTGGATCTTGCGCTCCAGCAGCCGCGGGACCTCACCGCCGACGGCCTTGGGCCAGAAGAACTGCAGCTGCCGCAGGGCCGCGGAGTGAAACGTCCGCGCCTGCACCCCGCCCGCGCCGAGCTGCCGCAGCCGCCCGCGCATCTCGCCCGCCGCGCGGGCGGTGAAGGTGACGGCGAGCACACTGGAGGGCTGCAGGATGCCGGCTCGCACGCCGTACGCGATCCGGTGGGTGATAGCGCGGGTCTTGCCCGTACCGGCGCCGGCCAGCACACACACCGGACCGTGCAGGGCCGTCGCGACCTCGCGCTGCTCGGGGTCGAGCCCGTCGAGCACCGCGTCGGCCGAGTCAGGGACCTGCGGGAAGAGAGAGGAGTCCGTTGCTGCTGTCACCCCGCCATGCTGCCAGGTCCCCCGAGACGCCCGGGAAACCTGTCCACAGACGCCGGCCTCCCCTCGTACCGGCCCCGGCCCCTGTGGATGAGCGACAACGCACACCGCAGCCTTCTGCTGTGCTGTGTCCAGCGGTCAGAACGCCCGGAACCGGGCCGGCGCTCGTGATCGCAGAGGTGGCGCCGGCACGTTCTGAGCGGCCGGCGCTCGGTGGCGGAGGCTCGCGCCGTGAGCAGCCGGCGCTTGGTGGCGGGGGTGGGGCGGGGTGGGGCGGGGGCGGGCCCCCCCGGGGAGGGGCCAGGAAAGCTCGGGAATGGTCGCGCCCCCCCGAGCGTTCTTTACCCTTGGCGCCACGCCGGAGCGCCACGCCGGGGACGGCGTCGGACGGCATCGAACCGAAGACTTACCGAAGGAGCGCGTGACGCATGGCGGGCACTGTGACGATGTACAGCACGACCTGGTGCGGTTACTGCCGTCGGCTGAAGGGCCAGATGGACCGCGAGGGCATCGCGTACACCGAGATCAACATCGAGACCGACCCGGAGTCCGCGGCGTTCGTGGAGAAGGCGAACGGCGGCAATCAGACGGTGCCGACCGTGCTCTTCGCCGATGGTTCGACGCTGACCAACCCGTCTCTGGCGCAGGTCAAGCAGAAGGTCGGCGGCTGACCGATCCGGGCTCTGTGCCCGTCCGATCCGGAGTGAGCGGTTTCACAGGGCCGCCGGCCGGTCCGTGCGACGGATCCGGCCGGCGGTTCTGTCCGCTCAGCGCCCTCTGAGCCCGGCCGCCGGACCGCTCACGGCTTGGGCAGCGGCTTGCCGTACCACAGCTCGATCAGGCGGGCCGCGATCGAGATGCCGTACGGGGGCAGTACCTCGCCCGATTCGAAGGCGGCGCGCAGGTCCTCGCGGGAGAACCACCGGGCCTCTTCGATCTCCTCGCCGTCCACCTGGATCTCGGACGAGGTGGCGCGTGCCATGAAGCCCAGCATCAGGCTGGACGGGAAGGGCCAGGGCTGGCTGGCGACGTACTCGACGTCGCCGACGACGACGCCCGCTTCCTCGAAGACCTCCCGCGCCACCGACTGCTCGATGGACTCCCCCGGCTCCACGAAGCCCGCGAGGGTGGAGAAGCGGCCCTCGGGCCAGTGGACCTGGCGGCCCAGGAGCGCGCGGTCGTCCTCGTCGGTGACCAGCATGATCACGGCCGGGTCGGTGCGCGGGTAGTGCTCGGCGCCGCAGGCGGGGCAGCGGCGGATGTGGCCCGCGGCCGCGATGACGGTGCGCTCGCCGCAGCGTGAGCAGAAGCGGTGCAGCCGCTGCCAGTTCTCCAGGGCCACGGCGTGGACGAGGAGCCCGGCGTCTCGCGGGGAGAGCAGCAGGCCCGCCTCGCGGAGGCCGGCGGGCCGGGCGGACTGGTCCATGCGGCCGGGCAGTGCGTCCTTCTGGAGGGCGAAGTAGCTGACGCCGTCCCCGTCGGTGCCGAGGTAGTAGCGGTGCGCCTCGGTCATCGGCGCCTCGAAGGACGGCGTCATGATCAGCTCGGTGCGGCCGTCGGGGGTGTCGTCGATCAGCGCCTGGCCGCCGGACACCACGAAGACGCGCGTGGTCGGGTGGCTCCAGGCCGCCGCGAGCCAGGCCTCGTCGAGGCGGTGGTGGGCGGAGCGGTCGATTCCGCTCGGTGCGCTGAAGGTGAGCGGCCGGTCGGCGCTGTGGTCGGTCCAGGTGGTCACTGGTGTTTCCAACTCCCCCTATGGCGTGGGTGATTGCTGCGTACGGGCGCGGAGCGGTACGACGATGGGGGCACCTCCCGTGCCGTTGAGGCTACGGGGGAGAGCCCGGGTCAAGCGGTGCGCCAGGTCTCCGCCAGGTCGCCCCACAGGTGGGCGGCGGTCTCGACGCCCTTCATCAGCAGGTCGAGCTCGACCTTTTCGTTCGGTGCGTGCCAGCCGTCGGAGGGGACGGAGATGCCGAGGAACAGGACCGGGACGTCGAGGACGTCCTGGAGGTCGGCGGCGGGGCCGGAGCCGCCCTCGCGGGTGAAGCGGATCTTCTCGTCGAAGGCCCGTCCCATGGCGCGGACGACGGACTGGAGCGCGGGGTGGTCGAGCGGGGTCAGGCAGGGGCGGGTGGCGCCCCAGAAGGTGATGTCGTGGCGGATGCCGGCGGGGAGGCGCGCGGCGATCCAGTCGCGTACGGACTGCTGGACGGCGTCCGCGTCCTGGCCGGCGACGAGGCGGAAGGACAGCTTGAGCTGGGCGGTGGACGGGACGATGGTCTTGCCGCCGGGGCCCTGATAGCCGCCGCTGATGCCGTTGACCTCGGCGGTGGGGCGGGCCCAGATGCGCTCCAGGGTGGTGCTGCCGGCCTCGCCGAGGGTGGCGTGGGAGTGGGCCGTGCGCAGCCATGCGGACTCGTCGAAGGGCAGTTCGGCGAAGAGTTCGCGCTCGCGGTCGGTGAGGTCGACGACGCCGTCATAGAAGCCGGGGACGGTGACGCGGCGGTCGGTGTCGTGCAGTGCGGCGGCGAGCCGGGCGGCTTCGGTGGCGGGGTTGGGGACCGCGCCGCCGAAGGAGCCGGAGTGGATGTCCTGGTCGGGGCCGTAGAGGTCGATCTGACAGTCGGTCAGGCCGCGCATGCCGGTGCAGACCGTCGGGGTGTCCTTGGACCACATGCCGGTGTCGGAGACGATCACCGTGTCGCAGGCGAGGCGGGCGGCGTGCTTCTCGATGAGGGCCGGGAAGTTCGGTGAGCCGGACTCCTCCTCGCCTTCGATGAGGAGCTTGAGGTTGACGGCGGGGGCGGTGCGGCCGGTCGCGGCGAGGTGCGCGCGGACGCCCAGGGTGTGGAAGAACACCTGGCCCTTGTCGTCGGCGGCGCCGCGGGCGTAGAGCTTGCCGTCGATGGTCTGCGGCTCGAAGGGATCGGTGTGCCAGCCGTCCTCGCGGGCGGCGGGCTGCACGTCGTGGTGGCCGTAGACGAGCACGGTCGGCGCGGACGGGTCCCCGGAGGGCCATTCGGCGAAGACCGCGGGCAGGCCGTCGGTTTCCCAGATCTCCGTGGTCGGGAAGCCCGTGCCGGCGAGCTTGGCGGCGAGCCACTCGGCGCTGCGGCGCACATCGGCGGCGCGCTCGGGGTCGGCCGAGACGGAGGGGATGTGCAGCCACTCGGCGAGGTCGTCGAGGAAGGTGTCGCGCTGGCTGGTGATGTACGCGCGGACGGCGCTGTCCGGGGTGGTGCTCATACGGCCGAGCCTATCGGCCTTCCGGGGGTGGCCGGTCGGCGGTCTCACCGAGCAGGATGCGCTCCAGCCCGGCCCGGCCCGGCAGCCGTCCGGGTCTGACGACCTCGCCGCTGCGGACGTACAGGAAGGCGGCGTCGACGGCGGCGGGCGGCAGGCCGTGGCGCTCGGCCCAGGCGAGGCGGTAGACGGCCAGTTGGAGGGGGTCGGCGGTGCCGGCGGGGCCGGTCTTCCAGTCGACGATCTCGAAGCGGTCGCCGTCGGGGCCGGGTTCCTTGTAGACGGCGTCGATGCGGCCGCGGATGACGCGTCCGGCGAGGGTCAGCTGGAAGGGGGCCTCGACGCGGTACGGGGTGCGGTGGGCGTACGGGGAGCGGGCGAAGGCTTCCTTGAGGGCGTCCAGGTCGCGTTCGTCGACGATCTCCGTCTCCTGGCCGGGCTCGGCGCCCGGCAGTTCGTCGGGGCCGAGCAGGGGCAGCGTGAGCTCTTCGAAGCGGGATTCGACCCAGGCGTGGAAGCGGGTGCCGCGGCGGGCGCCGGGCTGTGGGGGGCGTGGCATGGGGCGGGCCAGTTCGCGGGCGAAGCCGTCGGGGTCGGCGGCGAGGCGGAGCAGTTGGGTGGCGCTGAGGGAGGCGGGGAGCGGGACGTCGCGGACGGTTGCGCGGGAGCGGCGCAGTTCGTCGGCGAGGGCGTCCAGATCGCGGTCCCAGGATCCGACGGTGCGGCGCTCCTCGGGGAGGAGGGCGCGCGGGGTGGTATCGGCGGCGGCCGTGCGCGCGGTGGGGACGGGCACGGTGGGGTCGGGTTCGGCGGAGCGCTGGGCGATGATGCAGGGGCGGGGCGGGGCGGGCTCGGCGCCGGGGGTGTCGTACGGCGGGGCGTCGCCGAAGGGGTCGGCCTCGGGGACGTCGTACGGCGGGGCGCCCTCGAACGGATCGGCCTCGGGGATGTCCGCGTACGGCGGGGCGTCGTCGAACGGATCGGCCTCGGGCACGTCGAACGGGGCGTCCTCGGGCTCCCACTCGTCCTCCGCCGGTGGCGGCGGCCACTCCGGGTCGTGGGCGGACGGCGGCGCCGGGGCGGGGGCCGGCGCCGCCGCGGCCGCACGGGCCAGATGGGCGCGGACCGTTGCCGCGGCGGTGCGGCGGCGGGCCGTGGCGGTGGGGTCGAGGGGTAGTGGCCAGGCCTGTTCCGTGGCGGCCTCGGCGAGGGCGGGGTTCCCGGCGCCGTCCTCGGGTGGTTCGGCCCAGGCCTCGATTTCGCCGTGCCCCGCTTCGCAGTGCTCGCGCAGCGCCTCCAGGAAGGCGGACGGTCCGCGTGGCCGCTTCTGGTCGGGGCCCCACCAGTGGCCGGAGCCGAGGAGCAGGGAGCGCGGGCGGGTGAAGGTGACGTAGCCCAGGCGGAGTTCCTCGGTCTGCTGGTGGTGCTTCATCGCCTCCTTGAAGGTCTTCAGGCCGCGGCTCGCCCATTCCTCGACGTCGGGGAGGGTGGCGGCGTCGCCGCGGAGGGCGTGCGGCAGGACCTTGGGCTGGGTGATCCAGGACTCGCGGGCCTGTTCGCTGGGGAACTGCTTGCCGACGAGGCCGGGCACGGCGACGACGTCCCATTCCAGGCCCTTGGACTTGTGCGCGGTGAGCACCTTGACGGTGTTGTCGCCGCCGGGGAGCGAGCTGTCGAGGCCCTTTTCGTGCTGTACGGCGGTGCGCAGGAAGCCGAGGAAGGCGAGCAGTGTCGCCTCGCCGTCCAGGGCGGCGCCGCCCTGTTTGGCGGCGAAGCCGGCCGCGATGTCGAGGAAGGTGCCGAGGGTTTCCCGGCGGCGGGCGGCGAGGGCGTGCGGCGAGGCGGACAGTTCGACCTCCAGGCCGGTGGTGGCCAGCACCCGGTGGAGTACGTCCATCAGCGGGTCGCTCAGGGAGCGCCGCAGGTCGCGCAGTTCGGTGGCGAGATAGGCGAAGCGGACCCGTGCCTCGGGGGCGAACGGCAGGTCGTCGTCGGGGCCGTCGGTTTCCAGGAATGTGTCGAGGGCGTCGGCGAGGGAGACGGTCTCGGCGGGGTCGACGCCTTCCACGGCTTCCGCGAGCCGCCGTTCGGGGTCGTCGGTCGGGCCGCCGTGGTGGACGAGGGTGCGGGCGCGGCGGCCGAGGAGCGCCAGGTCGCGGGGGCCGATCCGCCAGCGCGGGCCGGTCAGCAGGCGGACGAGGGCGGCGTTGGCCGTCGGGTCCTGGAGGACTTCGCAGACGGCGACGAGGTCGGCGATTTCGGGCAGATGCAGCAGCCCGGAGAGGCCGACGACCTCCACCGGGATGTCGCGGGCGACCAGCTCGCCCTGGATACGGGCGAAGTCGCCGGCGGTCCGGCAGAGCACCGCGATCTCGCCGGGCGGGGTGCCTGTACGGACGAGGTGGGCGAGGGAGTCGGCGATCCAGGCCAGTTCTTCGGCGTGGGTGGGCAGCAGGGCGCAGCGCACCATGCCGTCGCGTTCGGCGCCGGGGGCGGGGCGGAGCGCTTCGACGCCGGCGTGCATCTGCCGCAGTGGCGCGGCGAGGCCGTTGGCGAGGTCGAGGAGGCGGCCGCCGCTGCGGCGGTTCTCGCTGAGGGCGAAGCGGCGGGCGGGGGTGCCGTCTTTGAAGGGGAAGTGGTCGGGGAAGTCGTCGAGGTTGGCGACGGAGGCGCCGCGCCAGCCGTAGATGGCCTGGCAGGGGTCGCCGACGGCGGTGACCGGATGCCCGGGGGCGGTCCCGGTGGCGGTCCCCGTGCCGGTGCCGAAGAGGCCGGAGAGCAGCAGCCGTTGGGCGACGGAGGTGTCCTGGTATTCGTCGAGGAGGACGACCCGGTATTCGTCGCGCAGGATCTGGCCGACTTCGGGGCGGGTGGTGGCGAGGGTCGCGGAGAGCGCGATCTGGTCGCCGAAGTCGAGCAGGTCGCGGCGCCGCTTTTCGCTGCGGTAGGCGCCGACGAGGTCGAGGAGTTCCTGGCGGCCGCGGGCGGTGTCGGGGACTTTGCGCAGGTCTGCGTTGGTGAGCCGGACGCCGTCGAGGGTGCTGAGCAGTTCGCTGTCGTAGGCGCGCAGCCGGGCCGGGTCCACCAGGTGCTCGGCCAGCTCGCCGTCGAGGGCGAGGAGGTCCTCCACGAGGGAGGGCAGGGATTTCGTGAGCGCCGGGTAGGGGCCGGGGGCGGCGCGCAGGACGCGGGCGGCGAGCTGGAAGCGGGTGGCGTCGGCGAGGAGCCGGGCGGTCGGTTCGAGCCCGATGCGCAGGCCGTGGTCCTTGAGGAGCTGGCCGGCGAAGGCGTGGTAGGTGGAGATCCGGGGTTCTCCGGGGGGCTGCTCCGCGCCGGGCCCTTCCTGGGGGAGAGCTTCGGGGTCGGTGACGCCGGCGGCGAGGAGCGCGGCGCGGACCCGCTCGGCGAGCTCGCCGGCGGCCTTGTTGGTGAACGTCAGCCCGAGGACCTGCTCGGGGGCGACCTGGCCGGTGCCGACGAGCCAGACCACGCGGGCGGCCATCACCGTCGTCTTGCCCGATCCGGCTCCGGCCACGATGACCTGCGGGGCGGGCGGGGCGGTGATGCACGCCGTCTGCTCCGGGGTGAACGGGATGCCGAGCAGTTGTTTCAGCTGCTCGGGGTCGGTGATGCGGGCTGACATGTCGGAAACCGTATCCGCACCCACTGACAATCGCGGTCGCCGCAGGTCAGGTAGCTGATCGCGGCAGGTGGCCGGCCGGCCACCGACCCGCTCGGCCCGCCGGGGCCCGGCTGCTCACTCCACGATGTGCCGCCCCTCCGGCTGTGCGCTGCACGAGGCACGGAAGGCGCAGTGGGTGCAGTGCGTCCCGGTGGTGGGTGTGAACCGCTCGTCCAGGACGCGTCCGGCCGCGGTGGCGAGGAGGTCGCCGACCCAGTCCCCGTCTGGCGTCGCCGGGGGCTCCGCCGGTTCCCGGGGCTGCGGTGTCACTTCCAGGGACTGCTGCGTCTGGACGGCGGGCAGCGCGTCGCCGCCCTCCTTCTGGGGCGCGCCCAGCCGCAGATGCACCAGTTCCGCGCCGCCCGCTTCCGGTGTGCTCCCGCCGAAGGCGTCGTCGACGGCGCCTTCGCGCACCGCGAGCTGGTAGACGGCGAGCTGGGGGTGGCGGGCGACCTCGGGTCCGGTCGGCTTCTGTTTGCCGGTCTTGAAGTCGACGACGTATGCGCGTCCCTGGGTGTCCCGGGCGACGCGGTCCATGCTGCCGCGGATGCGGACCTCGTAGGCGCCGGCTTCGAGGGTGACGTCGAAGCCGTGCTCGGTGGCGACGGTGTCCCGGCCGAGCGTCTCCCGTTCCCGCACATGCCAGCGCAGAAAGCGCTCCAGGGCGGCGCGCGCGTTGTCTTTTTCCTGGCGTGACTTCCAGGGGGCGTCGAAGGCCAGGGCGTCCCATACGGAGTCCAGCCGCTCCATCAGGACGGTCAGGTCGGCGGGCGTACGGCCCGAGGCGACCTCGTCGGCGAGCACATGCACCACGTTGCCGAAGCCCTGGGCCGCGGTGGACGGGGGGTCCGCTTTTACCTCGCGTCCCAGGAACCACTGGAGGGAGCAGGTGTTGGCGAGCTGGTCCAGGGCGCTCCCGGAGAGCACCACGGGCTGGTCGCGGTCGCGCAGCGGGACGGCGCTGTGGGTCGGTTCGTACAGCCCCCACCAGTTGTCCGGGTGGGCGGCCGGCGCCAGGGGATAGCCCTCGTCGTCGGTCAGCGCGGCCAGTTTCGCCAGCCGCTGGGCGGCGGCGTCGCGGAGCGCCGGGGTGGCATCCGGGTCGACGGTGGTGGCGCGCAGCTCGGCGACCAGCGCGGCGACGGAGAGGGGGCGGCGCGGGCGGCCGGTGACGTCCTGGGGTGTGACGCCGAGTTCGGTGAGGAAGCGGGACGGCTGGTCGCCGTCGTCGGCCGCGGCCTTCACGGCGGTGACGATGAGACGTTCACGGGCGCGGGTCGCGGCCACGTAGAACAGCCGGCGTTCCTCTGCGAGCAGCGCGCCCGGGGTGAGCGGCTCCGCCAGGCCGTCCCGGCCGATCCGGTCCGCCTCCAGGAGCGAGCCGCGCCGGCGCAGGTCCGGCCAGAGCCCTTCCTGGACCCCGGCGACGACCACGAGCCGCCATTCGAGGCCTTTGGAGCGGTGCGCGGTCATCAGGCGTACGGCGTCGGGGCGCACGGTGCGGCGGGTGAGGGTGTCCGCGGCGATGTCCTGTGCGTCCAGTTCCTCCAGGAAGTTGAGTGCGCCGCGGCCGCCGGTGCGCTCCTCGGCGCGGGCCGCGGTCTCGAAGAGGGCGACCACGGCGTCCAGGTCGCGGTCGGCGTTGCGACCCGCCGCGCCGCCGCGCCGGGCCGCCCGCTCCAGCCGCTGCGGCCAGGGGGTGCCGTCCCACAGTTCCCACAGGGCCTGCTCGGCGGTGCCGCCGCCAGCCAGCAGTTCGCGGGCCTTGCGCAGCAGCAGGCCGAGCCGCTGGGCGCCACGGGCGTACGCCGGGTCGTGCGCCACCAGGCGCTGCGGTTCGGCGAGTGCCTGGGCGATCAGCTCGTCGGAGGGCCGTGGCAGTGCCTGTCCGGCGGCCCGCTCCTCCTCGCGCAGCGCGCGCCCCAGCCGCCGCAGGTCCGCCGAGTCCATGCCGCCGAGCGGCGAGGTCAGCAGCTCTATGGCGGTCTCGGAGTCGATCCATGCGGGGGCGGCGGCATCGGTGTCGGAATCCGGTTGGCCTTCGGGCCGGGTGGCTTCGTCGGCGGGAGACGTATGCACCACCAGCGCAGCCCGTGCCGCCGCCCGCAGTGCGCCCAGGAGCGGCGCGACCGCCGGTTCGTGGCGCAGCGGCAGATCGTCGCCGTCGATGTCGAGCGGCACTCCGGCAGAGGTGAGCGCACGCCGTACGGCGGGGATCGAGCGCCCGCCGGCGCGGACGAGGACGGCCATCTCACGCCAGGGAACGCCGTCCTCCAGGTGGGCGCGCCGCAGGATGTCCGCGATGTTGTCCAGTTCGGCGCCCGGTGTCGGGTACGTATACGCCTCGACGCGGCCGCCGTCCCGTACGGGCGCCGGCTCGCGGTGCGCGCGGACCTTCTGCGCCGGGAGGCGGGTCAGCGGCATCCGGCGGGTCAGCAGCCGGGTGGCCGCCAGCAGGGCGGCGCCCGAACGGCGGGAGGTGCCCAGTACCGCCACCGGGGCCGGGGTGCCGTCGGCGCGCCGGAAGGTCTGCGGGAAGTCGAGGATGCCGTTGACGTCGGCGCCCCGGAAGGCGTAGATCGACTGGTCGGGGTCGCCGAACGCGACGAGGGTGCGGCCCGGGGAGCCCGGTGTGGCGGTCGCCCCGTGGTTGCCCGCGAGTGCCCGCAGCAGCCGCACCTGCGCGGCGTCCGTGTCCTGGTACTCGTCGACGTAGACCGCGTCGTACGCACCCGCCAGCCCGGCCGCGACGTCGGTGCGCTCGGCGAGCAGTACCGCGCGGTGCACCAGCTCGGCGTAGTCCAGCACGCCCTGGGCGTCCAGGACATCGAGATATTCCGCGAGGAAGGCGGCTGCGGCGTGCCAGTCGGGCCGTCCGGTGCGCCGGGCGAAGGCGCCGAGCGCGTCCGGGCCGAGGCCCAGTTCGCGGCTGCGGGCGAGCACCGCGCGGACCTCGTCGGCGAAGCCGCGGGTGGTCAGGCAGGCGCGCAGCTCGTCCGGCCAGCTGACCTGGGCGCGGCCGTCGCCCGCCAGCTCCGCCTGCCCTTCGAGGAGTTCCCGGACGACGAGGTCCTGCTCGGGGCCGGACAGCAGCCGCAGCGGGTCGGCGAAGAGTTCGGCGTCCTGGTGGGCGCGGACCAGGGCGTAGCAGAAGGAGTGGAAGGTGGTGGCCTGCGGGACGGCGCCGCCGCCCGAGCGGGCGCCGCCGCCCAGGCGGGCCGCGAGTCGGTCGCGGAGTTCGACGGCGGCCTTGCGGCTGAAGGTGAGGACGAGGATCCGCTCGGGGTCGCCGCCGGCGCGTACCCGGTGCGCCACCGACTCCACGAGCGTGGTGGTCTTTCCGGTGCCGGGGCCGGCCAGGACGAGCAGCGGCCCGTGCCGGTGGTCAACCACGGCGCGCTGGGCTGCGTCCAAGGCAGGAGGATCCACCGGTCCCGGCGGGGTGCGCACCAGCCGGTACGCGCCGGAGGCATCCCGCCGCGCCGACCGGTGCGGCCGTGTCGGCGGAACGGCCGAGAACGCCGGGAACGCCGGGAACGCCGGGAACGCCGGGAACGCCGAGAAAGGGGAACTCACGTGGATCGCCGGTCCTGGTGGAGGTGCTGGTCGTAGTGCGGTGCGTGGTGCGGTGGGTCGTGCGGTGGGTGCCGCGCCGCGCGCCTGAGGGCGGCGCGGCGGTACGGGCCGTGTCGTGCGGCGCACCGGGGGCGGGGCAGCGGTGACGGCAGTGCCCGACGGTACGCCAGGCGGCGCACGAGCCGCAGCGCGTCCCACGCGCGGACGCGACACACCGGCAGGCTTGCCGTCAGCCGGGTATGTGCGGACCGCCGTCGTCCTGCGGGCCCTCCCACCGCGCCCGCCGCATGTCAAGCCGCGGCACGTGGCCCTCGGCCGTCCGCGACGCGCCGCGCAGTGGCGTCCCCTCGTCCCGGTAGTGCGCCAGCGCGCGAAGTTCGCTGCCGGGCAGCAGCACGCCGTCCGCGCGCACCACCCGCCACCAGGGCACCGCGCCCCCGTAAAGCGCCATCACCCGGCCCACCTGGCGCGGCCCGCCCTCCCGTCGCCCACCAGCGCCCTTCGCCGGAAGCCCGTCGGGCTGCCCCTCGTCTCGCAGCCACTCCGCGACATCCCCGTAGGTCATCACCCGGCCGGCCGGGATCAGCTCGGCGACGCCGAGCACCCGCTCCGCGTATTCGGGCAGCTCACCGGCGTCCGCGCCGGGGGCGTCGGCACGCTCTCCGGTCCCGTCGTCATCGGCCCGGGAGGCCGCTCTGTCTCCGCTCCCACTCATTCGGTCCATCCTGCCCCACCCCACCGACAACGCTCCTCGGAACCCGGCCGGGCGACCCTCCCGAACACCCTCCGGGACCCGATCGGGGACCCGCTCCGGGACCCGCGGCGAAGCCTTGTGAAGTGCGGGCGGTGGCAGTCGTTCCGCTTCCCGCACCACCGAAATGCCCCCCTGATGCCCCCCGTCGAAGCGCGGCCGTGCCACCATCTTCCGGACGGTGACTGGTGATACGAGATCAAGAAGAGACGGCCGAGCAGCAGGGTGCGGCGCCTCCACGGGAGGCGGGCGCCCCTGACGCGCTGGCCGCCGACACCGCCGCAGCCGCCCCCGGACCCGCCGCACGGACCACGCGGCAGGCACGGCGGCAGGCGGCGAAACAGGGGAAGCACCAACGGAGGCCGGCCACGGCCTCCGCTACCGAAAAGGCGAGCACGATCGAGAAGGCCGAACGACCAGGGGCGTCCGAGAGGCCGGAAGGGCCCAAGAAGCCCACACCACGCGAGCGGCAGAAGGAGAAGCGGGACCAGTACGAGGCACAGGACCGGCACGAGGCACACGAGAAGGGCGAGGACCGGCCGTCCGAAGCGGACCGCGGCACGCCCCGTACGGGCTCGCACCGCTCCGACCTGACCGCGGACGAGTACGGCGAGTTCCACGTCGACCGGGTCTCCGGCGACGAGCCTCTGCTGCCTGCCCGTGTGCACCGCCCCGTCGACCTGCTGCGGCTGCTGCTGGGCGTCGTCGGGATCGCGCTGGTCCTCGCGCTGGCCACCTTCGCCCACGGCACGACCCAGGGCCTGGAGAACGACATCGGCACCGGCGCGAAGGCGGCGCCGCGGCTGCTGATCAACCTGGCGGGCCTGACCTCCAGCGTCGCGGTGCTGATCGTGCCGGTGGCGTTCGCCGTGGAGCGGCTGATCAAGCGGGACGGGCTGCGGATCGCGGACGGCGTGCTCGCCGCCGTACTCGCGCACGGTGTGTCGCTGGCGACCGACCTGTGGGTGGCCGAGGCCGCCGCGCCGTCCATCCGGGACGCTCTCACCCAGCCGCTGGAGAGCGGCGGCCTCACGCCGCCGGTGCACAGCTATCTCGCGCCCGTCATCGCCTATATGACGGCGGTGGGGATGTCCCGGCGGCCGCGCTGGCGGGTCGCGATGTGGTTCGTGGTGCTGCTGGACGTCGTCGCGGTGCTGGTCGGCCGGTACACCACGCCGTTCGCGATCGTCACGACGCTGCTGATCGGCTGGACCGTCGCCTACGGGACCCTCTACGCCGTCGGCTCCCCCAACGTCCGCCCCACCGGGCAGAACCTCCTGGCGGGGCTGCGCCGGGTCGGCTTCCGGCCGGTCAGCGCGATGCGCGCCGAGGACGTGATCAACCCGGACCACCCGGAGCACTCGGAGCTGTCGGAACGCGGCCGCCGCTACATCGTCACCCTGGAGGACGGCCCGCCGATCGACGTCACCGTCGTGGACCGCGAGCAGCAGGCCCAGGGATTCTTCTACCGCGTCTGGCGCCGCCTGTCGCTGCGCGGTATCAACCAGCGCCGGAGCCTGCAGTCGCTGCGCCAGGCGCTGGAGCAGGAGGCACTGCTGGCGTACGCGGCGATCGCGGCGGGCGCCAACGCCCCCAAGCTGATCGCCACCTCCGAGCTCGGCCCGGACGCGGTGATGCTGGTCTACGAGCACATCGGCGGCCGCTCCCTGGACTCGCTGGCCGACGAGGAGATCACCGACGCGCTGATGCACAGCGCCTGGCGGCAGGTCGAGGCGTTGCAGTCGCGGCGGATCGCGCACCGGCGGCTGGTGGGTGACGCCCTCCTGGTGGATCGTTCCGGCAACATCGTCCTGACCGAGCTGCGCGGCGGCGAGATCGCGGCCGGTGACCTCGTCCTGCGGATGGACATCGCCCAGCTGCTGACGACCTGCGGACTGCGGGTCGGCGCCGAGCGCGCGGTCGCCGCGGCCGTGGAGGTACTCGGCCCGGACGCGGTCGCCGACAGCCTCCCGCTGCTCCAGCCGATCGCGCTCAGCCGCACCACCCGGGCGACGCTGCGCCAGCTGGCCCGTGAGCGCTCCAAGCGGGAGCGGGAGGCGGTGCTGGCGGCCTCGGAGGCCGCGAAGGAGGCGCGGGAGGCAC
The DNA here is from genome assembly GCF_040654775.1 of Streptomyces sp. NPDC050636. Lineage (NCBI taxonomy): Bacteria > Bacillati > Actinomycetota > Actinomycetes > Kitasatosporales > Streptomycetaceae > Streptomyces > Streptomyces sp. NPDC050636. The sequence goes on from NZ_JBFAIP010000059.1 coordinate 33,302, forward strand.
GGGCCGCGGAGGGACCCAAGGACCGCAAGACGCTGCGGGCCGAGCGGAACGCGGCGAAGACCGCCCAGAAGCGGGCCCTGGAGGAGGCGTCGGAGGAGGCCCGCGAGGAGGATCTGCTCGCCCAGATCCGCCGGCAGGTGCTGCTGATCCGCCCGACGGCGGTGATCGAACCGGCGAAGCTGGAACGGCTCAGTCCGCGCATCCTCATCAGCTGGATCGCCGGTGCGGTCGCGGTGTATCTGCTGCTCTCGCAGCTCGCCAACTTCAACCTCGGCGATGTGATCAGCGAGGCCCAGTGGGGGTGGGTGCTGATCGCGATGTTCTTCTCGGCGCTGACGTACATCGCGGCGGCCATGAGCCTGCTGGGGTTCGTCACCGAGAAGGTGTCGTTCGTACGGACGGTGATCGCGCAGATCGCGGGCAACTTCGTGAAGCTGGTGGCGCCCGCGGCGATCGGCGGTGTGGCGCTCAACACCCGGTTCCTGCAGCGCGCGGGGGTCCGGCCGGGCCTCGCGGTGGCGAGCGTCGGCGCGTCCCAGCTGTTCGGTCTGGGCAGTCACATCCTGCTGCTGCTGATCTTCGGCTATCTGACCGGCACGCATGACACCCCGCAGATCTCGCCGTCCCGTACGGTCATCGCCGGTCTGCTGACGGTGGCGGTGCTGGTGCTGATCGCCACCGCGGTCCCGGCGCTGCGGAAGTTCGTCTCGACGCGGGTGCGGTCGCTGTTCGCGGGGGTGGTCCCGCGGATGCTGGACATCCTCCAGCGGCCGCGGAAGCTGATCACCGGCATCGGCGGCATGCTGCTGCTGACGGCGGCGAACGTGATGTGTCTGGACGCGTCGATCCGGGCATTCGGCGGCGGCGACCAGATCAGTTACGCGGCGATCGCGGTCGCCTTCCTCGCGGGCAACGCGCTGGGATCGGCCGCGCCGACGCCCGGCGGTGTGGGCGCCGTCGAGACCGCGCTGTTGGGTGCGCTGTCGGTCGCCGGGCTCGCCGGTGATGTGGCGTTCCCCGCGGTACTGCTGTTCCGGCTGATGGTCTTCTGGCTGCCGGTGCTGCCGGGGTGGCTGGCCTTCACGTATCTGACCCGCAAGGGCGAGATCTGAGGCGGTCGGCCGAGCGCGCCGCCCACACGAAGGCGCCGGTCCGCAGGACATGCGGACCGGCGCCTTTCACGTGGAACGCGGGCTCAGTAAATCGGCTTCTCCGGCTCGACCGTGTTGACCCAGCCGATGACGCCGCCACCGACGTGCACCGCGTCGGCGAAGCCGGCGGACTTCAGGACCGCGAGGACCTCGGCGGAGCGGACGCCCGTCTTGCAGTGCAGAACGATCTTCTTGTCCTGCGGCAGGTCCTGGAGGGCGGTGCCCATCAGGAACTCGTTCTTCGGGACCAGTCGGGCGCCGGGGATCGAGACGATCTCGTACTCGTTCGGCTCGCGGACATCGATGATCTCGATCTTCTCGTCCGCGTCGATCCACTCCTTGAGCTGCTTGGGAGTGATCGTCGAGCCGGCCGCCGCCTCCTGGGCCTCCTCGGACACGACGCCGCAGAAGGCCTCGTAGTCGATGAGCTCGGTGACGGTCGGGTTGTCGCTGCAGACCGCGCAGCCGGGGTCCTTGCGGACCTTGACCTGGCGGTAGGTCATCTCCAGCGCGTCGTAGATCATCAGGCGGCCGACGAGCGGGTCGCCGGTACCGGTGAGGACCTTGATCGCCTCGGTGACCTGGATGGAGCCGATGGACGCGCAGAGCACGCCCAGGACGCCGCCCTCGGCGCAGGAGGGGACCATGCCGGGCGGCGGGGGCTCCGGGTACAGGCAGCGGTAGCAGGGGCCGTGCTCGCTCCAGAACACCGACGCCTGGCCGTCGAAGCGGTAGATCGAACCCCACACGTACGGCTTGTTCAGCAGCACGCAGGCGTCGTTCACCAGGTAGCGGGTGGCGAAGTTGTCCGTGCCGTCCACGATCAGGTCGTACTGCGCGAAGATCTCCATGACGTTCGTGGAGTCCAGGCGCTCTTCGTGGAGATTGACCGTGACGTACGGGTTGATGCCCAGCACCGAGTCCTTGGCGGACGCGGCCTTGGAGCGGCCGATGTCCGCCTGGCTGTGGATGATCTGGCGCTGGAGGTTCGACTCGTCGACCTCGTCGAACTCCACGATGCCCAGGGTGCCGACGCCGGCCGCGGCCAGGTACATCAGCGCGGGCGAGCCCAGACCGCCGGCGCCGACACACAGCACCTTGGCGTTCTTCAGCCGCTTCTGCCCGTCCATCCCGACGTCGGGGATGATCAGGTGGCGGGAGTACCTGCGGACCTCGTCGACGGTGAGCTCGGAAGCGGGCTCGACCAGGGGTGGCAGCGACACGAAGACCTCAACAAGGGTGTTGATCGGTAATTCACTACGGACGTTCTCCGTAACACTGCCACGCCCTCCTTCATTCCGAGACACCTGGTCCGATGCGCGAGACGAATTCGTCCCAGTAACCGGGCAGCGACTGCCAGGCGTCACCGGCGGTACCTGCCGCCGCGGCGGCACGGTGGTCCGTGAAGTACACCGTGCCCGCCCCTTGCCAGCGGGCGATCCGCAGCGCTTCGTCCAGATGTGTCCTGGGCACACCGTGGACGAGGTGGCAGAACCGTTCGGGCGGGTGGTCGGCGGTCCACTCGGCCACCTGCGACCAGCGGTAGTCGGCCCACGGCCCGGCGAAGGTCACCAGCTGGTCGGCGCACTCCGCGTAGCCGGGGCAGGGGTGGGTGCCGTGCCCGAGGACGAGGTAGGCGTCATCGAGGAGGGTCCGGAGGGTGGTGCTGATCCGCCGGGTTTCGGGCAGCTGCGTCCGGTCCGTGGGACAGCGGTCCATCCAGAAACCGTCGACCTTGTACCACTCCAGGTAGCGGTGCGCATCGGAGACCAGCTCGCCGAAGGGGCGCGCGCCGCGCCCCATGTCCAGGTGTCCCAGCAGGCGGACGCCGGTCTCACGCAGCCGGGCCGCGGAGCGCAGGCAGTGCGGGTCGGGGCGCGCCCCCGGCCCGTTGGACACGTTGAGCACCGCCCAGTGCACCGGCCCCGGGGCGGCGCCGTGGCCGGACCCGCCGGAGCGCAGCAGTTCCGCCCATTCGGTGGGCGCGAGCAGCGGATGGGCGAAGCCCGGTACGCCGATGTGGAGCGGTCCGGCCCCGGCGGGCGCGCGGGTGATGTCCGTGGGAGTGGTCAGATACGACATGCGGCCTCCATCCAGATATCGGCCAGCGACTCCTCCAGACCGATCCGCGGGCGCCAGCCGAGCCGGTCGCGCGCCGTGCGGACGTCCGCCTGCTGCCAGGTGCCGCAGCCGTCCGGATACGGGTAGGTGGCGGGCGGCGAGCCCACGTTGTGCTCGGTGGACGGGGCCGGGATGACCAGCCGGGCGGGCGGCGAGTCCAGTTCGTGCAGCGAGCCGCCGAATCCGGCGACCCGGGCGAGCACGGACGCGGCCTCGCGCAGCCGTACCGCGCGGCCGGTCCCGATGTTGACGACGCCCTGCGCGGCGGAGAGCGAGGCGGCGTGCACCGCGCGCGCGATGTCGCGGACATCGACGAAGTCCCGTTGGACGCCGAGCCCGCCGAGCTTGAGTTCACTGTCGCCGGACTGCATCGCGCGACGCATCGCCTCGGCGAGCCGGCCGAGCGGCGAGCCGGCCGGGGTGCCGGGGCCGACCGGTGAGAAGACCCGCAGCACCACGGCGTCGAGCCCGGAGCCGAGGACCAGTTCGGTGGCGGCGAGCTTGCTCACGCCGTACGGCCCTCCGGGGCGCGGCACCGCGTCCTCGGCGGTGGAGGAGCCGGGCTGCGAGGGCCCGTACTCGGAGGCGCAGCCGAGCTGCACCAGCCGGGCGCCGCAGCCGCTGCGCCGCAGCGATTCGCAGATGGTGGCGACCGCGACGGTGTTGTGCCGGGTCAGATCGCGGGCGCCGCCCCGGGTGGCGCCCGCGCAGTTGACGACGACCCCGGGGTGGACGGCGTCGAGGAAGCGGGTGAGCGCGCCGGGGCTGCCGGTGGCCAGGTCGAAGCGGACGTCCGCGTCGTCGCCCCGCCCGAGGGCGGTGAGCTGGACGGCGGGGTCGGCGAGCAGGCGGTCGGCGACATAGCGGCCGAGGTACCCGTTGGCACCGATGAGCAGGACCCTCATCGTGCGACCCCCCGGTGCCCGTGGCGAGTGGTGGGGTGGACGTTCATGTGTCGTGCTCCTAAGACGGGTTGTGGGAAGGGGAAAACTTCAACGGGGGCCGGCGGGGACGGCGGGTTCGGCGTCCGCCCTGGCGGCGGGGCCACGTGGGGGGTGGTGCCCGCGTCGAAGGCCCCGAAGCGGCCGTGTCGGGGTGCCGCTTCGGGAGTGGTGCGTGGTGCGGGATCCCGCCGGGGGCGCAAGAGGGCGCGGGTGCGGGGTGGGGTGGCGCGGTGCGCGCCGGTGGTGGTCGGGAGGGTCACGGCCGGTCAGCCCTCTCCCACCCGCCGCCCGGCTCCGCCGGTACGGAGGGGGCGGGCGAGTGCGCGCAGGCGCCGGTCAGCGCCCGCAGGCCGTGGACCAGCAGGCCGAGTGCGGCGGCCGTGCAGGCGACGGCGGGTACGGCGGCCGGTCCGACGGCGGTGGTCAGCGCCTCCACCGGGCGGCCGACCGGGGCCAGGCCGGGGAGCCGGGCGATCAGCACCGCGGCCAGGGCGAGGGCTTCCAGGGCGGCGGCCGAGGCCATGCCCGCCGCGGCCGCTCCGGGGAAGCCGTGGATGGCGAGCAGCCGGGCGAGGAAGAGCAGCATCCCCAGGGCGGCCGCCGCGGTCGCGGCCAGTAGGCCGCCACCCCCGAAGACCAGGCCCGCGCCGGCCAGCAGCGCCACCAGCGCGCCGAGGAAGAGCAGGGTGACACCGGCCAGCAACGGCCTTGTCCGGGCGGCGAGTTCCGTGAGGCCGCGGCTGGCGGCGAGGGAGCGCCGGCCGCGGACCGCGAACCGGTGGGCGCACCAGGCCGCCGGGGCGATGCCGAAGGCCAGCGCCACGGCGGTGGCGAGGGCGGCCCGGGGGTGCACATACGGCAGATCGGGACCGCCGGCCAGCAGCTGCGCCAGCAGCCAGTCGCCGTAGACCGCGTACCCCGCCGTCCAGCAGATCCACAGGCTCGCGGCACGGGATCCGGCGCCGGGGCGTACCCGCAGCGGCCCGGACCGTACGCTCAGCCGCACCGCTAGGACGACCAGCACGATGCCGGTGACGGCAACTACGGGACGCACGAAGGGAGTTGGCGCATCCGCCGAGGCGACGGCGGCGACCGCCGCGGCACAGACCGCGCCGGGCAGCAGATGCAGCGCCCCGCGCACGCCCCGGGAGCGCCCGCCCGGCTCGGGGCCCGGTGCCGGGGTGCCGTCGGACTCGGCGCGCGGCACCCGGGCGTACAGTTCCTCGGCCAGCGAGAAGACATCGCGGTGCCGGAACCGGGCGGCCGTGCGGTCGGTGACGCCGTGTGCCTCCAGCCCGGCGGCGATCTCCAGCGCGTCGACGGCGCGTTCGCAGAGCTTGCGGTGCCGGTACATCAGGGCTCTTACGGGGTCGGCGGGGCCACGGCGCGCGGGGCGCGGGGCTGCACCCTTGGCGTCCCCGGCGTCCGTGGGGCTCTTACGGGCGGACGGGGTGGGGAGCGCGGCGGGCTCCCGGCGGGGGCTCCCGGCGGGCGGGCCGTCGGGCGCCGCGCGCTCCGCCTCTGACGCGGTCATGCCCCGGCTCCTCTCCCTGGGGCCTGTCCTGGGCTGCCGTCATGCGCCATCTGCGCCGCGCCGGTCGGCATCGCTGCGCCCAGGCCCGCCACCATCGCCACGTTCATCACACCTGCCGCCACCGTCACGTCAGTCGCCATCGTCATGTCCATAGCCACCGTCATGTCCGTCGCCACCGCCATCTCCAGCACGCTCACCACGCCCACCTCATCGCCGTCCCGTGCCTCATGTCCGTCCGGCTCACGTCCGTCCCGCGCATCACATCCGTCCCGGCGTCACGTAGTCGCGCCTCCCCCGAGCCCCCCGAGTCTCCCGAACCCGCCGGCACCGACCGGCACCCCGGACATCCGACAGGGCTTCTCCGCAGGTCTGTTGGCCAGCACCTCGGCGGTGCCGCCCATGTCCTCGGGGGCGTCCTCCGCGCCGTATGCCGCCAGCGGCTCCGCCCGTCCGCCGGCCCGGACCGCCGCCGCGCGCGCCACCGCCGCACGCTCGACCTCCGGCGTCGCCCAGCTCGGTGTACGGCCGGCCGGGGCGGCGGCGCGGGTGGCGGCGGCAGGCGCGACCCAACGCCCCGGGACATGGGATTCGGCGGGGCGGGCGAACGGCTGCGGCACACCCTGCGCGTCCACCGCGCGGTATGTGGCCGGACGGGCCGGAGCGCGTGAGATCAGCTCCAGGTAGATGCCACGAAATGCCGTGATGTTCTGCTCGGCGGTGAACAGTTCGAGCGCCCGCGCACGGGCCGCCGCACCCAGCCGTGCCCTGCGGTCCGGGTCGCCGAGCAGTGCGTTGACGGCGTCGGCGAGTGCGCGGGGGTTGCGCGGCGGGACCACCAGCCCCGTACCGCCGATGACTTCGCAGACCGCGCCGGCATCGGTCGACACCGTGGCGCGGCCGCAGAACATCGCCTCCACCAGGGAGCGCGGAAAGCCCTCGACGACGCTGGAGAGGACCACCACCGAGGCGGAGGCGTACGCGTCCTCCAGGGACGGCGCGTCCGGGCCGCCGATCTCCTCGAAGCTGACCGGGTTCTCGCCGATGGTGCGGGCGTCGGCCGCCTCGTCGGGGAAGAGCTGGGCGGCCAGCGACCGGCAGTGCGCGAAGTACCCGGGCGCATCCGGGGCGCGGCCGACCCCGCCGATGATCCGCAGCGTGGCCTCCGGCTCGGCCTTGCGGATCTCCGCGAAGGCGTGCAGCAGCGCGACGAGGTCCTTGGCGGGCTCGACGGCGCCGATCCACACCAGCGTCTTGGAGTCGTCCGCCTCGGCGTCGGCGACCGAGGCGAAGCGGTCGGCGTCCATGCCCGGATAGACCGTGCGCAGCCGGGCCGCGTCGGCGCCGCAGCGCTGCTGCCAGCGCCGGGCGTGGGTGTTGCCGGGGGTGATCAGCGCCGCCTGTGCGTAGGTCTCGGCGACCAGCGCTCCCTGGAAGGCCGCGAGCAGCGCGCGCACGGCCCCGCTGAGAGGAGCCGCGGCGCGCGCGAGGTAGTGCTCGCGCAGCCGTACGCCGTACTCGGTGACCAGCAGCGGAGCCCCGAAGAAGCGTTTGGCCAGCAGGCCGGGGAGAGCCGCCGCGCCGCCGGAGGTGGCATGGCAGAGGTCCACGCCGCCGAGCCCGGGGTCGTAGCCGTCGCCGTACCAGTCCAGGGACAGCGGGCGCAGCGCGAGTTCGAGGTGTTCGGCGACGGCCAAGACGTCCTGGAGCTGTGCGCCGTGGGCGGCGCGCAGTGCGCGGCGGCCCCGGCAGGCGCCTTCCAGGATGCGTACGGCGTCCTCGGAGCGGAACAGCGCGGGCAGTCCGCCGTGCTCGCGGGCCAGCTCGGCGAGCCCGTAAAGTCCGGCGGCGAAACGGTCCGCCTGCCCGGCGGCGGGATCGTCGGGGCCGCCGGCCGCACCGGCCGACGCGTTCTCGGCGGGCTGGGTGCCGAACGCCGCCGCGAGGTCCCCGAAGTGCTCGGCGAAGCGGCGGCGTTCGCGGCGCCCGGCGGCGCGGCCCTTGCGGTCCTCGACGTGCCGGCGGTGTTCCTCGGGGAACTCGCCCCACAGCGGTGCGGTGCGCACCAGCCGTACGTGTTCCGGCAGCCGGTCCCAGCCCCGTGCCTCCTGGCGGGCGCCGGTGCTCAGGGCGTAGATCTCGAAGTCATGGCCGGCGAGCCCGTGCACGAGCCGGTCGCACCACCCCCGCGACTCACCCGACGCATACGGATAACCACCCTCGGTCAGCAGCCCCACGCGCACGAGTGCACCCCCGCCCTTCCCTGTCGGCGTCCCTGGCGCGACGGTCTCCCCGTCACCTGCAGGAAGAAGCTACGCAAAGGGCCCGGTGGCGGGGGGGCGGGGGGTTTAAGTCCCGCAACGACCGCAACGCAGGTCCGGTCTTTAAAGCAAGCCCAACCGGGTGATGAGAAGACACAGAAGAACGCGG
>NZ_JBFAIP010000060.1:0-40566 GCF_040654775.1 Streptomyces sp. NPDC050636
GCAACCAGCCCCGGGCGAGACAACTCCACCGTGCAGCCCGGTCTACACAGTCCGGTGCACGCGGCCCGGTCTACGGCAAACGCACCGACTGCCGGTGGCTGAAGTGGTTGCCCGGATCCCACTTCGCCTTGACGTCCTGCAGCCGTGGATAGTTGTCCCCGAAATACAGGGTGTGCCACGGCACTCCGGACGTGTTGTGACGCGGGTCGTTGAGATCGATGTCGGCGTAGTTGACGTAGCAGCCGTCGGTGGTGTCGTCGAGGACCGGCACACCGCCCGTTTGCTTGTACACGTCCTCGTAGAAGTCCCTGAGCCACGAGATGTTCGCGTCATCGTCGGCCGGATCATTCCAGTACGTCTGGTACAGCAGCTTGAAACGTGAATCACGGTGCACGCTCGCGGTTTCCCACGGCTTTACGCTGTTCACCGCACATCCGAACGAGCTCAACTGGACCATGGCGCGCGGGTTTTCCAGATCGGTGTGAGCCAAGTGCTCATACAGTGCCGCGATCTGGACGTCCGTCATGGGGAGTTTGTTGTAGGCCGACTTGTAGTCGGCACGCAGCGTCGGGTCGACCAATGTGTTGTTGGTGGTGCCGAAGTACCGTGTGGCCTGCAACCACGGCATCCGCTGGGGCTTGTGGTACTGCGGCATCGGTTTGTGCTCACCCATTGTGTTGGTGACCGGGCCGTGCTCAATATCGACACCCTCGGTGACCGCGGCGATATAGAGCTCCAGCAGTTTCTCCGCGTTCGGAGCCGCGGCATCCATCTGGGACACCAGCCCTATCTGGCCGTTCGACCTGTGATTGAGCAGCAGCGAACTCATCAGCCCGCTGTAGGAGCTGCCCGGCATGGAGTTCTCGTCCGCCACATGCCAAGCCGCGTAATTCTGCGTGAGCCTGGTGAACGCTTCCTTGGTCATGTCGTCCCAGGACCAAGCAACGGCGCTGATCAGCACCTCGTTGGGGGGTTTGATGAGAGCCTGTTCCGGCCTGCGGCCCGTGGCCTGCGGGGAACGGAACCAGTACCGGGTAATCGCCCCGAAGTTGCCGCCGCCGGCCCCGGTGTGGGCCCACCACAATTCCCGGTTGGGGTCGGACTCCTCACGCGTGGCGATCACCGTGCGGGCCTTCCCGTGGGAATCGACCACGACGACCTCGACCGCATACAGATGATCGACGACCAGTCCGTGCTGGCGGGCGAGCATGCCCCACCCGCCACCGCTGACATGACCACCCACACCCACCGAATAGCACATGCCACCGGGGACGGTGACGCCCCACACCTTGTACAGCCGCTCGTAGACGTCGAGCAGCGTCGCGCCGGCCTCCACGGCGAACGCAGATAACCGTTCGTCGTAGTAGACCGATGTCATCTCCGACATGTCGAGCACTATCTGGGTGTCGGCATTGAAGACGAAGTCCTCATAGCAGTGCCCGCCACCACGGATCGTCAGTTTCTTGCCGCTTCGCACCGCCTCTTGCACCACGGCCACGACCTGCTGAGTGGAGTCAACCACCCGCACGGACTCGGGCCGCCCGACCCAGCGCTGATTCATACCGCGCACCAGGTCCCCGTAACGGGGGTCGGCCGCCGCGATCTTCGTCGCACAGAACTCGGCCGCGGGAGCCTTCTCGGGCCGATGCCCCTTCGGCTTCCCACCCCGTACCTGATTCTCGTGATCGTTCGTCATGGCTGTTGTCGAGCCCTTCCTCAGTGAATTGCCCCGGATCTACACGATCCCCGCGAGACGGGAATCCCTGTTCTGTCCGCAAAGCAGCAGCGGACGGGTTGGCGCGTACGCCACCAGGGCCGAAGGTGCAACCTTCGCGCGATCAATGTCATGTCGCAGACAGACAGAGCGCATAGAGGTGCGGAGAGGCGCATAAAGCGCACGGAGCGCCAAAGAATCGCCAAAGAACAGATCTCCCCCCGGATCCTGGACACCCTCGGTATAGGGCTCAATGGCCCCGTGCGAACGGGAGTCTCCGCGATAATGAATCGCAAGCCGCCGGATTTCAAGCCGGTAGCGGATATTCCCACAAACTTTCTGCAAGGCCGGCAGGACATCTCACCGAGCGGCAGACGTGGGCCGCCCTACTCGTCGTACTGTCCCGAGGACCCCCGCCGATGGCACCCGACCAGATGCGTGTCGACCATGCCAATGGCCTCCATCAGCGCATAACTCGTAGTGGGCCCGACGAACCGGAAGCCGTACGAACGCAGTTCGGTGGCCAGCACCTTCGACTCGGCGGTGCTGGTCGGCACTTCGGAGACCGTACGGGGCACCGGGGTGCGACCTGGCTTGTGGGACCAGATCAGCCGATCGAGCCCGCCGTGCTCGCGCAGCGCCAGAACGGCGCGGGCGTTGGTGCGCGCCGCCTCGATCTTCGCGCGATGACGAACGATCCCGGCATCTCCCATAAGGCGTTCGACATCACCGTCCGTGTATGCCGCTACGACGTCCGGCTGGAAATCGTCGAACGCCGTACGGAAAGCCGGGCGCTTGGCGAGAATCGTCAGCCAACTCAGCCCGGCCTGAAAGGCCTCCAGCGTGATCCGCTCGAACAACGCCTGTTCCCCGCGGACGGGCAGCCCCCATTCGGTGTCGTGATACCGCAGGTTGAGCGGATGCGAGACGGCCCACAGGCAGCGCCCCAGCCCGTCCTCACCCAGCACGGCCTCCCCCACCTTGGTCTCCCCGTCTGCCGATTCCCTCTCCATCGACTCATGCACAGCCTCCGTCGGCGCGGCGGCCGACGCGCTGGTGGACGTACTGGTCACGCGCTCACTCTCTCTTCCGGGGCTGCCCTGGCGCGGGAGCCCGTTCCTCTCAACCCTCCACTGTGCGTACTGACGGGGCATGCACACCGCGCACGGTCGGTATCCCGCCGCGACAGCGGTGCCTTCGTCGGCGAAGAAGACCCGGTGACGTACGTAATGACCGCGGGCGATGGCGCGGAGCGCGGAGGGGCAGTCGAGCCTCCCGTACAGCTTGCCTGGCCGGTATCCACCCAACGAGCCGGGTGCAGCACTCCGGTAGGGCCGGCCATCGCGCCCGATCAGCGTGTACGTCGCACCTGCCATATACGCGATATCCGCCATGCACATTCACTCGTCAACCGGCGCGGCCCAGTCGCCGCAGTCCAACCGCATACGCGGGGTCGCCCCCAGCTGGGTGGTGCTCATGTTTCTCTCCAGAGGACTGGGGCCAGACGGGGGCCACCTGGGCCGACCGCAATGCGGCCACCACCGCGGCACCGGATGCGGCACCGGATGCGGCACAGCCGAGTGTGTACGCATCGGGGCACTGAGGTCCGGCGGTATTCGGACATCGTGCTGCCTCCGTCGGCGTACAGCCCCCGGATTCCGGGTGCCTTCCTCGTCGCCGGCCGGAACAATCACGGTCTGGAACATCAGCGCGAGAGAGACAGGTGAAGACAGGATGACCGCATCAAGGGCTGCCATCGGCCGGGATGACCTGCGGCTGAAGATCGCCGTCCACCAGGTGCGGCTGGGCGCCGAGGAATTCCGGGTGATCCGCCCGGCCAAACCCCTCAAGAACGGGGCGCTTTACCAAACCCGCAACTCGTACGACATGTATGTGGACCGGACGGACGGCCGGCGCATCGGCACCCTGTGGCTGCTCGCGGCACGATCCCCACGGACGTTGATCTATCTGCCGATGCGCACCACCCCGACCGCACCCGGGATCGGCTGGGAGGACGAGAAACCGCTCGATCTCGTACTGGCACACCGGTCGATACAGTTCCGGCCGACCCGCTGGAAACGGTTGCGGGAGCGCATCACCGCGGGGAACGCTCCCCAGGAGATACGGACCGCGAGCGTGCCGGAGAGCGACCTGCCCTCCGATGAGGGGACCGAATACGCGGCCCCGGCCAACCACGAGAACGAGGACTTGCTCCGCCAGCACGTCTTCGCCGAGACGCTGTTCCTGACCGGTGGTACGGCGGCATTCCGGGAAGCGGCGCGAGAGATGTTCGCCGTGACGAAGGAGGGGCCGCCGGCCGCCGCCACCGAGTTGTACATTCCGGGCGGCTGCAACTACCACGTCTGCCGGTCCCTCTACGACTGGCCAGATGTGACCACGCACGACTGGGAACCGTTCCACGTGGAGTTCAGTCCGTCATGGACGAGGTGAACGGGACGACCCGGCGGCCCACCAAGCCATCGAGCCATCGACCTACCTAGCCACTTACCTACCGAGCTACCGGGCTTCCGCGCCATCGGACTGCACGCGGTGGCGGTGCCCGTGACTCAGGCAAGGAAGTCAATCGTCGTGCCGATACCTCGGCCCTCGGCGTCCTGATACGCGGCCCAGCCAACGACGAGGTCCTGCCAGGGCAGGCCGACGGGAGCATAGACCGTGATCTCCTCGGGGCGGGTACGTCCAGGATGATCGCGGCGAAGGATTTACGCATCGAGGCAGGCGCCGGGATCGAGTACGGCGAGCAGATCACGGCGGGCGAGTAGGCGCGTCATGTCGACCATGCTGCCGGGGGTCAGCGGTACGTTGTGGCCACGCCCAGTGCCGGTACGGCGGCTCTGGGCGACCGACGCGGGAGACTCGCCGCTCTTCGCCGCCTCCAGCGGGATCACCGGGCCGGGAGGGAACGAGCGCGCTGGCCGACAGGGCGAGTGCCGTGATCCCGGCGGCGAGGGCCCGTAAGGCTCCTAGGACTTACTGGCCCCATGAGTCTCCACGGTGACGCAGAAACGTGTCGGGTTCGTTTGCCTCGGATAGCGGCTCCGGTCAGAGCTCCCGTCAGCGATTAGATGGAGCGGGGTGGAGTGGAGCGGGGTGGAGTGGGTGGACGACCGTGACGGTTATGACGCAAAACTGCCAGACCTCGGCCGGTGATTACGGTGAACTGGTTTGCAAAACCAGCGAAATGCATATCACTGGACGGATTCCATGACCGCAAGCACAACCGCTTCCGCAACCGCCAAGGGACCTGCGGGGTCCACGGACTCCAGAGGCTCCACGGACTCGGCGGGCCGCACTGCCGCCTCAGTCTCCACCTCCGCCGACGATACTGCCGTATCAACTCAATCGCCCCTGATTGGCTGGCTCGCCGTGATCTCGGTCATGATGGGGATCTTTTCGATTGTCACCACCGAGATCCTGCCCATTGGCCTGCTGACGTCGATAGGGTCCAGCTTCCGGATCTCGGACGGAACGGCGGGTCTGATGATGACCCTGCCGGGATTCCTTGCCGCGATATCAGCTCCGGCCGTCACTCTGGCAACCGCCCGGATCGACCGCCGCCTGATGCTGTGTGCCTTGATGTTCCTGCTGGCGCTGGCGAACTTCCTTGCCGCGGCGGCACCAACCTACTGGCTTGTGCTTGTTTCCCGTGTCATGGTCGGGATCACCATCGGTGGATTCTGGTCGATCGGCGCCGGTCTGGCCACACGTCTGGTCCGGTCGGAATCGGTCGGCAGAGCAACTGCGGTGATTTTCTCGGCGGTTCCACTCGGTTCTGTGCTCGGCGTCCCCGTGGGCACGTTCATCGGCGATCGCGCCGGCTGGCGGACGGCGTTCGCTGTGATGGGAATTCTGGCATCCGGGGTGTTCCTCATGCTGCTCCTGGTGCTCCCCGCGCTGCCTGCCGTGCAGGTCACACGCCTGCGTGTGCTTCGTGACATGCTTCGGAGCATCAGTACCCGCTTTGCGCTTCTCGTGACGTTCCTCATCGTGATGGCGCACTTCGGAACGTACACGTACGTGGCCCCGTTTCTTGAGCAGGTCACCCACGTGGGTCCGGGCCTGATCACCGTGTTCCTGCTGGCATACGGAGTCGCTGGTATCGTCGGCAATTTCGTGGGAGGCGCTATGGTGGCCCGCCGTCCGCGTGCCGCTTTCGGAGTCGCCGCAGGGATGCTCGCCGGTGCAACCTTGCTGCTTCCCGTCCTCGGCCGGTGGGAATTCGGTGCGATTGCGCTACTGATCGTCTGGGGAATTGCCTACGGCGCCGTGCCTGTCTCGTCTCAGACATGGTTCTCCAGGTCAGCCCCGCACGCACCGGAGGCCGCCTCGGTGCTCTTCACCGCTTCATTTCAAGCGACGATTTCCCTTGGGGCGCTGGCCGGCGGGGTCATCGTGGACCGCGCTTCTCCATCGACGGTCATGGCGCTTGGTGGTGCGACGGCGACCCTGATGGTATTGACGGTGTGGATCCACTTCACGAAGCGCATTTCCTGGGCCGAGGACACCTGACGTCAGGTCCGATTTGCTCACCATCCCTCTCAGGTGAGTTGGCCTTTCAGGCAGGACATGGGGATCTCACGGGCGGTCATATCCATGGGCCGGTCAACTCCAGATCCGGGTGCCCACACGGGCGGGACACCAGCTCAATCAGCGGATTCCCATATTCGTACCAGCTGGAGAAGACCGACCCGCCGCCCCCTCAGCTCCCATTCACTCCCGGACTCCCGTTGATCCTCTCGATCGCCTGCCGGGCCTGTTCACCCGGGGAGCCGACAGGGAGGGCGGCTCCCGCGGTGGGCTGAAGTGCGGCGGCGGGTTGCGGCCGCTCCTGGGCGGCCGCCGGTTTCGCGTGAGCTGCGGTAGGCCGGGTACGCAGCCGGTGGCTGGCGGCCTCGTCCAAGGTGACCGGCCGCTTCAACTGGGCGGCGAGCCGACCGGCCTCCTTGCCGAGTGCGGCGACGTCCTCCCACTGCAGGCGGAGCACCACACGGATTTCGGCGTCTCCGTCCGGCAGGGCATGGATCGGTGAACTACCGGGGTCGGTCATGGGCCCCTCCTCACGTCTCGGAAGTAAGAGCTGAGCCCCCACGGGAGCGTGACGCCCCAGGCCGGGGGCGCACAATGCGTGATCACGATGAGGAATACGGGAAACTGACCGGTTCCGTTCAATCCCTGGCGTCATCGGGCCCAGTGCGACGATGCCCGCGCTCCAAGCTTCCCCACTTCCCCGCTCCCCCCGCTCCCCCCGCTCCCCCACCAGGCAATCGGCAATCGGCAACGCGGCGGCTACACAAGAGAGTTCAGGTCCTCATGGCCGATGCCCGGCGCGCTGAGCGCCAGCCAGCCGTGGCCACGCACCCGGGTGGCGGGGCCAAGGGCCGTCGGATCCACGGACAGCCGGGCGCAGGCGTAGGCGGCCCTCGCCGTGCCCTCGTTCGGCTCGGCGTGGTCGTGGTCCGGATCGAAGTACTCGTCATCGATACGAAGGTGTTCCCATGGAAGCGGCTCGCCGATCCACTCGGGATCGTCCTCGGCTGTGTAACGCCTGCGGATCCGGCCCTTCTCGGCGACCACCCAGATGTCTGTACCCTCCGCATTGTCCTCGTAGAACATCTGCGCTTCGCCGCAATGGGCACTCAGCCGCTCGACCGCACCCATCCAATCGCTCCAGTCGTAGCCGATCACGTCGACCAGGTTTCCGAAGATCAGCCGCCAGCCGTCCAATTCAGGAGTGATACAGACCGGCAGCGCACCCTCGCGCCACGGCAGCTCCTCCACATCGGTGCCTTCCCACAGCGTGATGGGGAATCGGTCGTGCAGGTCGAGCGCTTCGAAGAGCCCTTCGTACGTCGCGGCGGGCACCGCGTACCACCACCCGCGAGGGTCGAACGGAAGCAGCTGGTCGCCGCTGGTCATTATCAGCGCGCGGCGTTCCAGCAGCATCCTGTCGCGGGCGTCGAGGCGGTCGATCAATCCGACGGAGAGGAGGTCGCGGAGCCTGTTGTGGGTCATGGAGCTGTCCTATGGGCCTAAGGGATGGTTTGGGAAAGAGGAGCACGCGTGGTGTGTTGCTGAAGACCGGCGATGGTGGTGTCGGGGCGGGCATGGCGGCGGATCCCCATGCTGGCTGCGCTTTCACCGCGCGGGCGAGGCAGGGGTCCTTGGGTCTCTCTGAGGCCGTACGTCGGCTTCCCTCTCCCCCTCCCCTCTCATCACGCCACGAGCCTCATCCCTCATCACCGTCAGTTCCCTCATCACCCTCAGCTCCGTCAGGTCCCTCAGCTCCGTCAGGTCCCTCAGCCATATCCATCCCGCTGAGCCTTCACCAACGCTTCACCGGCCTCCGTACGGTAATAGAGCACGGACCGCCCGGCACGCCGGCGCCGGACCAGGCCGGCGTCGAGCAGGACCTTGAGATGACGGCCCATCGATCCCGGCACCTGGCCGGTGAGGGCCACCAGCTGTGCCGTGCTCTTCGGGGTGTCGAGGAGGACGAGGGCACCTGCCCGTGCATGGCCGAGCAGCGCTCCCAACGCCTCAGGTACCGCCGCACGTCCCGCTTCCGTCAGAGTGCCCGAGCACGGATACACCACGGCGTACCGGTGCTGGGGGCTGCCCCGGCCGGAGGCCTCAAGAGCGTCGTCCCACGAGGCCCAACTCTGGCGTGGTGTAACGGGAACGGACATCAGCCGCGTGCCTGAGAGGTCTCGCGGCGGGTGGTCGCGCGTACTGATCTGCAGTCGGCTCTCCCCGAGCCAGGACATCCCGGGTCGCATGTCGTCCAGGGCCTCGGCCCAGCCTCCTCGGCTCAACTGCGCCGTACACGCGATGACATCGGCCTCGATGATCCGTCGGCGTCGTGGCCAAGACGGGAGCACCGTTTCCGTCCACACCCACTCCATCAGGTCGGCGGTACGTTCCGGCAGATCGGGGCGCTGTAGCGGGGCGGGGAGCGGGCCGCGCAGCGACACCGTGAGATCAGCGCGGGCGATCTCAGGCGGTGTCTCACGGATGCGCACCAGCTCCTCCGCGAAGGTGACCGGGGGCGCGGCGCCGGGAGCCCGAGGCGGCAGCCGATGTTGTCACGGCCCCAGCAAAGAGCCAGCGCCGTGGATCGGCGGTGAACCGTCGTCAGTGGGCGTGGGTGCCGCCCTCGCGGGCGCCGTCGCCCAGTGCGCGTCGCCCGGGACAGCGGTGGCCGCGATGGCAGCGGTCTCCGTCGCCGTCACCCTGATCCTGGCGCCTGGGCTACGGCCGTACCCAAGACCGGCGGAACGTGCGGAACTCCGCGGACTTCCAGGAGCACGTGCAGTCGTCGCTAGGGACGAGCACCGAGGGCCTGGGTAGCTGCTGTGGACCGGACCGTGCGAATGGGCGAATTGCCGAATGGGCCGTATGGCCCCCGGCGGGATGGGGCCGCACCGCGCCCACGAGCTCCGCAGGGTTGAACTGCGGTCCGAGAGAACCGTGTTGCATGATCAAAAGCAAGTTGCGGCATGATCGGAAAGCACCAGGCCACTGGTTGCAATGACAAGCTGAGGGGTGGGTGGGTACGTCTCATGGACGTTGATGCCGCCGTATTCGATGTATTCGGGACGATGACCGACTGGCGGTCCAGCGTGACGGCCGAGCTGGCCGACATCGGCGGCCGGGCCGGGTTACGTGCCGACTGGCCCGCGATCACCGACGCCTGGCGGCACCGATACCGCCCGGTCCTGGGCAGGTTCTTGAGCGGAGAGCTGCCCTGGCAGCCGCTGGACGACATGCACCGGCTCATGCTGGACGAGGTGTTGGCCGAGCACGGGCTCAACGCCCTCGGCAAGGCCGAGCGGGACAGGCTCGTGCGGGCCTGGCACCGTCTGCGCCCCTGGCCCGACGCGTCGCCCGGATTGGAGCTGCTCCACAAGACGCCAGTGGTCACCGCGACGCTGTCCAACGGAGGAGTCGGCCTGCTGACACGCCTCACCAAACAGGCCGGGCTCCGCTTCGACTGCATCATGTCGGCCGAGCTGGCCAGGTCCTACAAGCCCGACCCTCAGGTCTATCTCACGGCCGCCAAGCTACTTGAGGTGGAGCCACGACGGCTCCTCATGGTGGCCTGCCACCCCGACGATCTCGAAGCGGCGGCCAAGGCCGGACTCCGCACCGCCTACATCCCGCGCCCGCTGGAATGGGGCCCGGACGCCGACCCCGTCGATCCTCCCGCCGAGGTCGACCTCGTCGCCAACGACGTCATCGACCTGGCCGGGGCGCTGGCGGGGACCAGGACGAATGAGGGGTGATCGAGCTTGGGCGTGCTCGAAGGCGGTGTCGCCGCCGTGACGGAGTCCGGCGAAGTAAGGCAGACGCGTCAAAGGTCACCGGTCCCCCGAACAACACGGCCGGGAGCTCGACAATCAGCAGGCTGGAGTCGAGGCCACCTGCCATGAACGCACATCGAATGGCCATAGTTCCCGGCGAAGCTGCTGTATTCCCCAGCATTGGGCTGCAAGGGCGGATGAAGCCGAGTCAATGCACAACCAGCGGAGGACGAGGCTTGGTTGGGATCATCCGCTGGGGCGATGTCGGAGCCCACGAACCTGCGTACGATGACAGGGAGTGCAGCGTCATTAGCAGAATCTCAGCTGCGGAACACTCAGTAGCCAGCAACAGTAAAATGAAGCGGCAAGTAATCAGTTGACAGTCAACAGTTACGCGAATCGTCGAGCCGGCTATCAGAATTGACGATCCCGCTACTGGAATTGATTGTCGAGAGAAGCGGGGGCGGCACATGTCGGAGATCGTCGATCTGGGGGCTTACGGAGCGGATTTTGTCGCAGACCCGTATCCCTACTACGCAAAACTGCGCGCCCAGGGACCGGTGCACCGTGCGCGGATTCCTGAAGGGATGGAGACGTGGCTGGTCGTCGGCCACGAAGCGGTTAGGGCCGCGCTGAGCGACCCTCGCCTCAACAAGGACTGGCGTGCTGCCGGATTGTTGAACGGCGATGACGGCGATTCGCCGCTGTTCAACAACATGCTGGACGCGGACCCGCCGCGCCACACCCGCCTGCGGAAGCTGGTGGCAAAGGAGTTCACCTCGC
Source organism: Streptomyces sp. NPDC050636 (assembly GCF_040654775.1). Lineage (NCBI taxonomy): Bacteria > Bacillati > Actinomycetota > Actinomycetes > Kitasatosporales > Streptomycetaceae > Streptomyces > Streptomyces sp. NPDC050636. The sequence goes on from NZ_JBFAIP010000060.1 coordinate 10,819, forward strand.
GCCGCGTCGAGGCGCTTCGCCCGCGGGTGCAGCAGATCACCGACGAGCTGCTCGACGCGATGCTCGACGCCCCTGACGGCCGTGCCGATCTCGTCGAGGCGTTCGCCTTCCCGTTGCCGATGACCGTCATCTGCGAGCTGATCGGCGTCCCCTCCGTGGAACGGGACGACTTCCGCGCCTGGTCGAACGAGATCGTCGCGCCGACCAGCCCAGAGGCGGGGCAGGAGGCGGTCCGGGCAATGGCCGAGTACCTCGTCGGCCTCATCGATGACAAGCGGGGCGCCCCATGCGACGACCTGCTCAGCGCCTTGATCCGTACCAGCGACGAGGACGGCGACCGGCTCTCCCGCGACGAACTGGTCGGCATGGCGTTCCTGCTGCTGGTCGCCGGTCACGAGACGACCGTCAGCCTGCTGGCCAACGGCGTGCGTGCCCTGCTGCAGCACCCCGCCCAACTCGCCGCCCTGCGGGCCGACCCCTCCCTCCTCGACAACGCCGTGGAGGAGATGCTGCGCTACGACGGCCCCGTGGAGACGTCCACTTGGCGCTTCACCTCGGAGCCGGTCGAGATCGGCGGCACGGTCATACCCGCCCGAGCCCCCGTACTGGTCGTCCTCGCCTCCGCCTCCCGCGACCCTGAGCGCTTCACCGTGGCCGACGACTTCGACATCACACGCGAGACACGCGGCCATGTCGCCTTCGGCCACGGCATTCACTTCTGCCTCGGCGCCCCGCTGGCCCGCCTGGAGGCGCGAATCGCCATCCGCGCCCTCCTGGACCGCTGCCCCGACCTTGCCATGGACGCGGACCCGGACGCGCTGGCCTGGCGCGCCGGGATGCTCATCCGAGGGCCGCAGCGTCTTCCGGTCCGCTGGACGGGGCGGGGCGCGTAGGCCGCCGTTGGGGACCGGCAGCCTGCCCCGCCGACGCCGAGACGCGTGTCAGCAGCTCAAGTTATCGCCAGGAGTGGTTCCCAGAATCTCCACGAAACTCTTATAGCTGTTGATCCGACTCTGCACCTGCTCGGGGTTTCCGCCGTTGCACTCAAGAGATCCGTTGATGCTGCGGATCGTCTCGCCGAAACCGGCTCCGGTGACCATCGCATTGTGCGGGGTCATCGTGCCGGGCCCCGTTTGCGTATTCCAGTACCAGAGGGCGGTCTTCCAGGCGACCGCAGCATCCTGCTCCACCAGATATGGGTTGTTGAGCAGGTCGATGCCGAGCGCGTCACCGGCCGCCTTGTAGTTGAAGTTCCAGCTGAGCTGGATCGGACCCCTGCCGTAGTACGCAGCCTGACCGGCAGGACAACCGTACGGCTGGGTGGCGTCGCAGTAGTGCGGATAGTTGCCGGTGTCCTGCTCCACCACGTGGACAAGACCGCCGGTTTCGTGACTGACATTCGCAAGGAAGGCCGCGGCCTCCTGGCGCTTGACCGTGTCGCTTCCGGTATTCGCGAATTCCGGATAGGCGCTGAGCGCGGCGGTCAGGCCACTGTACGTGTAGAACGAATTCCGGTTCGGAAACATCTGGTTGAACTGCGCTTCGCTCACGACGAATCCCTCGGCTGTCACATCGGCTCCGGCCTTGGACGCCGCCGGAGCTCCGCCGCACTGCCCTTGATCCGACCAGCGGTCGGAACGGCTGGGCGTATCACTATCGCTACCGCTACCACTACCGCTATTGCTATTGCTATTGCTATTGCCGAAGCCGTCGCCGCTGCCCTTGCCGCTGCTACTGCCGTTGCCGGTTATGCCGCTATGCGTCGGCCGTTTCGCCGACCAGTTGTGGCCGTCGTACGACACGGTCCTGCCTGCGTCGTACGCGGTCGAAGCACTCCACGGCGTAGCGCAGTCGGCTGCGGCTGAGGCAGGTACGGCCGGCACGAAGACCGCTACGCCCACGGCCATGGTGGCAGCGCCGAGCAGTGCGACTGTGCGTGATCGTGAACTCATCGGCTGGCTCCTTTGCGCGGCCGAGCAGGGGGCACTGGACGTCACGCAGGGGACGTCGGCCTCGGGCTGGAAGCGGCCACTGTGGGGGGAGTTGGAGGAGATGGCTCTGCGGTGCCGGCCTGCTGACCAGCTTGACCAGATTGACCAGTGGTCGAACCAGTTGCTCAACTAGGCGGCACAGCAAAGGCGTTACTGAGGTCTAGACCAGCATCCGGCATCAGATTATGGCGGGCCCGCCGATAAGTCCAGACCAACGCACGGGTTGGCTGGACACCCTCCGTGCCGTCAGCGCACGGTCGATACGGGGTCAGGACCATCGATGCGGGCAGGCGGGCAGGCGGGCCGGTCGCGGACAGCGGTGGGCCGATGAGGAAGAGAACACAAACCCCGCCGCCACGCCACGGCTCGTGTGTACGTAGATAAACGGCTGCGGCGGGCAACCACGAACGGCTCCGCAAGGCTTCACGCGAGACAACTTCATACGACACAACGCACGAGACAACGCACGAGACGACGCACGAGACAACGGGGAGGTCTTGATCATGCCTGGGTGATCATCTGCCAGGTCCGCTCCTGGGCTCTTCCGGATTCGCCTTACGCCTCTGGGGCGCGTGGGCGGGCGGCGCCATCCCCTGTACGGCACCGCCCCACCTACGCGCACCACCCCAAGAACCACCCGCCCTACTCGATGACCCTCGGCACCGTGTTGCGGCGCGGTACCCAGGTCTCCTCGTCCTCGACCAGAGAGTTCCGGCGGCGGTCGTCGCGGCCCGATCGGCCCGTACGAGGCTGGGCGCCCGCGCCGTACGCACCAGGGGCGCCCGGCACCCCGGCGGCGGGTCCGTTCCGGGCCGCGGCCGCACTGCCGCCGCGGCTGCGGTGCAGACCGGAACCGCCCTGGGCGACGCCCCCCGCCGCGCCGCCGGACGGACTGCCCGCCGTACCACCCGCCCGGGTCCCACCGGCGCCCCGGCCTGCTGCGGCTCCCTTGCCCGCCGCGGCGCGGGTCGTCGTCCAGCCCGACGAACCCCAGGTCAGCGAACGCGCCGAGACCGGCCTCACGCAGCTTGGCGCACAGGTGGTCGTGGGGCGCTGCGGTGATCTGCGGTTCACGTAGTTCAAGTGCCCATGGGCAGAGCCATTTTCGGCGATCCGGTGATTACCGCACCCCGGTGACCGGATCGCCTTCACCGCCTACGGAGCGCCGAATACAGGGCACCTGCGGGGCACCACCTACGGGACGCCACCTGCGCGGCATCACCTGCGGGGCTCGGGCGGCCCGGTCTCCTGGCCCCCCACATCCGGCGGCGCGGCCACCTACGCGAGCTGACCGCGCCGCCGGCTGTCGATCAGGCCGAGCCGCGGTTGCCGGATGGACGAGTGCCCTGACGCTGAATCAGCCACGCGCCCAAAGACCAATTACGAGACGGCTTCAGGCTCTGTGGACGCGTACCAGTAGCTCTCGTGTACGTGGCCCGTCGAATTCGGCCATCATGATCGCTTGCCACCGGCCCAGGTACAGCTTGCTTGCCGTGATCGGAATGTTCAGCTCGGGGTGAGTGGCGAGCAGGGCGCGAGCGTGGGAGTGACCGTTGTCGCGTTCGCTGTGAACTGCCCTCTCGGCCGGGGTGCGTTTTTTGTCATGGGCGTAGTAGTGAGTGCTGCTGTGCGGGGCGATACGTTCCAGCACAGCCTTCATGTCCGTGGCCAGGCCACACTCGTTTTCGTTGATGGTCAGACCGCATGTGGTGTGTCCGCAGTACACGTGCAGCGTGCCCTCGGTGACTCCCGACTCGGCGACCAGCCGCCGGAGTTCGTCGGTCAGGTCGATGGAGTCTTCGGGAGTGTCGATGGTGACGGAGAACCGTACCGACACGGCGATGGAGCTTCCTGCCGGAAGAACGTCGTGTGAGACGACGCGTATCCGAGTGTCCGAGATGGTCGCCATAGCGCCTCCATAACGGTGTGCTTCAGGGGTGGAAAGCCCCAGCCCCGCCGTGAACGGTGACAGGCGCTCACGGCAGGGGCAACGGCCATCTCGGCCAATCTGCTACGCGAAACGAACCCATTGCACGACGTGTCTACTGTCCGGCCATCCAACCTGGTGGTTTTCACGCCGAGTCCAGTTGGCGGAATTCGTGGACGGGGAGCGGGAAGAAGGACGAGAGGATATCGGAGTGCAGCTCACCGGTGAGGACGGATACCAGGAATTCCGTACAGGTAATGGGAAAGTGTTTCCAGCGATCGCCACGGGCTTCGTTCACCATGACGGTCCATTGATCTGAGTTCTCTCCCGGGCGAACGAGCCAGTACAGGCACTCTCCATTGTCGGTGGTTGCCCAGGGGATGACCCGGGTTCCATTCTCTGCCAGCTCAGTTGGCTTCCTCTCGAATTCCCAGAGGTCTTCGAGTGCCTCGGCTTGCTGTTCGTACCACTCGATGAGGTCATAGTGTTCATTGCGGCAGCCGGGCTCCAAGAGGTTGAGGTAGTCGTCCCAGTTGCTCCCTCCGTATGCCTGGATGAGCTCTTTGTAGTCCGACGGCAGCTCTACGCCAAGTGCCTGTTCCACGGACTCCCAGTCCTTCTTCCGAGGGGCCGAAGGGCGCGGTGGGACCAGTTACGTGAGGCGTCCGAGGGAGGAACTCACTGGAATGTCCTTGCTGTCGCTGGTGCTTCGTCTGGTTTGGGCTGCTGCCGGTTGAGCGCTGGCACCAACATGGTGGCCCCGACATGGACAGGCGACGTGGCCGACTCGGCCCATGCAGCCCATCCGACCCATCCAACCCATCCAACCCATCAGCCCATGCAGCCACTGTCGTCGATGAGTTCGCTGGGCGTACCGACGAGGACGTTACGGTCGTGAAGAGACCACCCCGTCAGTAGCGAAACAGGTCACCCCAGGGCCACCAGCCTCGGCCGCCAGTGCCGGCGCCATCCACGCCGGTGCCGTCCACACCAGCGCCGTCCAGACCAGCGCCGTCCACACCGGTGCCATCCCCGCCGGCACCACCCAACCGCAACTACAGCGCGACTCCATCCCAACTGCACCGCCGACAGGGCACGTTCGCCCTCAAACCTCCCGGGCATGAACACCCCTCATGTTGGATACACGTTATTGGGGCCCGCGCCGACAGTGGTCCGCAACTTCACAGGGAGGAACACGTGGGATGGACGGTGCCCCCCTATACCTGGAACCGCACCTTGAACCGCCGCTGGCATCCTTGCTGGAGTCGGCCGCGTTCCTTCACACGCTCGTCGACGCGCTCGGTTCACCCCTCAATGTCGTACTGCCCGAGCAGATCGCGCAGAACGTCGAGCGGTTCCGCGCCGCCTACCGTCGCCACAACCTGGCCGGCCAGGTGTTCTTCGCGCACAAGGCGAACCGTTCCAGCGCCCTGGTACGGCGGCTCGCCGCGACCGACGCCGGCATCGACGTAGCATCGCTCGCCGAACTGCAGCACGCCCTGGGCGCCGGATTCACCCCGGACCGCATCCTGGCGACCGGGCCCAAGAACCCGGAGTTCCGGTGGCTGGCCGCCCGCTCCGGGGTCACCGTCAGTGTGGACGGCCCCACGGAGCTGGACGAACTCGACGCCCTCGTACGCCGGCACAGCCTGGCCCGTGTCCGGGCCCTGCTGCGGCTGTCGGAGTTCGAGGCGCCCGGTGCCAAAGTGCTGTCCCGGCAGACCCACTTCGGGACCTCCGTCAGGTCGCTGGACCGGCTGTTGGACGTGGTGGAGCGCCACCAGGAAACTGTCCAGCCGATCGGCGTTGCCTACCACCTCGACACCACCAGCCTCGACGAGAAGGCAATCGCGCTCGAAGGCTGTCTGCTGGCCATGGACGCGCTGCGGAACCGGGGATTCCAGCCGCGCGTCATCGACGTCGGCGGCGGCTTCGGCGTCAACTACCTCGCCCACGCCGCCCAGTGGGAGCGCTATACCACTGAACTGACCAATTCGGTCCTGGGCAAACGCCCGCCCATGACCTGGTCCGGGCACGGCTACGGCCTCCGCGCCGAGGGCGGTACTCTCCGGGGCACCCTGAGCCTCTACCCGGCCCATCGTCCGGTAGCCGGCGCCGCCTACCTCGACGAGCTGCTGTCGCTCCCCGCCCCGACCTTGGGCCGTCCACTGGGCACCCTGCTCCTGGAGAACCTCTACGACCTGCACACCGAGCCCGGCCGGTCGCTGGCCGACCAGTGCGGGCTCTCCCTGGCGCGAGTGCTGGAGGTACGCCGTACGGCCACCGGTGACTGCCTGGTGCGCCTCGGGATGAAGGCGAGCGATGCCAGCTTGGAGGAACACGGCGTCCTCATGGACCCGGTCCTCCTCCCCCGCCCGGGTGCCGCCGCCGGCGTGGAAGGCGGCGGAGAACGCAGAGAACGCAGAGGACGAGAAGCAGGCGGAGAAAGGGGAGCAGGCGGAGAAGAGGGAGCAGGTGGAGAAGGCGGCGAACGAAGCGATGCAGGCGGAGGAGCCGCAAACCCGCAAGGAACCCAAGACGCGGGCACACCGGCAAGCCCAGTGGCCGTACACCTGACCGGCAACCTATGCCTGGAGGCCGACCTGATCACACGCAGAACGGTCTACCTGCCACGACTGCCGCAGCCGGGTGACCTCCTCGCCTTCGCCAACACCGCGGGCTACTGCATGGACTTCAGCGCCACTCATGCTCAGCAGCAGCCCGTCGCGCGCAAGGTCGCCGTCCACCGGGACGGCGGCTCCTGGCGATGGTGCCTCGACGAGCAGTACTGGCCGATCACACGTCCTGGGGGGCAGCAGATATGAGATACGACAGCATCACCGAAGCCATCGGCGGCACCCCACTGGTCCGTATCGACCCGGCCGTGCACGGCCTGCGCCATATCGACCTCTACGCGAAGCTGGAGATGCTCAACCCCTTCGGCTCGGTGAAGGACCGGGCCGCCTGGAATATGGCGCGGCCCGGCCTGACCGACGCCAGGGAACGCGGCGCGACGGTCGTGGAGCTGTCCAGCGGGAACACCGCCAAGGCGCTGGTCGTCATCGCGGGCATGCACGGGTTGTCGTTCAAGAGCGTGACGAATCGGATGCGGGTTCCGGAAATCAAGGACTTGCTCCTGCTGCTGGGCGCGGAGATCGAGGAGTTGCCCGGCCAGACCGAATGCCTCGACCCGACCAACACCGAGGATCCGCTGACGCTCTTCCACCAGAAGCTGTCCGAGCCCGGCAGCGCCAACCTCCATACGGATCAGTACTTCAACGCACTCAACACCGAGGCGCACGAAGCCGGCACCGGCCCGGAGATAGTGGCCGATCTGGACGGCCGGTCCCCGGACTGGTTCATCGCCTGCGTGGGCACCGCCGGCTCGTCGACCGGGGTGGCCAGGGTGCTGCGGGAGAACGATCCGACGGTGCGGGTCGTCGGGCTGGTCGGGGAGAAGTCGGACTTCATCCCGGGGATCCGCAATATCGACGAGGTCAACCAAGTGGGCCTCTTCGACCCCGCCACATACGACTCCATCGAAACGGTCAGCGCCGAGGATGCACTCGACGGAATGCTGACGCTGGTCCGCCGCTGCGGCATACTCTCCGGGCCCACCGGCGGAGCCGCGTATTTCGGGGCCGTACGCCAACTCCGCACGGTCGACGCGGAACTGGACGCGGAACTGAACGCGGTGGCGGACACGGAACTGGACGCGGTGCCGGACGCGGTGCCGGACACCAAACAGAACGTTCAACCTGGCTCTGCACCGCCCCAAGGAGTCGACACCAGCCCCGGCACCGCACCACCAGCGCCCCGCAGGACCGCCGTGTTCATCGTCTGCGACCGGGTGGAGAGCTATCTCAGCTATGTCCGGCAACGTCGGCCGGAGCTGCTGGGCCGACCTCCCGTGAAGAATTCCGTGGCCACGCTCACCGAAGCCGAGCTCCAAGCGGCCACGGTCATCGACACCGCCGACGCGCAGAAGTGGATCGCGGCGGAACGGCCGCTGGTGGTCGACCTGCGCGGCCCGTTCGCGTACGCCGCGCTCCACATCGAGGGAGCCGTCAATATCGTTGACGAGCTGTTCGACGAGCTCATACGCGCCGGCCTGCCCTTCAGCAAGCGGCAGCCGGTGCTGCTGGCGTGTCCGGTCGGTGAGAAGTCCGCCCAGTACGCCGCGCTGCTGACCCGTATGGGCCATCCCGATGTGCGCAGCCTGGCCGGCGGCATCATCGCCTGGCGCGACGCGGGCGCACCTCTGGTGCGTGACTGACATGACCGGTGCGCGTGACGTGACGGACATGGACTGTCCTCTGGACGACTTGGCATCGTGGCAGCGCCCGCTGCGTGCGCAGTTCCCGATCATCGGCGACCATCCGGAACTGGCCTATCTGGACAGCGCGGCCACCACACAGAAGCCGCAGGCCGTCCTGGATGCCATGCAGAGCTATCTCACCACCACCAACGCCAACGCGGGCCGGGGCACATATCCCTGGGCCAACGCCACAACGGCGCTGGTGGAGCGGACCCGCGAGCGGGTCAAGGAGTTCCTGGGCGACCCGGCCCCGGACCGCTCGTCCGTACACTTCACCGCCGGCACCACCGACGGGCTGCGCACCGTCGCGCGCGACTGGCTGACCGCCTTCCTTACCGACGGCGACGAGATCGTGGTCCCGTACGCGGACCACCAGGCGAATCTCTCCCCGTGGCTGGAGGCGCGTGAGCTGCTCGCCCGCCAAGGAGTCGGCATCCGGGTCCGGGAGCTGCCGTACCAGGAGACGTCCGGCGACTACGACCCGGCGGCGCTCGCCGGGCTGGTCGGCCCGCGCACCCGCTTCGTCGCGGCCACTCATGTGCACCATGTCTACGGAAACGACATGAACGTGCACCGCATACGGCAGGTGGTCGGTCCGGAGGTGCCGATCTGCCTGGACGCCGCCCAGAGCGTCGGCCATATGCCGGTGTCCGTCGCCGACCTCGACGTGGATTTTGTGGTCTTCTCCGGTCACAAGGCGCTGGCGCTGCCGGGCACCGGCGCGATCTGGGCCCGGGGGACGCGCGGACCGCGGTTCCGGCCGGGCGGATGGAGCGGCACACCGAACACCGTCGGCATCGCCGGCCTGGCGGCGGCTCTCGACTGGCTGGAAACGGCGGGCCCGGACCGGATCGCACGATGGACCTCCGCCCTGACGTCCCGGCTCACCGACGGTCTGCAACGGCTGGCCGCCTACGACGTCCTGGGCTGCCAACTGAGCCTGGCCGCCGAGTCCCCGACACAGCGGCGCACGAGCATCGTCACCTTCCGGCATCACGAGATCAGCTCGGGCGACCTCGGCTTCATCCTGTTCAGTGACGGCTTCATGGTACGGAGCGACAGCCACTGCCAGGCCGGTACATCCGACACGGAAGGGTCTGTCAGGGTCAGCCTGCACGTCCACAACACCCCTGAGGAGATAGACGCGTTGCTCGCCACGCTCTCCAATCTGCAATGATTTCCAATAGCAGATAGGTGTGGACGGACAAGAGGGCGAAGGCGGCACGACCGGATGGGCTTGAGCATGGCGACGGCCGCGCGATGGGTGGAGCGCTGGGAATGTCAGCAGCAGCGGTATGCGATCGACCGCCAGGAGAGATGCACGGTGATCGCGGATGTGGTCGAGCATATGACGGCTGGTCACCCGCGGCCCCTGGTCGTCGACGTCGGCTGCGGCCCCGGGGCGCTGGCGGCCCTGCTCGCCGACCGTCTGCCGGAGGCGGAGATCCTGGCCGTCGACGCCGACCCACTCCTCCTGGAACTGGGCCGGACCCACTACGGCTCCGCCATCCACTACGTCGAAACGGTGATCGGCGAGCCCGACTGGCTCAGGGCCCTCGCCCTGCACCGCCCTCTGGACGCGGCCGTCTCGACCACGGCGCTGCACTATCTCTGCGAGCACACGCTGCGCCGGGTCTACCGACAGCTCGCCGCCCTGCTGCGCCCCGGAGGCGTCCTGGTCAATGGCGACCACCTGTGCCAGGACGCCGCGATGATCTCCGAGATCGCCGCTGTCGTCGGACGTCGTCGGGCCGAGCGACAGCGGGCGTTCGCGCACGAGGACTGGGACTCCTGGTGGTCGGCAGCCGCCGCCGACCAGGAACTGGCCGACCTCCTCGCCGAACGCCGCAGCCGCCGGCTCCCGAGCAGCAAGGAAAACGATCTGACGCTCTCCGAACACGTCGCCCTGCTGCAGGAGGCGGGGTTCGCGCACGTCGGGCCGGTTTGGCAGTTCGGGAACAGCCAGGTGTTGGTTGCTGTGCGGTAGCGCCCGAACGCCTTTTCAGCGGGACAAGGACTCCTCGTCGTCAGTCGGCGGTTGGACGGCTACACCGAACACAGTCCGATGCCCGCTGCCCGCTGCCCAGTCCAATTCGTCGCCTAGAAACGGCTGATCAGAAACTCGGTTCAGCGCGGAACGTCTTCCGGACAGCGCCCCGACCGGGCCGGACAGCGCCATGCTGTCGGCGCGCCACCGCCCCGGCCGCGGCGGCCGGCTACTACCTGAATCGTGGTTGCCGGGTCCGGGGCCGGGGCCGAGGCCGGGGCCGGAGACGGGGCCGGAGACGGGGCCGGAGACGGTGACGATTGGCAGGTCGAAACGGCGCTCGACCGGTGCTGTGGTCAGCCTGACCAGCTCCGCCGACGGTGCCTCGCCGCGTTCCACGGCAGCGACGTATATACGGGCCTGACGCAGGCTCAAGAGTGGGAAAAGCTTTCGAAGTTGCTGCATAGCTGAAACCCTGCCGCTCGCCATCAGGACTTCCGACACCACTTCCGGAAGCGGAACGGGTGCGCCTGGCAGAGGAAGCCCCTTGACCCGGTGGCGATAGACATCTGGCCATTCGTCCCTGATGAAGGTGGTAACGGGGATCATGTGTACGCTGCCGTCCTCGCCATCCACGAGGTAGGGCCCCACGCCGATGTACATATCCCGGTCGTCCCGGCTGGCGACCCATTTCCTGGACTGGCAGAACACAAGCCAGCCCAGCGCATGCCGCTCCACCCGCCAGATGACCATGGCGAGTCCGTCGTCTTCGGTGTCCTGAGGTTCAGCCCACTCTCGCACCAGCACCTGATCAACAAGTTCGACGGCACGCTGCATGGGGATCGGCATAGAGATCGGCATGGGGGTCACAGGTTAATGATGCGCGCTTCGACGCGAGCGGAAAATCCGATTTCGGTTGCGGTAACTGCCGGCCGCGTCGGGGTGAGTGACGAGTCGCGCAATCAGTCGCCCAAACAGTCGCCCAAAAATAGTCGCTCGAATAGTCGCCCAGACTCTTCCCAGGTGCTTCGGTTTCGCTCAGATCTGGTTTCCCGTGATGAGGGTGTACAGCACGGCTTGAGCGGTGGGCAGCCGGTTCTCGGCCTGGGTCCAAACGAGCGAGTTCGGGCCGTCGAGCACTTCTGAGGTGATCTCTTCTCCGCGTACCGCCGGCAGGCAGTGCAGGACCATCGTGTCGGGCTGGGCATGAGCGAGCAGTCCGCGGTCCACCCGGTAGCGGGCGAAGTGCTCTGCCCGCTCAGCCCGTTCGTGCGGCCTGTCCATGGGCACCCACACCTCGGCGTAGACCACCTGAGCCGTACGGACCGCGTCCACTGGGTCGGCGGACACGGTGACGGATCCGCCGGTGCGTTCCATCGTCTTCCGGGCCACGGCGAGGGCGTCTTCGTCGACGGTGTGGCCACGTGGGGAGGCGACGATCAGGTGCATGCCGACGAGCGCACAGGCTTCCAGGAAGGAGAGGCAGGTGTTGCTCCGGCCCTCTCCGATGAAGGCCACGGTGAGCCCGGCCAGGCTGCCGAAGTGCTGGGACAGAGTGAGCAGATCGGCAAGGGACTGGCAGGGGTGGTGGGTGTTGGAGAGAGCGTTGATGACGGGCACCGACGCGGCGGCGGCCAGTTCCTCGACCACTGTGTGCTCGAAGGTGCGCAGCGTGATGGCGTCCAGGTAGGAGGAGAGCACCCGCCCGGTGTCGGCCCAGGTCTCGCCGTGGCCCAGCTGCATCTCGTCCTTGTTGAGCGTGATGGCCGCCATGCCGAGGCGGTGGGCCGCCGTGGCGAGCGAGACGCGCGTACGGGTCGAGGGCTTTTCGAAGACGCAGCCGAGGACGGCTCCGTTGAGGCTGTGCTGCCACCCGAGTGGTTCGTGCTTCATCTGCGCCGCCAGCTCCAGGAGTTGGGTGAGGCGCGCCGGATCGAGGTCGCTGACACGTAACAGGTTCTGCGGGACCTTGCCGTGGCCGGACGGAATCGCAGGGGGATGGATCCGGGTGGTCATCTGGCCTCCAGGAGGTCGGACTTCATCGTCACGATCAGCGTCGACATCACCTTTTCTACGGCACCCCTGCCCACCGAGGTAGGTGGCCGTGGCCCGGCCCCCTCACACCCGCTCCGCCACCGCAGCCGTACGCCGCGTGCCCCGCTCCCTCGGCCGTAGTCCGATCGTCACCAGCGCTACGGCCACCGCAAGGAAGGCGGCGAGGACGGCGAAGCCCGTCACGCTCGAACCGGTCGTGTCGGTCAGCCAGCCGACGAGGTACGGACCGGCGAAACCGCCGAGGTTTCCCAGGGCGTTGATCAGGCCCATCGCCACCGCCACCACCTCGAAGCGCAGCAGCTGGCCGGGGATCGCCCAGAACGGGCCGTACGGTGCGTAGACCGCCGCGGCCGTCACGCACAGCAGCACCATCCGGGGGAAGGCGCCGTCCACGGCCTGTCCCAGCAGCAGTGCCGCGATGCCCACGACGAGGGGCACCGCCACCGCCTGGCGCCGCTTTCCCGTGCGGTCGGACCAGGCTGCGTTGGCGATCATCGCGGCCAGTGCGATGGTGAACGGGATCGCGGTGAGCAGTCCGACCTCGGTGGACGATCCATTGTGGGTCAGCTCTTTGATCACCGAGGGCAGCCACAGGCTGAACCCGTAGAAGCCGGTGATCCAGAAGAAGTAGACGCCGATGAGGACGAGTACGGACCGCTGCTTGACCGCGTCGAGGTACGACCCGCCGCCCGCCGCCGGCTTGGCGGCCTCGTCGCCGGCGATCGACCGTTCCAGATGGTCGGCCTCGGCGCGGGAGATCCATCGGGCCTGCCCGGGGCGGTCGGCGACCGCGAACCACCAGACCACCGCCCACAGGAGTGGCGGAATGCCCTGGAGCACCAGTACCCAGCGCCAGCTCGCGTGGTCGAGCATCCAGCCGGACAGTGGCGCCATGAGGATCGAGGAGAGCGGCAGGCAGGTCATCCACAGCGCGTTGGCGCGGGCCCGCTCGCGCAGCGGGAACCATGAGGCGAGCAGGATCAGCACGGCCGGCCACACACCGCCCTCGAAGAAGCCCAACACAAGGCGCGCAATGTAGAACTGCGTCTTGCTCTGCACGAGTCCGGACAGCATCGCGGCCAGTCCCCACGCGATCATGAGGAGGACAACGGTCTTGCGGGCACTCCAGCGCTGGGCGAGGACCGCCGCCGGGATCTGCAGGAAGACGTAGCCGACGAAGAAGATGCCGCCGACCATTCCCTTGTCGGCGTTGGAGAGGGCCAAGTCGCCGTGCATGTAGGGGAGGATTACGGAGACGTTGTTGCGATCGAGGTATGCCAGCATGTACATGATCGCGGCGACGGGAATGACGTACATCCAGCGCTTGGCCGGAACTGCCTGGGGCATCGCGTCCGTCGTCATGCGGCCGCCGTCCCGTAGGCGGTCCGGATCCGGTCCGTGAAGCGGCTGAAATGGGCGGCGGCGCGGAAGGCCGCGGCCATGGTGCCGTGCGAGGCGCGGCCGGTTCCCGCGATGTCGAACGCGGTGCCGTGATCGACGGAGGTGCGCAGAATCGGCAGACCGACGGTGACGGACACAGTGCCGTCGAAGTCGACCGTCTTGGCGGGGATATGGCCCTGGTCGTGGAAGTGGGAGAGCACTCCGTCGAAGCGGCCTTCGAGGCCCTGGTGGAAGACGGAGTCGGCGGGGATCGGTCCGACGACGCCGAGCCCCTGCGCGGCCGCCTTCTCGACGGCCGGGCGCAGCACGGTGATCTCCTCGTCCCCGAAGTGCCCGCCCTCGCCGCCGTGCGGGTTGATCGCGGCCACGGCGAGGCGGGGTTCGTCGTGCCCGAAGACGCGTAGTGCGGTGACCGCATGACGGATGCTCGCCGCGACCCGTTCCTCGGTGATCTGGTCGAGTGCTTTGCGGAGCGACAGATGGCGGGTGGTGAAGAAGATCTTGAGACCGCGGACGACGAACATGGTGTCGAAGTGCGCGGCACCGGTGAGTTCACCAAGCATCTCGGTGTGGCCGAGGTGCCGCGAACCGGCTGTCCAGATGGCCTCCTTGTTGATGGGCGAGGTGACGACCCCGTCGACCTCGCCAGCCAGCGCGGCGCGGGTCGCGGCCTCGATGGCGGCCACGGCGGACCGGCCGGCCACCGCGTTGACCTTGCCCCACTGCAGGTCGGCGGGGGCGATGCCGAGGTCGAGTACGTCGATGGTGCCGGGCTCGTGGCGGGCCTCGGCGGGTGAGGCGACCGCGTTCACCCGGACGTCCAGGCCGCAGATGTCGACGGCGCGGCGCAGTACCGCGGCGTCGCCGACGGCGAGGCCGCGGCCGAGCGCGGCGATGGCCGGGTCGGCGAGCGTACGGGCGGTGATCTCGGGGCCGATCCCGACGGGGTCGCCCAGGGTCACGGCGAGGGTGGGGAGTTCATGGGGGCTTGTGGGGGGTGTGGCGGCTGTGGGAGTCGTCGGTGTCATGGAGTTACCTCTCGGGGTGTTGCGGGGCGGGTGCTGGGGGCGGGTGCTGGGGGTCGGCGTCTGGTTCGGGCGCTGGTTCGGGCACCTGGCTCCGGCTCGGATTCGGATTCAGGTTCAGGTTCGGATTCGCCAGGTTCGTACCGGGAACGTTGAGTTGGCCCGCATCAGGGACGCCGAGTTGATCCGTGCCGGGGTGATCCTCCGTACGGGACTGGGCTGCACAGGGCTGCTCCGCACGCAACTCGCCCGGATCGGGCTGCTGCTCCGCACGCAACTCGCCCGCACCGGACCGCTGCTCCACACACCACTCACCCGCACCGGACCGCTCCGCGCCCGACGGATACGCGCCCGACGGATACGCGCTCAGCATGTTGCGCGTGCAGGCCGCGCGCAGGTGTTCCAGGCAGTCGCGGGTGGCGTCCGGCCCGCCGATCAGGCCGCCCTTTGTGGCGAAGGGCAGCCCTTCGTACGGCCCTCCCACCAGGTGCCCCGCGACAGCCAGCGGCAGCACCTCGGTCTCGATGGCGAAGCCGTCCGCGCCGAGTGCGGACGTGACGGCGGCGGCGACGTCGCCGCCCGACGCGTACAGCCCGCCGGGCCCAAGCCCGGCCACCGCGCGGCGGGCGACCTCGGCGAGGCAGCGCAGGATGCGCGCGGCGCTATCGGGATCGGACACGGCGGCCGCTCCAGGGGCGGCACACCACGGCTCGGGCGCCACCCGGACGCCGAGGACCGTGGCCCCCTCCTCCGCCGCCGCCCGCAGCGCTCCCAGTATCCGATCGGGGTCCGGGTCGGCGGGGTCGAGGTCTGCCCAGCGGGCACCGAGAGCGGCCTCCGTACGGGCGAGTTGGTCACGCGTACGGTCCGTGACGCTGCCGACGACCGCCAGGATGCGAGCGGGCGGACCGCCCTCGGGACGAAGGCCGAGCTCGGCGGCGAGGGCCGCGCCGAAGGGGCCGGAGTCCACCGCGACCCAGCGGACCCCGTCCTCGTCGGCCAGGCGGGCGGCGGCCACCGCGACGGTCCTCAGGTGTGCGTTGTCGGTGGCGTCGCAGACCACGATTTCGGCCCGGCTCTCGCGCAACGCCGCCGCGACCGCGTCCGGTCCACGCTCCACCACATCCAGCGTCAGCTCCGCCGCACTCCGTCCGCTCTGCGCCCTCAGCACCTCCGTGACCCGTGAATGCCGGACGGGGTCGAACGGGTCGCGTGCGACGGCGGTACGAGTGAGCGGCACACCGTCGACGAGGTGCAGTCCGCCGATGGTGGTGCGGCCCGCGTCGGGGAAGGCCGGGACGGCGAGCACCCGGATACGGCCCGAGGGGGCGCGTGCGGTGAGCACATCGACGACCGCATCGAGTTCGGTTCCCGGATTGCCCCGCAGTGTGGTGTCGACCCGCTTCACCACAAGGGGCACGTCGCCCGCCGTTTCCGCGGCTGCACGGACAGCCGCGTAGGCGCGGGCGGGGGGCCAGTGCCGGGAGGAGGTGTTGACGACGAGTACGTCCACCCGGTGCGTGTAGCGCCGCACTTGGGCAAGGTCCCCGACTGTGACGGCCCGTAGACCGAGCCTCGTGTAGAGCGCTCCGGTCGCGTTGCTTCCGGTGAGGTCATCGCCGATGACGAGCACCTGTGCCAAGAGGTCCCCTCCCGTCGCCTCCGGTGCCAGTTCCGAGAACCTGACCTCGCCCTCAACCCTGAGCCCTGAACCCCGAACCCGACCTGAACCGAAGTGACCGAACCACGCAATCCATGATGCGCGATTCACGCAATTCAGAGTGACGATCCGTCCGACGGGCTGTCAAGGGTTTGCACGGCCGTGCTCCAGGCCGAAAACGGGCGGCGAGGCACCGGCTACGTCGCGTGCACCGACCGCACCGACCGCACCGACCAAGCCGCTTCGGCGAACACGGCCAACTGCTCGCCGTCGGCCCCGGATATCAGCCCCGTTCCGGCCGGCATGGCCGCCCAATAGGGAAAGCCCCCTCCACCGGCGAGCTTGGAATGGTCGGCGAGCACCCAGCAGTCACGGGCACACTCGGCCATCGTCTCCTTCAGAGCGGCCTGTTCGTAGTCCGGGCAGTTGATGCCCCGGCCGGGATCGAGGCCGTCGACGCCGAGGAAGGCGATGTCCGGGGTGAGGCGACGCAGCGCCTGTTCCGTCCGGGTGCCGAGGAGTGACTCATTGGGGCGCCGCAACCGGCCGCCCAGCACCACGACATCCACCTCGGCATCCGCCAACTCCACCAGTGTGGAAAGCCCGTTGGTGACGACGGTGACATCGGTGCGGTCCCTGAGCTCATGCGCCAGCCTGGCGACGGTGGTACCCGCGTCGAGCAGCACGACATCGCCGCTGCGGACCAGCCCCGCCGCGGCGCGGGCGATGGCATCCTTCTCGGTGCGCTGGACACGCTCCTTGTCGTGCCAGGACCGCTCCACCACACGGTGGTCGACGGCACCGCCGTACGTACGGGTGATCCGGCCGGCATCGGCCAGCGCGGCCAGGTCACGGCGGATGGTGGACAGTGATACGTCGAACTCGGCTGCCAGATCGTGCACGCTGACGTCGTCATCACCGAGCAACGCCACCAGGCACTCCCGACGTCTCCGGGTGGCCGAACGTTCCCCATTGCTCATTTCACTGCCCGCCTCTGCCTGCCACCGCCCGTCTGCTCGCTCGCACGGCGGTCCAGTTGCGTGAATCGCGCAAGTCGAGATTAGCAGTCGCCCACAGTTGCCCCAGGCTCCGTATCCAGGTCCCAGATGAACAACGACCCCAGATCGTTGGTCCTGTTCGATCTCGTTGGACCACCGCCGCCGGATGGTGTCCCAGTTGGCCGGGGCGGAGACTGATTTCTCACGCGATGTTGTCGCTCAGTCGGATTCGCCCCAGCTCTGCGCTCCCGTGGCCAGGGCAGGTGATCCGAAAACGCTGCCGTGGAAACGGGGTTTGTGACGGATCTCGTGAGCCATTGCCGCACGAGGAGATCATCCGGCTCCGCGAAGCCGCCGCCGTCGCCGTCGCCGCAACAACAACTCGGGTCAGCCGCCTGCCGCCGCCCCGAACCACCGCCATCGGGACATGCAGTTGATACC
Source organism: Streptomyces sp. NPDC050636 (assembly GCF_040654775.1). Lineage (NCBI taxonomy): Bacteria > Bacillati > Actinomycetota > Actinomycetes > Kitasatosporales > Streptomycetaceae > Streptomyces > Streptomyces sp. NPDC050636. The sequence continues at coordinate 28,622 of NZ_JBFAIP010000060.1, forward strand.
GCATACCCGACAGGGTGCTCGCTCCCGCATGCTGAAAGTAGACCTCACCAGCGATCAGACCGGGTCCTCGTCAGTCAGCGAAGCCATCGCGCGTGGACGCAGGACCATGAGCGAGTCTTCCAAGGTCGCCACCATGGCAAAGGGGAATCGGTCGACCTCAAGACAGAGTGCAACGTCATCAGGATGGACTCCTTGGCGCACCCCCTCCGCCAGTTCGGCGGCGGCGCGCGACTCGGCAGCACGGCGGAGGAACTCAGCAGCATCCGTCCCCGCCTCGGTGGCCCTCCGAGCGATGTATTGAGCACACGCCAGATCTTCATCGGCCTGCCCATCCTCGCCAGTGACCACGAACGTGACACTGTCACTCTCGCGCGTCCGCAAGAGCTGAGCCGTTGCCTCCGCCACCACGAAGCTGGCGCACAGCACCAGCGGCGCTTCCTTGACCGCAAGGGCGCCGACCGTCCCTGCCGTGGTTTTCTGCACAACGGTCCGTCCGCCAAGGTCAATAGACCGCAGCAGGCCCGGGGAGTTGACGGTGTCGAACCCGGGCGCGGGCGGACCGTCTTTGAGCGCCACCCAATCCGGGTGGCGGGACTTGAGCGCCAGGGCTTCGTCCAGCGACTCAGCAAGAACGATCTTTTCCGCCCCCTGGGCAAAGGCCCAGGCAGCCACGGTGAAAGCACGCATGACGTCGACTACGACCGCCACGGACGGGGCTTCGACCAGATCGGCGATGCCAAGGAAACGAGTGTCCATTCTGGTCATGATCGCGCATGCCCGACCCGAGGCACCCAGAGAGTGATGCGCGTCACATCGACGGTCTCGGAGTGCAACACCTCCAGCCGACTCCCGCCCGGCCTGCCGGACGGGTTGCCGTCCGGAGAAATCGTCTCCGCCCTCGGCGTCACCGCTCAGGAGCTGGAGGACATCGGCATCGACCTGGAGGAGGATCCCAGCGAGATCGAGTGGGCCGATTTTGTCGCCCTGGCGCTGGGCGAGGCGGACCCCTGGCCCTTGGGGCAACTTCAGCCCTCCGCCTTCCGCGTGCGTCACGCCGAGTCCTACACCAGCTGTGAGTCCTACACCAGCTGTATGGAGTACCTGTACTTCATCGACGGGTGATCAACACGCTTTCCCGTCACGCCGGTTGACATGTCGACGCACCCCTATCCCCTATCAGCTATCCCCTCTCTACTCGCCTGCGGATGGGTCCAGGGTGGGTGGGCGGCGCGTAGACGTCACGGGGGCCTCACGCAACGAGACCGACCGGCCGCGGCACATCACCACTACGGGCACCGACGTCGGCCTGCCAGCATCCGCCCGCCGGTACACCGTGCGTGACCTGCGGTGTCAGATCAGCAACCACACCGCCGGAACGCTGACCGCCACGGCCCCGGTCCACACCACGACCCTGCCGCGCGTGAACGCGGCCCCTTGAGCAGACCGTCGCCCCTGAGCGTCATCCCCACGCATCTTCCATGAGCGTCGCCTGTCAGGATCGCCCATCGGCTCGTTCCATGCGCAAGGCAGGCGCGGTGGCTCGCCCCCTGGTCAAGGGGTCAGTGGCCGCGCCGCCAGCGGTGCCCGAAGCACTTGATGGCCCCCACTGGCCAGCATGCGCACTTCGCCTCGGTCGCTGATCTCCGCGCGTACGATTCCCGATTCGTCCTCGTAGATCGGGTACCCGCCCGCCCCCGCCCTTTCGGTGCGCCGGACGACCACCACGTCGTCTTCCACGACGGACGCTTGAAATACCAGCTCGTAGCTTTCCGGGTAATCCTCCATGGTGGCCTCCCGACAAGGCTCTGCAGGGGCCTGGAGCGCCGCTCCGTCCTCCGCCGCCGCGCGCCGCCGTACCTGGGCGCATATCCATCGTCTCCCAGGCCCGCCTGCCGCGCCTCAGGAGGACAAGGAGGGGGTCTACGGAAGGGGTCTACGGAGGGGGTCCATGGAGGGGGTCCATGGAGGGGGTCCATGGAGGGTCTACGGAGGGCGGATACCTGATGACGCAACGCGACCGCTTCCGGGGCGAAATCGCCTCAGGACGTCGCGCGGCCGCCCGCTCCGAAACCCGACTCCCAGGCCCACAGGTGGGTGCAGTTGGGGCACTGCAGATGCAGCACGCTGCCCTTGTTCGACAGCAGATAGCGCCAGTGGTCCCTGCAGGTGCGGCCATCGACGCAGCTCGTGCAGTCCGTGTGGTCATGACACCCCGGGCAGGGCACCCACGCCCGACGGCCGATATCGGCGGTGGGGTCGAGCGGAATCATGATCGTTCCCGGCCAGCGGCCGGCAGGACATCAGCAGCGACCAGCATGTCGTAGGTGGCCTGCTGCTCCGCGTCCAGGCCGGAGTAAAGCAGCCGGTGAGCCTCCGTCTCGGCCGCCATCACCGCAATGGGGTCCCAGGTGTCCCCCAGCGCAGCGAGTACTTCGGTCCGCCGCCGGGCTTCGTGCTCGGTGAGGTCGAACTCGAATATCTGGTGGTCCGAGGTATTGCGGTCGATCATGGTGCGCTTCCCATGCCACGTGCGGATGATTCGGACGTGTCTACCAAGGGGGACGGCATTGAGGAAGCGTCAGACCAGGAAAGGCGAGCGACATAATCGGCATAGGCACCCAAAGTCGTGTCGTTGACGGGTGCTTTTATTCCTAATTTTCCGTTTTGTCAACAATGGAAAGGGTGATGGATCTCATTCATGCCATGGTGGCGAGAGTCCGACATTCGATACGGCCGTCATGCGGCGCGCCAATGGTGACGCTTCCCGTCCTCTCTGGCGCTTGGGGCCAGAGGGCGGCCTGAGCGTCAGCCGGGCAGGCGCCGGACCGCGACGGTTCTCGGCACTCAGGACGCCACGCGCGATGCCGATGAACACCTGGGCGGCGACGCCAGCGCGCCGATCGCGGCCGCGAGGCGGGGGCCCGCGAAGGCGGCCGTGATGGCCGGCGCCCCTCCCACTCCGCCGCCTCCACCTCCAGTGCGGACCGGGACTCGCTCGCTCTCCGCCACATCGGCCCCGCTCCGCTCGGCATTCGTTCACCCAGGCCCGGGCCCTGGCGAGTTAATCAGCACGCTACGTAAACAACGTTGACACAAAGTGTCACGACCTGTTCCATCGGCGAACATGGCCACGGAATCGACGGACCTCACCACCACCCCGGCTCCCAACCCCACCCCGGACACCGCAGATCTCGTCTTCCTCTCCGGCCCCGTGCACACCGTCGACCCCGCGCGCAGCCGGGCGAGCGCGGTGGCGGTGCGCGGGGACCGTATCGTCGCCGTCGGGCACGAGGGGGAGATCCATGACCTCATCGGCCCTGGTACGGAGATCGTCGATCTGCAGGGCAGGCTGCTCATCCCCGGCTTCCAGGATGCCCATGTCCATCCGGTCGGCGGCGGGCTGGAGTTGGGCCGGTGCGATCTGAGTTCGGCGGTCACGGCCGACGCATATCGGGAACTGATCCAAGCGTATGCCGCGGCGCATCCGAACGTGCCGTGGATCACCGGTGGCGGCTGGTCCCTGGAGGCGTTCCCCGGCGGCCGGCCGACTCGGGAGTTCCTGGACGCCATCGTCCCCGACCGCCCGGTCTTCCTGGTCAACCGCGACCACCACGGCGGCTGGGCCAACTCCCGCGCCCTGGAACTGGCCGGCCTCACCTCCCGTACGCCCGACCCTGCCGACGGGCGCATCGAGCGCGACGCCGCGGGCGCGCCGTCCGGCATGCTCCAGGAGGGGGCCATGGGACCCGTGGCCGACCTCATTCCGGAACCGACCCTCGACGAACGCACCGCGGGCCTGCTCAGGGCCCAGCGCCTGCTGCATTCGTACGGGGTGACCGCCTGGCAGGACGCGATACTCGGCCGGGCTTGTGGAATGGCCGATCCGACTCCCGCCTATCTGGCGGCCGAGCGCGACGGAACGCTGACCGCCCGGGTGACGGGGGCACTGTGGTGGGACCGGTCCCGTGGCGTGGAGCAGATTGCTGAACTCCTGGAAAAGCGAGCGGAGTTGACGGGTGGTCGGCTGCGGGCGACCAGCGTGAAGATCATGCAGGACGGGATCGCCGAGAACCACACGGCGGCCATGCTCGGCCCGTACCTCACCGCGTGCGGCTGCGTGTCCGACAACAGCGGTATCTCGTTCATCGAGCCCGAGGAGCTGCGGACGTACGTCAGCCGGCTGGACGCCGAAGGGTTCCAGGTGCATTTCCACGCATTGGGCGACCGGGCCGTGCGCGAGGCCCTGGACGCGGTCGAGGCGGCCCGGCGGGTCAACGGCCGGCGGGACACCCGGCCTCACCTCGCCCATCTCCAGGTCGTACACCCCGATGACGTGCCGCGTTTCCGCAGGCTCGGGGCAACAGCGAACATCCAGGCACTCTGGGCGGCCCACGAGCCGCAGATGGACGAGCTGACCATCCCTTTCCTGGGGCCTCAACGAGCCGCCCGGCAATATCCGTTCGGCGATCTGCTGCGCTCCGGTGCGACCCTGGCGGCGGGCAGCGACTGGCCGGTCAGCTCGCCCGACCCGATGGCCGCCCTGCACGTCGCGGTCAACCGCCGGACGCCGGACGCACCGCCCTCGGCGCCGGTCTTCCTGCCCGAGCAGCGCATCGACCTCGGCTCTGCGCTCGCCGCGTACACGGCGGGCAGCGCGTACGCCAACCACCTCGACGACACCGGCAGCATCCAGTGTGGAAAACTCGCCGACCTGGTCGTCCTGGACCGCGACCCCTTCGACGGACACAGTGCGGAGATCGCGGAGACGCGCGTCCTGCAGACGTTCGTCGGGGGGCGACGGGTGTACGCGGCCGATGATGCGTGAGAATCGCCGGTGATGCGTACCCCACCCCGCCCCATCGACGTCACCGCGGCGCTGCCCGAACTGGCCGCCCACGCCAGGGAGACGACCCGGCTGCACCCGAGGCCGGGAGCACCGACGACCGCCGACAGTTCGATCGGCGGTCCCCTGCTCTGGCCTGCCGACGAGCCGTGGCCGGTCTGTTCCGCTCCGCGCATGGTGCGTCGTGGCGAGCCGGTGCCGCCCACACTCACAGCCGGGCTGAAGCAGGCCCAGGCCGAGCGGGAGGAACGGCGGCGGTCAGGTCTCGGGTCGAGGCCCACCCGGGAGCAGCTGGCGCTGCTCGACGACCCTGCCCTCCGTGGCAAGAGCGTCAACCTGGTCGACTACACCGCGCATTGGTACGAGCCCGAGGCCCATCCCGAGCCCAACCCGCTGGTCGCCATCGCCCAGCTGCACGCCCGCGACATCCCCACGGTGGCCTTCCCGTCGGGGACCGACCTCCTTCAGGTCCTGTGGTGCCCCACCGATCACCAGGACCTGCCCGGCCAGACCCGCTACTGGGGCCCGGCCGTACACCTCGTGTGGCGCCGGGCGGCCGACGTCACGCCCGCGCCCAACCACCGCGGCACAGCGCCTCCGGATCCCCATGACGCGAACGACTCCTACCTCCCCGCGCCGTGCGTACTGCATCCCGAGCAGGTGACCGAGTACCAGTACGCGGATCTGCTCCCCCACTCGCCCCCGGACGCGCCCCTCGACGCGCTCCGCGACCGCCTGCACGCTCTCGATGATCTGTGGGAGAGCGAGACCGGGTACTCGTACCAGTACGACCTGTCGATCGCTCCCGGTTGCAAGGCCGGCGGCTGGGCGTCCTGGCATCTCACCGACCCGGTGGCCGTCGACTGTCGGTGCGGTGCTCCCATGGACGTACTGCTCACGCTCGACAGCCGCGAGTGGGACGGTGGCAGCAAGAGCTGGCGGCCGGTCGAAGACGTGGTGGCGGACCAGGTCGGCGCCGCCGGGCCGACGGGGTTGACCCACGGTCGCTGGGGTGCGCTACGGATCTTCGTCTGCCCCACCGACCCCACCCATGCGCACCGGCTCAACATCCAGTAACCCGGGATCCGGTAACCCCACTCACCTCACGGGCCCCTGCCCCCGCCTCCCCCCGTTCGCGAAGAAGTCCGCGAGCGGCAGGGTCGCGGCGCCCACCGTGACCGCATCCGGCCCGAGCGTCCCCATGTCGATGGTGACGCGTCCGGCCGGGTGCGCCAGGGCGTATGCGGTGGCATGGGCGCGGACGGCGGGCAGGAGGTGCGGTCCGAGCTGGAGGCCGGCCCAGCCGCCGATGAGGACGCGTTCGGGGCTGAAGAGGTTGATCAGGTCGGAGATGCCCGCGCCGAGGTACTCCGCGGTCTCCTCCAGGACGGAGCGGGCCGTGGGGTCGGGCGGGACGGCGGCCTCCTGCGGATAGGCGGCGGCCACCAGCGCCGCCACCGCCGTCTCCTCGTCGGCGCCCTCGGGCGGTCGGCCGCCGGCTTCCTGCCAGCGCTCCAGCAGCGCCTCGGCTCCGGTGTACGCCTCCAGGCAGCCGCGGGCGCCACAGCGGCAGCGCCGGCCGCGGACGCTGACCGTCAGATGCCCCCCTTCGCCGGCGCTGTCGCGTTCGCCACCGTGGATGACGCCGTCGGTGACGATGCAGGCGCCGACTCCGGAGCCCAGCAGCACGATCACCGCGTCTTTCGCGCCCCGGCCGCCGCCGAACCACATTTCGGCCTGGCCTAGCGCCTTGGCACCGTTGTTGAGGAAGAAGCGCACGCCGGCGGGGAGTTGGACCGCCTGGCGCAGCAGGGCTTCCAGGGGGACGGCGTGCCAGCCGATGGTCTGGCCGTGTACCACGGCGCCGTCGGGGCCGCCCCGGTCGAGGATTCCGGGGACTCCGACGCCGATACCGAGCAGCCGGTCGGGGGCGACATCGCCGCCCTTCAGCACCGCGGCTATCCCGTCGGCTATGTGATCGACAATCAGGTCCACGTCGTAGCCGTGGCGGTGTGTCTGATGGTGCGTCAACAGACGTTCAGCGCGGGCGAGTTCTACGAGAGTGATGTCGAACAACTCGACCCTGACCCGGGTTTCGCCGACGTCCACGCCGATCAGGAAGCCACTCGACGGGGCCACCCGCAGCAGGGTGCGTGGTCGTCCGCCGTCGGATTCGACCATGCCGGCCTCCTCCAGCAGCCCTTCTTCGGTGAGTTCGGCGACGACGTTGCTGACGGATCCTGAACTGAGTCCCGTTTCGGGGACAAGCGCCTGCCGGCTCATGGGGCCGTCGGAATACAACTTTTGCAGAACCGCGGTGCGGTTGGCACGTCGCAGGTCACGCACGGTTCGTTGGGCGCGCTCGGCCATCTGGTCCCCTCCCGGCCCGCAACCCGCAGGCGTCGGATCTCTTGACGTGACCTTCTCTCGGGCTTTAACTCACACCCTAAGTTAAGCCATGAAGCCGTTCAGGAACTGAACATGGCCGACCTCCGGACTCCTCAGAGAGAGGCGTATCCGTCATGCGCATACTCCGAGCCGCGACCGTCACCGCCACCGTCACCGCGCTCGCCACCGCGGCCTCCGGATGCGGCGGTGGTACGACCTTCGGCGGCGGTGGCAACAACGACTCCCCCAAAACGCTGACGTATTGGGCGTCCAACCAGGGGCCGAACGTCGAGGCGGACAAGAAGATCCTGGGGCCTGAACTGAAGAAGTTCGAGCGGCGGACCGGGATCAAGGTGAAGCTGGAGGTGATCCCATGGCCGGATCTGCTGAACCGGATCCTGGCCGCCACCACGTCGGGCCAGGGTCCCGACGTGCTCAACATCGGCAACACCTGGTCCGCCTCGCTCCAGGCCACCGGTGCGCTGCTCCCCTGGGACAAACGGAACTTCGACAGCATCGGCGGGCGTGACCGGTTCGTGGCACCGGCACTGGGCGCCACAGGCGCGGCAGGCAAGGACCCGGCCGCGGTGCCGCTGTACTCGCTGACCTACGCGCTCTACTACAACAAGCAGATGTTCAAGGACGCCGGGATCAGTCGACCCCCGTCCACCTGGGACGAGTTGGTGGCAGACGGCAAGAAGCTGTCCAAGGACGGAAAGTGGGCTCTGGGAGCCGAGGGCGGACAGCTCGCCACCAACATCCATCAGGCCTTCGTTCTCGGCAAGCAGCATGGCGCCGACTTCTTCGACAGCGCCGGCAAACCCACGTTCACCTCGGACGGCGCGGTCGCGGCGGTCAAGCAGTATGTCGACTTCATGGCCAAGGACAAGATCATCGCCCCGGGCAACGCCGAGTACGGACAGAACCAGTCGCTCAGGGACTTCGCCAAGGGCAGGACCGCGATGGTGCTGTGGCAGGCCGCGGCCACCACCTTCGCGGCCGACGGGATGAAGCCGGCGGAGTGGGGCGTCGTCCCGGTGCCCGTCGCGTCCGGCACACCGGGCACCGGCAGGCAGACCAACTCCATGCTCGCCGGCATCAATATCGCCGTCTTCAAGAACACCCACAATCTGAACGGCGCACGGAAGTTCGTGAAGTTCATGACGAGCGACGCCGAACAGCGGCTGCTCAACAAGACGTATGGCGCCATTCCGCCCGTCAAGGCCGCCCAGAAGGACCCGGCGTTCAACAGCCAGGAGACGAAGGTGCTGCGCGAAACCCTCACCAAGAGTGCCGCGCCACTCCCCCAGATCGCCGACGAGGCGCAGTTCGAGACGTCCGTCGGCACCGCGATCAAGGATCTGTTCGCCGATGCGGCGGCCGGCGAACCCGTGACCACGGAATCGGTCAAAGCGCGGCTGGCCAAGGCAGAACAGCAGATGGCGCAGTGAAGCCGCGCCTTGCCCGCCTGCGTCGTAGCGGGCTGCCGTATCTGCTTCTGCTGCCCGCGCTGCTGCTGGAGCTGCTGGTCCACCTCGTGCCGATGGCCATCGGCATCGTCATGAGCTTCAAGGAGCTGACCCGGTTCTACATCGGCAACTGGGGCGCGGCCCCGGGAAAGGGACTGGGCAACTACCGGATCACCGTGGATCTGGACGCGCCGGCCGGTGCCGCGCTGCTGCACTCGTTCCTGGTCACCTGTGCGTTCACCGTGCTGACCGTCGGGCTGTGCTGGCTCCTCGGCACCGCGGCCGCGATCTTCCTTCAGGAGAACTTCAGGGGCCGCGGCCTGCTGCGGGCCGTCTTCCTCACCCCGTACGCGCTACCGGTCTACGCCGCGGTGATCACTTGGGCGTTCCTGTTCCAAAGGGACAACGGCCTGGTCAATCATGTCCTGCACGACCAGTTGCAACTCACCGACGAGCGGCCGTTCTGGCTGCTGGGCGGCAACAGCTTCGTCGCGCTGGTCGTCGTCGCCGTCTGGAAGACCTGGCCGTTCGCGTTCCTCATCGTGATGGCCGCGCTCCAGAACATCCCCAAGGACCTCTACGAGGCCGCGGCCCTCGACGGCGCGGGCGTCCGCCAGCAGATCCGCAGGATCACCCTGCCGTCGCTGCGGCCCATCAACCAGGTCCTGGTGCTGGTGCTGTTCCTGTGGACGTTCAACGACTTCAACACTCCGTATGTGCTGTTCGGCAAGGCCGCTCCGGAGGCCGCCGACCTGATCTCCATCCACATCTACCAGTCCTCGTTCGTCACCTGGAACTTCGGCACCGGCTCGGCCATGTCCGTCCTGCTGCTGCTCTTCCTGCTCGTGGTGACGGCCGGCTATCTCCTGGCCACGTCGCGAGGAAGGAAGCACACCGATGGCTAGCCCGTCCGTACGCGCCTGCGCTGCCCGCCGGCGCTCCCCCATGGCGCCGCCCCGGTCCTTCATCTGGACCCGCCGGATCTTCCTCACCGCGCTGATCGGCTTCGTCCTGCTGCCCGTGTACGTCATGCTCAGCAGCTCGCTGAAGCCCCTGGAGGACGTGTCGGGTGCCTTCCGCTGGCTGCCCAGCGAGGTGACGATCCGTCCGTACCTCGACATCTGGAAGACCGTCCCGCTGGCCCGGTACTTCACCAACTCGCTGATCGTGGCGGGCTCGGCGACGGTCTGCTCGGTGGTCATCGCGGTGTTCGCCGCGTATGCCGTCAGCCGCTACCGCTTCCGCGGCAAGCGGGTCTTCACCGTCACGGTCCTGTCCACCCAGATGTTCCCGGGCATCCTCTTTCTGCTGCCGCTGTTCCTGATCTTCGTCAACATCGGGAACACCACCGGTATCGCCCTCTACGGCTCGCGCGGCGGCCTCATCCTGACCTATCTGACCTTCTCCCTCCCGTTCTCCATCTGGATGCTGACCGGGTACTTCGCATCGGTGCCGCGCGAGCTGGACGAGGCCGCCTACGTGGACGGCTGCGGTCCGCTCGGCGCGCTCTTCCGGGTCGTGGTACCGGCCGCGCTGCCAGGGATCATCGCGGTCGCCGTGTACGCGTTCATGACCGCCTGGGGCGAGGTGCTGTTCGCCTCCGTCATGACCAACGACACCACCCGCACCCTCTCGGTCGGCCTGCAGGGCTATGCCACGCAGACCGACGTCTACTGGAACCAGGTCATGGCCGCCTCCCTGGTCGTCAGCGTCCCGGTGGTCGCGGGGTTCCTGCTCCTGCAGCGCTATCTGGTCGCCGGGCTCACCGCCGGGGCCGTCAAATGACCCATGCCGAAAGGACCTCCGTGACCGACCGGACCGACTCCGCCCGGACCGACTTCGCCCGGATCGACTTCGCCGCCCTGCCGGACGACTTCGCCTGGGGCGTGGCCACGTCGGCGTACCAGATCGAGGGAGCCGTCGCCGAGGACGGCCGCGGCCGCTCCATCTGGGACACGTACTCGCACACCCCGGGGAAGACCGACAGCGGCGACACCGGCGATACGGCCTGCGATCACTATCACCGGTGGCGCGGGGACATCGGGCTGATGCGGCAACTGGGCGTCGGTGCCTACCGGTTCTCGATCGCCTGGCCGCGGATCGTCCCGAACGGCGTCGGCCCGGTCAACGCCAAGGGCCTGGCCTTCTACGACCGGCTCGTGGACGGCCTCCTCGAAGCGGGCATCACCCCGTCCGCCACCCTCTACCACTGGGATCTTCCGCAGGCGCTGCAGGACCGCGGCGGCTGGCCCGAGCGGGAGACCGCCGAGCATCTCGCGGCGTACGCCTCGGCCGTCGCGGAGAAGCTCGGTGACCGCGTCCGCCACTGGGCCACGCTCAACGAGCCGCTGTGCTCCGCCTGGATCGGCCATCTCGAAGGCCGGATGGCGCCGGGCGTCACGGATCTCACGGCGGCGGTGCGCGCCTCGTACCATCTGCTGCTCGGGCACGGCCTGGCCACGCAGGCGATACGGGCCGCGGCGCCGGAGGCCGAGGTGGGCATCGTCAACAACCTCAGCACCGTCGAGCCCGCCACCGGCTCGGAGGCCGATGCCGCGGCGGCGCGGCGGATGGACGGGCACACCAATCGCTGGTGGCTCGACCCCGTCCACGGCCGCGGCTTTCCGGCGGACATGCGCGAGGTGTACGGGGTGGACCTGCCGGAACGGGCCGGTGACCTGGAGACCATCGCCCAGCCGCTGGACTGGCTGGGGCTGAACTACTACTTCCCGGCCGTCGTCACCGGCGAGCCGTCCGGCCCGCCGCCGTTCGCCCGCCAGGTGCGCCGGCTGCACGTCCCCAGGACCGGCATGGACTGGGAGATCGACGCCGGGGGCATCGAGACACTGCTGCTGCGGCTCACCCGCGAGTACGCGCCGCGCAAGATCTATGTCACCGAGAACGGCTCCGCCTACCCCGATGTCGTACGCCCCGAGGGCACGGTCGAAGACCCCGAGCGGACCGCATATCTGCATGAGCATGTAACGGCGTGCGCCCGCGCGGCCCGTAAGGGGGCGCCCCTCGCGGGCTATTTCGCCTGGTCGCTGATGGACAACTTCGAGTGGGCCTACGGCTACGACAAGCGCTTCGGCCTGTTCCATGTCGACTACGCGACCCAGCGCCGCACGCTCAAGGACAGCGGCCGGCACTACGCCGAGCTGATCCGCAGCCATCCGCGCCGCACCCCGCGAGCGGCCTGAGCCGCGGACGTGCGACGGGCCGGCCCCGCGACTGCACCGCGGGGC
>NZ_JBFAIP010000061.1:0-40218 GCF_040654775.1 Streptomyces sp. NPDC050636
TTCCGTCGGGATGACCGTCGTGATGAGCGTCGGGATGATCGTGGTGGTCGGCCCGGTGGCGGCCGTGGTGGTTACGGCGGGCGCGATGACCGTGGTGGCGATCGTGGTGGGTTCCGTCGGGATGACCGGCGTGACGACCGGCGCGATGATCGCGGTGGCGACCGTGGTGGTGAGCGCGGTGGGTTCCGTCGTGACGAGCGTCCCGGTGGCGACCGTGGCGGGTTCCGGCGGGACGACCGTAGGGATGAGCGCAGGGATGACCGGGGCGGGTTCCGGCGGGATGACCGTGGGCCGCGGCGGGACGACGACCGTGGCGGACGCCGGCCGTACGGTGGCGGGCGTGGACGGGACGACCGGCGGGACGACCGGCGTGATGACCGCCGGGACCGGGACCGGGAGCCGATCAAGCGGCTGCCGATTCCGGAGGACGTCACCGGTGACGAGATCGACAAGGATGTGCGGCAGGAGCTGCTGAGCCTGCCGAAGACGCTCGCCGAGGATGTCGCCAAGAACCTGGTGATGGTGGCGAAGCTGCTGGACGAGGACCCGGAGAAGGCTTACGGGTACTCGCGGGTGGCGCTGCGGCTGGCGTCCAGGGTCGCTGCGGTGCGTGAGGCCGCGGGCTTCGCGGCGTACGCGGTCGGCAAGTACAGCGAGGCGCTCGCCGAGTTCCGGGCGGCGCGGCGGATGACCGGCAGCGTGGAGCTGTGGCCCGTCATGGCGGACTGCGAGCGCGGTCTTGGCCGGCCGGAGAAGGCGATGGCCATGGCCGGTGAGCCCGAGGTGCAGAAGCTGGACCGGGCTGGACAGGTCGAGATGCGGCTGGTCGCGGCGGGTGCGCGTCGGGACATGGGCCAGCCGGACGCGGCGGTGGTGACACTGCAGGGTCCCGAGCTGGCGTCGAACGCCGTGCACCCGTGGACGGCGCGGCTGCGGTACGCGTATGCGGACGCGCTGCTGGAGGTCGGGCGCGAGGACGAGGCGCGCGACTGGTTCGCGAAGGCGCTGGAGGCGGACCAGGGCGGCTCGACGGATGCCTCGGACCGGCTCGCGGAGCTGGACGGCGTGGAGTTCACCGATGCGCTGGAGGATGCCGACGAGGTCGAAGAGGCCGATGAGGTCGAGGAGACCGACGCGGCCGAAGAGGTGTCGGCCGCGGGGCATGACGATGTGGCCGATGAGGTCATCGATGTTGATGACGCGGGTGTGGAGCGGCCTGAGAAGGGCTGAGGCATCGTGAGGTGACGAAGGGCGGGACCCCTGCTGGGGGTCCCGCCCTTCGTCGTTTGTGGGGGATCAGGTGGCCGGGGCGTAACGGGCGATGAGGTTGCGGAGGGTGCCGATGCGCTGGAGGGCGCCGGCCGGGTCCTGGAGGTCGACCATCTGCTGGTTGTTGCGCAGCTGGAGGCGGTTCAGGCAGGAGAGCGCGAACTCGTCGGTGAACATGGGTGGTGGAAGTAGACGGCGTCGCGGAGGTAGACGTCCTCAAGCTCGTCGAGCGCGGCAGCCGGGTCGTGCAGCGGTGCTTCGAGGTCGATCGCGGCGACGGCCGGGGTGAGGCCGTCGCCGGAGATCCCGGTGAACGGGCGGTCGGTGGCGGCGATCTCGGCGGTCACCCGCTCGACGCTGTCGATGACCGCGGTGCGGTAGTGCTCGGCCGTGCCGTTGTTGAGCAGGTATGTCCTGCTGTCGGCCGGCTCGGGGGCAAGGCTTTCGGCCGGATCTTCGCCGGCCGCCGTGCTGACTCTGGCGTGATGTGTCGCTCCCGGGGTGCCGGTGGCCGACGGGTCCTCGGCGGAGTACGCGAGGAGGCTCATGAAGGTGCCCTCCCTGGTGCGGAGTTGGCCACGTCCTGCGCTGACGGGGGCGGTCAGTTCCCGGCGTCGTCCAGAGTGCGCAGGACGAGACCGGTGGCGGGCTTGGGGCCGAAGGACGTGGACTTCCGCGGCATCGTCACGCCGTACTCGGCGAGTTGACGCACCGTCTCCTCGGAGGTGGCGCGCATCAGGACGGCCGTCCCGCCGTGCCGGGCGGCCTGTTCGACGGCGGCCTCGGCGTGATGCAGATAGCCGATGTGTGACGGGTCGTCGGGGATCCGCCAGACCTCGTCCAGCAGGACAGAGTGCAGCACCGTCGCGTCCAGCCGCCGCCAGGTCTCCGGCCGGTCGGTGCGGACCGTACGGTCGAGCAGCTCCGGATCGGGACGGTCCAGGAGATGGAAGGCGTCCGGGCCTTCGGCGAGGACGAAGGCGGTGCCGGGGGTCTCCTCCAGGGCCTCCAGGGCGGCGGACAGCCCGCCCTGGAGCGGCCGTGCGCGGAACGCGCCGCCCAGCCCGGCCAGCGCCTTCACCGGCGGGAGGTGCGGCAGCACACGGTGAATCGCGCGGACCTGGAGCGGGTAGCGCACGGTGTCCACCAGCAGGACCAGGCCGGACGCCCAGGGCGACGCCGGAGTGGCGCCGGGCAGCTGCTCGTACAGCCGCTGGTACGTCGCCCAGCGGTGGTGGCCGTCGGCGATCAGGGCCTGCTTGTGGGCGAGATCGCCGTCGATGGCCGCGAGGTCGGCGGGGTCGGTGACCGCCCACAGGCGGTGTGAGAAGCCGTCCTCCGTGGTGGTGGCGAGCAGCGGGGCGCACCGCACTATGCGCTCGATGACGGCGGCGGCGCCGGTCGCCGTGCCCTGGCCCTGGTAGGAGAGCAGCAGCGGCTCGAAATTGGCGGCCGCCGCGCGCATCAGGTCGGCCCGGTCCTCGACCACCTCGGCGATGACGTCCTCGTGAGGCAGCACCGGACCGTCCAGGCACAGCGCGCCGATCAGCCCGCGCTGCAGCACCTCGCCGCTGCGCTGCTCGTAGACGTACAGCGCCGGCCGCTCGTCCTGCGTCAGGACGCCCTCGGCACGCCAGCGGCGCAGGGTGTCGGCGGCCTGGCGGTGGCGGGTGGCGGGGTCGGCGGCGTGCGGGAGGATCAGCCGGACGATGTTGTACGGATCGGCGGTTTCCAGGTGACGCACGCCGTCCGGCCGGACCACGACGTCATACGGCGGGGAGGTGACAGCGGTGAGGCTGCTGACCCTGTCCGCGGCGTAACGCAGTCCGCGGAACGGGAGGAGGCGGAGGCCGTCGGTACTGGTCATTGAAGAATGCTATGCCGCCTGACGGGTGAGGGATGATCGGGGGGACAGCCGGCAGGTGGCTGGAAATATCGGTATGCGCGAGGCGGAGAACGGCGAGCCGCGCGGAGGGCGACGGTCCGTGATGCGGAGCGGGGCCCTGCGTACGACGCGCGGTCGTGAGGAGCGAGACGGCATGAATGAGCAGATTCGCGGGCGGGCGGGCGGGAGCAGGCGGCGTCGGCCCGACGGGTGCGAGCGCGCGCTGAGCGAGGCGTACGACACGGCGCTGCTGGATCTGGACGGGGTCGTCTACGCCGGCGGACACGCCATCGAGCACGCGGTGGAGTCGCTGACCGTGGCGCGGGACGGCGGGATGCATCTCGCCTATGTGACCAACAACGCGTCCCGGACCCCGGAGGCGGTCGCGGCGCAGCTCTCCGGTTTCGGGCTGCCGACCGGTCCGGCGGATGTGATCACCTCGGCGCAGGCGGTGGCACGACTGATCGCGGAGCAGGTGCCGTCGGGCGCGCGGGTGCTGGCCATCGGAGGCGAGGGGCTGCGGGTGGCGCTGCGCGAGCGCGGCCTTGCGCCGGTGGCGTCCGCGGACGACGATCCGGCGGCCGTGGTGCAGGGCTATGACCCGACGCTGGACTGGGAGCGGCTGGCGGAGGCCGCGTATGCGGTGCAGCGCGGGGTGCCGTGGTTCGCGTCCAACACCGATCTGACGATCCCCAAGGAGCGCGGGATCGCTCCGGGCAACGGCGCGTTGGTGGAGGTGGTCCGGATCGCCGCGGGCGGGACGCCGCAGGTGGCGGGCAAGCCGCAGCCGCCGATGCACCGGGAGACGGTGCTGCGGACCGGCGCCGAGCGGCCGTTGGTGATCGGGGACCGGCTCGATACGGACATCGAGGGCGCGTACAACGGCGGGGTCGACTCGCTGCTGGTGCTCACCGGTGTGACGACGGCGGCGGAGCTGCTGGCCGCGCCGCCGCAGCACCGGCCGACGTATGTGGACGCGGATCTGCGCGGGGTGCTGGAGCCGCAGCCGGATGTGGTGCCCGTGGACGGCGGCTTCCGGTGCGGCGGCTGGCGGGCCGAGACGGCCGGTGACGTGCTCGTCCTGGACGGCGACGGCACACCGCTGGACGGGCTGCGGGCGTTGTGCGCGGCGGCCTGGACGGCGGCGGGGGAGGGGCGCTGCGGGGCCGACGGGGGGAAGGCGTTGGGGCGGATCGGGATGTAGGGATGTAGCGAGGTAGAGGGGCGTCGGCCTCGGCGCGATGGGCCCCGCTCGGTGAGCGGGGCCCATGCCGTTGCGGTGATGGGTTGCCGGTGGTCTGTGGCCGGCGGTCAGTCCTGGTCGGTCGTTGTCGCGGCCGCCGTCAGCTCCGCGATCAGGTCCTCCTCGGTGGCGCCGCGGCGCCAGTAGCCGGTGAACTTGACGGCCTTGCGGTCGATTCCGCGTTCGCCGACGAGGTGCCTGCGTACCGCCTTGACGGTGCCGGCCTCGCCCGCGATCCAGGCGTACGGCGTGCCGTCGGGCAGCTCGGCGGCGCGCAACGCGTCGAGCACCGGCTCGCGGTGCGCGGTGGTCGTCCCGTCTCCGTGCCCGTCCCGGACGATCCAGGTGATGTCGGCGTCGGCGAAGGTCGGCAGGCGATGCCGGTCGTCCTCGTGCGCGACCTCGATCCAGACCTTGGCGTGGGTGCCCGGGGACAGCCAGGACAGGATGCCGGCGATGGCGGGCAGCGCCGTCTCGTCGCCGGTGAGCAGGATCCAGTCGGTGCCGGCCGGCGGCCGGAAGTCGACGCCGCCGTTGTCCTCGACGGCTGGGGCGAGCACGGTCAGCCGGTCGCCGGGCCGGGCGTGCGCGGCCCAGCGGGAGGCGGGGCCGCCCGCCTCGATGGGGGCGCCTCCCTGCTCATGGGGGTCCGCCCGCTCGAACGAAGTGGAGAGTGGGGGAGAAGTCGAGAGCTTGGGGGAGGCCGACGGCTCCGTTCCGTGGAGCGCGAAGTCGACATCGAACTCCGCCGGGTCATGGCGCTGTTCGCGGATCGTGTACGAGCGCATCACCGGACGCTCGGCCGGGTCCTGCGCCCGCCAGGCCGTGTACCAGCCGTCGCCCATGTCGTCGAAGACCGGCCGGTCCTGGTGGGGCTGCGGGAGGAACAGTTTGAAGCGCTGGTCACGACCGCCGGACACCAGCTCGGCCAGGCGGTCGCCGCCGAAGGTGACCCGGATCATGGAGGTGCTGAGCCGACGGGTGCGTACGACGTGCACATCGAAGAAGCGGAACGGCGCGGTGGCGGGTGCGGCGGTCGTGGTCATGTGGGGAACCTCCGGTAAGGGGCGGCTGTTCGGTGACGGTGTCCAGCGCCGATACGTCAGTTGACCTTCTTGGCGCCCTCGATCGCCTTGGCGATCGCCTCGATGAGCGGCGCAGCGCCCGCGTACGAGAAGCGCGGCTCGCTCGACCAGGGCGTGATCTGACCGGCCTTGACGGCGGGCAGTTTGGCCCAGGAGGGCTTGGCGGCCAGCTCCTTGGGCTGCAGGGTGGCGGTGCGGTTGTCGAGCAGCAGCAGGTCGGCCTTGTACTTGTCGGCGTTCTCCCAGCTCAGGCTCTCGAAGTAGCCGCCCTTGTCCAGGTGGTCGGGGACGATCAGGTCGACGCCGAGGGACTTGTAGTACATGAGGTCGGCGTTGATGCCGGGGTTGGAGGCGTAGAAGAGCTCGGGGCTGCCGGAGCAGGCGAGCACCTTGACGGGGTGGGACTTGGCGGCCTTGCGCAGCGACGCGGCGGCCTTCTCGAAGCGGGCCTTGGCGTCGGTGACCTTCTTGGCCTTCAGGTCGGCGCCCAGCGATTCGGCCAGCTCGGCGTACCGCTCGATGATCTTGACGAGCGGTACCCGGGACGACGTGATGGCGACGCTCTTGGCGAGCTTTGCGATCTTGTCCGCGCTGTCTTCCGGGACGAACCACAGTGCGCCCGGCTCGTACATGTTCGTGATCAGCAGATCGGGGGTCAGGCCCGCGTACTTCTCGACGTTGAACTTGTCGTAGGCGTTGCCGAGGATGGTGACCTTGTCGACATCGATGTCGCCCGCCTGCGGGTCGGCCTTGCCGTTCTGGAGCTTGGTCGGGCCGAAGACGCCGACGATCTGGTCGTCGATCCCGAAGTCGTGCAGCGCGGCGGCGGTGCCGGTGAAGGCGACGATGCGCTGCGGAACACCGTCGAGGGAGGTCTTCACCTTGCGGTCGTCGGTGAACGACCACGGGCCGCTCTTGGCACCGCTCTTGGCGTCCCCTGAGCCCTTGTCGCCGCATGCGGCGAGCAGCGCGCCGATGCCGACGGCGCCACCCGCGGCCAGGATGCCGCGTCGGGACAGGGTTACGCTGCTGGGGGTGCTCATGGTGGGGGCGCTTCTCTCTTGGAGGGGCTGTAACGGGTGCCGCGACGGGGCAGGCCCGCCGACGGAGGGCCCACGAGTCGGCACGTGAGGGTAGGCTAACCTAACGCTTGTGTTGGTTGACAGTCCTCCCGAAGCACCAAAGGCCTCGGCACCTGTGGCGCCGCAGCGCCGGCAGGTCACACGCTCCGCGGGGCTGGTCGCCTCCGTGGCCGTATTGGCCGCCGTCACCGTCCTCGGCATAGTCGTCGGTGCCAAACAGATACCCCTGGACCAGGTTTGGCACGGGGTGTTCCACTACTCCGGCTCCGACACGGACGTGGTCATCCGCGATGTGCGCCTCCCGCGCACCCTGATCGGCCTGATCGTCGGCGCCGCCCTCGGCCTGGCCGGCACGGTCATGCAGGCGCTGACCCGAAATCCCCTCGCGGACCCCGGAGTTCTCGGCATCAACGCCGGCGCCTCGGCCGCGGTCGTCTCCGCCATCAGCTTCTTCGGCGTCACCTCGCTGACCGGCTATGTGTGGTTCGCCTTCGTCGGCGCGGCGGTGGTCAACGTCGCGGTGTACGTCCTCGGCGGCACCCGTAACGCCACCCCCGTACGGCTCGCCCTCGCCGGCACCGCGCTGACCGCAGTCCTCGTCGGCTACATCAACGCGGTCAACCTGATGGACACCGCCGCACTGGACAAGATGCGCTTCTGGACGGTCGGTTCGCTGGCCACCGCCACCATGCCGACGGTCACTCAGATCGCGCCGTTCTTGGCGGTGGGCGGCGTCCTCGCGCTGCTGATCGCCCGGCCGCTGAACGCCATCGCGCTCGGCGACGACCAGGCACGGGCGCTCGGCGCCCGGCTGACCCGCACCCGCGTGCTGGCGATGATCGCCGTCACGCTGCTGTGCGGCGGGGCGACCGCCGCATGCGGCCCGATCGTGTACGTCGGCCTGATGGTTCCGCATGTCGTACGCGCCATCACCGGTCCCGACATGCGCTGGATCCTGCCGTACTCCGCGGTGCTCTCGCCGGTCCTGCTGCTCGGCGCGGACATCCTCGGCCGGGTCGTGGCCCGGCCCGGCGAGCTACAGGTCGGCATCGTCACGGCCCTCGTCGGTGGCCCGGTCTTCATCTATCTCGTACGACGTCGGAGGATGGCCCAGCTGTGAGCGAGCGAAGCGAGGCGTCGGAATGAGCTCGACTGTGAAGCCCGCGGAGGGCACGAAGAAGCGCGCCAAGCGTGCGACGGCGGCCCGGCGGGTGACGTCGGTACGCAGCGCGGGCGGGCTCTCGCTGCGCCTGGACGTACGCGCCGTCTTCGTCGGACTGCTGCTCCTGGCCGTCGCGCTGGCCGCGGGCATCGCGCTGGTCGGCTCCGGCGACTACCCGATGACGCCGGCCGAGGTGCTCAGCGCGCTGACCGGTGGCGGCAACGCCGGCCAGGAGTTCATCGTGTACGACCTGCGACTGCCGCGGGTCCTGGTGGGGCTGCTGGTCGGCGCCGCCTTCGGGATCTCCGGAGCGGTCTTCCAGACCGTTTCGCGCAACCCGCTGGGCAGCCCCGACGTCCTCGGCTTCGCCCAGGGCTCGTCGGTCGGCGCGCTGGTCGTCATCGTCTACTTCCAGGGCGGGTCCTTCGCGGTCGCCGCGGGTGCGGTCGTCGGCGGTGTGGCCACCGGCGTTGCCATCTTCCTGCTCGCCTGGAAGCGCGGCATCCAGGGCTACCGCTTCGTGCTCGTCGGCATCGGCGCCTCCGCGATGCTCTACGCCGTCGTGCTCTACCTCCTCACCAAGGCGAACATCGTCGAGGCGACCCGGGCCACCACCTGGATGACCGGTTCGCTCAACGGCCGGGACTGGGACCAGGTCTGGCCGCTGACCGCCGTCTGCGCCGTACTCGTCCCGCTGGTGCTGCTCTACGGCCGCCCGCTGCGCATGCTGGAGATGGGCGACGATGCCGCCTACGCGCTGGGCGTACGGGTCGACCGGGTCCGGGTCCTCACGCTGCTGGCGTCCGTCCTGCTCGTCGCCTCCGCCACCGCCGCGGCCGGCCCGATCTCCTTCGTGGCGCTCACCGCACCTCAACTGGCCCGTCGACTCACCCGCTCGCCCGGCCCCAACCTGCTGCCGTCCGCCCTCATGGGCGCTGTACTGCTGATCGCCGCGGACTGGGCCTCGCAGCGGCTCTTCGGCGCCGAACAGCTGCCGGTGGGCGTACTGACCGGCGTCCTCGGCGGTGGGTATCTGCTCTGGCTGCTGGCTGTGGAGCGCAAGGCGGGGCGGATATGAGCGATGTCGCGGGGCGGATATGAGCGACAGGGCGGCGTGGGAAATGAGCGACGGCGCGGAGCACCGGACAACTGCCGCGGCCACGCCGGACGACAACAGCAGCGATACGACAACCCAGGAGTCCTGAAGTGAGCCGTCTCACGGCCGAGAACGTCACCCTCGCCTACGACCAGCGGGTCATCGCCCAGAACCTCTCGGTCGCCATCCCCGACCACTCCTTCACGGTCATCGTCGGACCGAACGCCTGCGGCAAGTCCACGCTGCTGCGCGCCCTCTCGCGGATGCTCAAGCCGAGCGCGGGATCGGTGCTCCTGGACGGTTCGGTGATCTCCTCGCTCCCGGCCAAGAAGGTCGCCAGGACGCTCGGGCTGCTGCCGCAGTCGTCCATAGCGCCGGACGGGATCACGGTGTCGGACCTGGTGGCGCGCGGCCGCTATCCGCACCAGGGCCTGCTGCGCCAGTGGTCGGCCGACGACGAGCGGATCGTCCAGGAGTCGATGGCGGCGACCGGCGTCGGCGAGCTGGCCGAGCGCTATGTCGACGAGCTCTCGGGCGGGCAGCGGCAGCGCGTCTGGATCGCGATGGCGCTCGCTCAGCAGACACCGCTGCTGCTCCTGGACGAGCCGACGACATACCTGGACATCCAGCACCAGATCGAGGTCCTGGACCTGTGCGCGGAGCTGCACGAGGAGCAGGGGCGCACCCTGGTCGCCGTGCTGCACGACCTCAATCACGCCGCCCGCTACGCCACCCACCTCATCGCCATGAAGGACGGCGCGGTCATCGCCGAGGGCGCGCCGTCGGACATCGTCACCGCGGAACTGGTGGAGCGCGTCTTCGGGCTCGGCTGCCAGGTCATCGACGACCCGGAGACCGGCACCCCGCTGGTCATCCCCGCGGCGCGCAAGCCCCGTAGGGGTGCGGGTGGGGCTGCCGGCGGGGGCGGCCCCGTCGCGGCGGACGGCTCGGCGGGCGGTGTGGCCGGCGGCGCGTCCGGGCGGGCCGCGGCCGCGACTACAGCAGTGTCCTGAGGCGCAGCAGGTCGCGCAGGCTCGCTTCCAGCTTGACGCGACCGCTGCCCCACGCCTTCGCGAAGTTGAGATCGCCGGCCACCAGCGCGACCAGATCGTCCCCGGCCATGGAGAGCCGGATCTCGGCCTTGTGAGGCGGCGGGCCGGGGACGCTGGTCACATCCTGGATACTGCCGCCGGCAAGGCGCCCCAGGAACGTGGTGTCCAGGTCCGTGATGCGGCAGCTGAGCGAACGGTCGAGCGCGGCGGCGCTGCGTACGTCGCCGTCCGCGGAGGACATGTTCTGGGCCAGCCGGTCGAGCGCGGCGCGGCACTGGTCGAGAGTTGCCATCGCGGACGACGATACGCCAGGTCGCGGGCGACTCGTTCGCGGTCGACACCCTCCGCCAAGGTAGCGTCGGGGCATGCAAGAGCCGACGTCCGGCCCGGAGCCGGAGGCAGCCGCGGGATCCCACGGGCCCGCCGTATCCGACGTGCACGCCGAGTCCGCTGCCACCGTGGTGTCCGCCGTGTCCGCCGGACCCGCCGGGGTGGATGGGCCCGCGGGCGATGCCGCGCCCGCCGCGCCTGTCGAGTCCGCGGGGCCTCAGCCGCTCGGGATCGTGCTCACGCCGACCGGGGACGCCACGGTGGACGCCCGGCTGCGGCGCCTTGCCGACGCCGACCACCTCCCCGCCGCCGGGCACCTCGACGTGTACGAGGATGTGCACCGTGGGCTGCGGGACGCGCTGGCCGCTCTCGACCAGCGCCCCGGGCCGCCCGCCCCGTCCGCGATGACGCGCGACACGACGACGTACGACAACAGGAGCTGAACCACAGGTGGCAGGAGTGGCACGACGCCGACTCGACGCGGAGCTGGTGCGCCGCAAGCTGGCCCGCTCGCGCGAGCACGCGAGCCAGCTGATCGCCGCGGGGCGGGTGACCGTCGGCGGGGCGACCGCGACCAAGCCGGCCACCCAGGTGGAGACCAGCGCGGCCGTGGTCGTCCGCGCGGACGAGAGCGACCCCGACTACGTCTCCCGCGGTGGCCACAAGCTCGCCGGCGCCCTCGCCGCCTTCGTCCCGCACGGGCTGCGGATCGAAGGCCGGCGGGCACTGGACGCGGGCGCCTCGACCGGCGGTTTCACCGATGTCCTGCTGCGGGCCGGCGCCGGGCATGTCGTCGCCGCCGACGTCGGATACGGACAGCTGGCCTGGTCCCTGCAGAGTGATGACCGGGTCACTGTGAAGGACCGTACGAACGTACGCGAGTTGACGCTCGAACAGATTGACTCGGTGCCCGTCGACCTTGTCGTCGGCGATCTCTCCTTCATCCCGCTGGGGCTGGTGCTGCCCGCGCTCGTGGGCTGCACGGCGCCCGACGCCGACCTGGTGCTGATGGTCAAGCCGCAGTTCGAGGTCGGCAAGGAGCGGCTGGGCAGCGGCGGGGTGGTGCGCAGCCCGGAACTGCGGGCCGAGGCGGTGCGCGCGGTCGCCGGCCGGGCGGCCGAACTGGGGCTCGGGGTGCTTGGCGTGACTGCGAGCCCGCTGCCTGGACCTTCCGGGAATGTCGAGTACTTTCTGTGGCTGCGCGCCGGGGCGCCTGCACTCGACCCGGCGGATGTCGACCGTGCAGTGGCGGAGGGGCCCCGTTGACCACTACCCAGGCAGTTGAAGACAGCGCAGCACACGAAGGGAACGGCGGGCAGCGGACCGTCTTCCTGCTCGCGCACACCGGCCGCCCCGCGGCCATCCGCAGCGCCGAACTCGTCGTCCAGGGACTCCTGCGCAGCGGGATCGGGGTGCGGGTGCTGGCGGAGGAGGCCGCGGATCTCCCGCTGCCGCCGGAGGTCGTGCGCGTCGAGTCGGAGCAGTGCGCGGCCGAGGGCTGCGAACTGCTGGTGGTGCTCGGCGGGGACGGCACGCTGCTGCGTGGTGCGGACTTCGCCCGTACCTCTGGAGTGCCGATGCTCGGCGTCAACCTCGGCCGGGTCGGCTTCCTGGCGGAGGCCGAACGCGACGACCTCGACAAGGTTGTCGACCGGGTCGTCACCCGCGCCTACGAGGTCGAGGAGCGGATGACGCTCGATGTCCTCGTACGGAACAACGGCAGCGTCGTGCACACCGACTGGGCGCTGAACGAGGCGTCGGTGGAGAAGGCCGCACGGGAGCGGATGCTGGAGGTCGTCACCGAGGTCGACGGCCGGCCCGTGTCGCGCTTCGGCGGCGACGGGGTGGTCTGCGCGACCCCGACCGGCTCGACGGCGTATGCCTTCTCGGCCGGCGGCCCGGTGGTCTGGCCCGAGGTCGAGGCGCTGCTGATGGTCCCGATCAGCGCGCACGCCCTGTTCGCCAAGCCGCTGGTCACCTCGCCGAATTCGGTGCTGGCGGTGGAGGTCCAGCCCAAGACCCCGCACGGCGTGCTGTGGTGCGACGGCCGCCGCAGTGTCGAGCTCCCCGCCGGCGCACGGGTGGAGGTCCGCCGTGGCGCCGTACCCGTACGCCTCGCGCGACTGCATCATGCCTCCTTCACCGATCGTCTGGTTGCCAAGTTCGCCCTGCCGGTGGCGGGGTGGCGGGGGGCGCCGCAGTAGGGGTCGCTGTCAAAGTCCCGTCGTTCGCCCGTAGGACGCGGGCCAGGCGGGACTTTGACGGCACCCCCCTAGGGCGGGCTTGGGCCTCGGAACCCCCCTAGGGCGTGGGGCTCGGAGGCCGGTCTCCTCCCGTGCGTTTCGTGTCCGTCTGGTCGCTGTCTCCATGGGCCCGTTGCGACAGATACGCGCGGGCGCGGGTGAGGGCGGAGTCGCGGCGTGCTGTGAGTTCCTCGTCCGTGAAGACGGGGGTAGGGATGGCCGGAGGGATGCCGGGGCCGTCGAAGGTGTGACCGTCGGCGGTCAGGAACTCCTCGTTGGGGAGGCCGAACGTCCAGCCGTTCGGGAGAGCACGGTCCAGGATGTCGGAGAAGACGCCCTGGGTGTTCTCGCCGATGCGGGTGGGGGACGGGGAGCGGCCCATCAGGGACTGGGTGAAGGTCTCGCCCGCGCTGATCGTCAGCCGCCCGGTCAGGACCGCGATCGGGCCGGTGTAGACCGGGCCCCGGTGCGGGCGGACCTGTCGCGGCTGGGGCGTGGTGAACCCGCCGGGCTCGTGGGGGTTGTTGCGTGCCCGCTTGCTGTAGGCGAGATAGGGGCGGTCGGTGAGCCGGGAGGCGATGCGCAGGCCGAGCGGGTCCGCGCCGCCGCCATTGAGCCGTACGTCGACGATGAGGCCGCGCAGGGCCGTCGGGCCCTGCGTACGGGCCTTGGTGAACACGGAGTCCAGGGCGCGGTCGAGTTCGGCGACATCGCCGGCGTAGTCGCCCTTCTCGGTGTAGTCGGCGAACTGGCTGACACGGAAGTAGCCGATACGGCCGGGGAGATCGACGTACGAGAGATTGCCCTGGGCCCAGCGCCGTTGGGTGATTCCGGGGCCTAGGTTCGCGGCGATCGCTTTGTCGATGCGGGCGGTGGATTCCCGTGTGGGAAGGACGGTGCCGGGGCGCCGGCCCGCGAACCACTGGTCGGGTCCTGCGATGACCCGGGTGTGTGCGTCGTGCAGCGGCTCGATCATCTTGCGCAGCACGGCGAAGAGTTCGTCGTCGGTGGTCTTCGCCGTGATGCGGGGGCGGTAGCGGTCGCGGACCGCCGGCCAGTCGATCTTCTTCGCGTGGAAGAAGGGGTAGTTCTCGGCGAACGTCTTCCAGAAGACGTCGAAGACCGTTCGTGGGTCGTGTGGCGGGCGCTTTCGGCAGCGGTCCGGCAGCGCGCCGATGCGATGCAGGCCGCGGCGGCCGACGCTGTCCTCGATGGACAGCCGGGCGCGGCCGGGGCCGGTGGGAGTCACTGTGATGGGGGCCGAGTCGGGGACCGTGAACACGCTCCGGCCGTGCCCGTCGGGGCTGTCCGAGCGGGTGCCGGTGACCGAGCCGGGCAGACAACTGATGGTCGTGGTCTCGTACGTCCGCAGGCTGCGGTCCTTGATGGTGACGAGCGTGCCGTAGCCGTCCATCCGCCAGACGCCTTCCAGGGATGCGGGCGGGGTGGCGGCCGAAGCGCCGGGAGCGGGCCGAGCCGCGCGGTCCGGTCCGGCCGGGGCCCCGCAGGCGGCGGTGGCGGTGAGGGCGGTCATGGCGGCGAGCAACAGGGCTGTGCCGCAGGTGCGGCGGGGGCGCCGTGGGCCGTTCATCGGGTGTACCTCTCTGGGGTCAGGCCGCGGTCAGGGTTTCCGTGGCACGGCGACGCAGGCTGATGTGGGTGGGCAGGCCGGTGGCGAGCAGCGCGAGCAGAAGAGTGCCGCCGGCTATGGCGCCGGCCGTCGTCCAGGGCACATACGGCAGCGCGTCACCGAACGCCTGCTGCAGCATCGGGGCCATGGTGAACAGCGCGATGGCCGTGCCGAGGACGAGGGCGGTGCCCGCGACGACGGCCGCTTCCCAGGCCGCCATCGCCCGCACCTGGCGCGGATGCGAGCCGATCAGGCGCAGCAGCGCCATATCGCGACGGCGCTCAGCGGTGATCATGGCCAGGGTGTTGGCGGCGGCGATGGCGGCGAAGCCCGCGTACAGCCCCGTGCCGATGTAGTCCAGCCATACCTCGCCCGCCGGGCCGGCCGAACCGGTCCGGTGCTGGGCGGTGGTGCGCATCGCGATCTTCGTGGTGCCGAAGGCCACCACCAGGACCAGCGGGACGACGGCGGCGGAGAACCGGCGGGACTGTGTCGTGACGTTCTGCATCGCCAGCTCGGCCGCGCTGCCGAACCGGCCGATCAGCCGGGACACCAGCCAGGCCGCCGGGCTGATGAGGCGTGGGCCCAGCAGCCCGACGCCGATGCAGAACAGCAGCAGGACCAGGAACGCGCCCTGGCTCGCCTCGCTCGCCGGCTGGTCGGCGAGCAGCCGGGAGACGATCACCCCGCCCGCCACCGCGGCCAGCCCCAGGGGCAGCCGCAGCAGGCCCAGCTCCCGGCGGCCCGCGGCCGCTTCCTCCAGCGCCCGCGCGGGACGCAGCGCCGCGAACCGGCTCGCCGCGAGCAACCCGGCGACCGCGGAAGTGACCACAGCCACCGCCAGGCACACCGGAAGAGCCGCCCAGCTGAAGTGGAAGGAGACCTCGCGGGGGATGAGGCCGTGGGCCACCATGCCACCGAACCACCAGCACGCCAGCACCGCCCCGAGCGCACATCCGGCGAGCGCCGACGGGATGGCGGCCGCCACGGCCTGCGTCGCGGTCGCCCGGCGGATCTGCCAGGGCCGGGCGCCGATCGCGCGGAGCATCGCGAACTCGCGGTGCTGCTGCGCGACGGCCGTCCCCATCGTCGAGGCGACCACGAAAATCGACATATAGACCGAGCCGATGAGGAGGACGACGGCCATGTCCCCGACGTTGTCGGCCTCCATCGCCCGTCGCGCGGCGGGCGGTACGCCGTCCGTGCCGGTCGCGGCGAGCATGGTCGTCGACGCACCCACGACGGTCGCCGCGAACAGTGTCGCCACCGCCGTCCCCGTGAATGCGGGGCGGTGACCCCGCAGCGCCGCACGCGCCAATCCGCTGGACATGAGCACACCTTTCGTTGCGTTCTGTGATCAGGGTGACGGCCGAGCGCGGTGCCGCACCATGAGGCATCCACCCGTCTTTCGGTGGGGTTTTCCTCAGGGCCGCGGGCAGGAGTGAGGGGGAGGCCGTCGCGGGGCGGCCCCTGGACCTCGTAAGGTCGTATCCGTGTTGGAGGAGATGCGGATCCGGTCCCTGGGCGTCATTGACGACGCCGTTGTCGAGCTGTCCCCGGGCTTCACGGCGGTGACGGGCGAGACAGGCGCGGGCAAGACCATGGTCGTCACCAGCCTCGGCCTGCTGCTCGGCGGGCGCGCGGACCCCGCCCTGGTGCGGATCGGCGCCAAGTCGGCGGTCGTGGAGGGCCGGATCACCATCGGTCCCAAGGCCCCGGCGGCCGTACGGGCCGAGGAGGCCGGCGCGGAGCTGGACGACGGTGCCCTGCTGATCAGCCGCACCGTGTCCGCCGAAGGCCGCTCGCGCGCCCACGTGGGCGGCCGTTCCGTACCCGTCGGCCTGCTGGGGGAGTTGGCGGACGACCTGGTCGCCGTCCACGGCCAGACCGACCAGCAGGGCCTGCTGCGGCCGGCCCGCCAGCGACAGGCCCTGGACCGCTACGCCGGGGACGCCGTCGCCGTCCCGCTCGCCAAGTACGCGGCCGCCCACCGCCGGCTGCGCGCCGTCGCCGCCGAGCTGGACGAGCTGACGACGCGGGCCCGCGAACGCTCCCAGGAAGCCGATCTGCTGCGCTTCGGCCTCGACGAGATCGCCGCGGCCGAGCCACAGCCGGGCGAGGACACCGAACTCGCCGCCGAAGCCGAGCGGCTCGGCCACGCCGAGGCGCTCGCCTCCGCCGCGACCGCCGCACATGCCGCGCTGGCCGGCAACCCCGAAGACCCCGAGGGCGTCGACGCCACCACCCTGGTCGCGGGCGCTCACCGCGCGCTGGACGCCGTCCGCAGCCATGACCGGGAGCTGTCCGCCCTGGCCGACCGGCTCGGTGAGATCGGCATCCTGATGGCGGACGTGGCGGGCGAGCTGGCCAGTTACGCGGACGGCCTGGACGCCGACCCGTTGCGGCTCGCCGCGGTCGAGGAGCGCCGCGCCGCCCTGACCCATCTGACCCGCAAGTACGGCGAGTACGGCAAGGACATCGCGGCGGTGCTGGCATGGGCCGAGGAGAGCGCCGCGCGGCTCGCCGAACTGGACGGTGACGACGACCGGATCGGCGAGCTGACCGGGGAGCGGGACGCACTCCGCGCCGAACTGGGCGAACTGGCACAGGCGTTGACCGATGCCCGCACCGCCTCGGCGAAGCGGTTCGCCGACGCGGTCACCACCGAGCTCGGGGAACTCGCCATGCCGCACGCGCGGGTGAGCGTCGAGATCCGGCAGACCGAGGTGGCGGAGGACGCCGACGGCATCATGGTCGGCGGCCGCAATGTCGCCTACGGCCCGACCGGCGCCGACGAGGTCGAGCTTCTCCTGGCCCCGCACCCCGGCGCACCGCCCCGGCCGATCTCCAAGGGGGCGTCCGGCGGTGAGCTGTCCCGGGTGATGCTCGCCGTCGAGGTCGTCTTCGCTGGTTCTGACCCCGTACCGACCTACCTCTTCGACGAGGTCGACGCGGGCGTCGGCGGCAAGGCGGCCGTCGAGGTCGGCCGGCGTCTGGCCAGGCTCGCGAAGTCGGCGCAGGTCGTGGTGGTCACGCACCTCCCGCAGGTCGCGGCGTTCGCGGACCGCCAGCTGCTGGTGGAGAAGACGAACGACGGATCGGTCACCAGGAGCGGCGTCACGGTCCTGGAGGGCGAGGAGCGGGTCCGCGAACTCTCCCGGATGCTCGCCGGCCAGGAGGACTCCGAAACGGCCCGGGCACACGCCGAGGAACTACTGGAAACGGCGCGCACGGGGCGGTAGGGCGCGTGGGTTGGGGCTGCAGCGCGGTCCCATGGCCGCGCCGCCCCAGGCGTGTTCAGAGCAGGCAGGTCAGCGGCGGGACTCCCGCGTGGCCGTGTAGCTCCCGCCCCTAGGGTGGTGGCCAGGAGTCGAGCCCGGCACGGTGCCGGCGAGGGGAGTGACATGGTGGCGGTGGCCGGCAGCAGGGTGCTGGGACGGATCTCGGCGTTTCTCGGGGCGGCAGGAGCGACACGGGCCGTGTACGGGGCGCTGAGGAGCCGGCCGCCGGGCGGTGCCGTCCTGTGGGAGCGGAAGAACTACGCGGGCCGCACCGTGAACCTGCACGCCGGACTCGCCACGGCCACCGGCACCGCGCTCGCCGCCGCCACCGTGCCGGGGCTGCCCGCCCGCGCCCGGAGTGCGACGGCCCTGGCGGTGCTCGCCGCCGGGGGCTGCGGCGCGTACGACGATGTCTTCGGTGCCGGTGACCCCCGGCGCGGATTCCGGGCGCACCTCTCGGCGCTCCGGCACGGCGAGGTCACCAGTGGAGCGGTGAAGCTGTTCGGGATCGGGGCCGCGGGCCTCGCCGCGGGTGCCCTCCTCAAGGAGCGCTCGGCCGACAAGCTGCTGGCGGGCGTGGTGATCGCGGGGTCGGCCCACTTGGTGAACCTCCTGGACGTCCGGCCGGGCCGGGCGGCGGGTGCCGTGCTGGCCATCGGCGCGCCGGGGCTGCTGCGCGGCGGAACGGCGGGGTCGCTGTCCGCCGCGCCCATGGGTGCCGCGGCCGCGGTCGTCGGGGACGATCTCGGGGAGCGCACGATGCTCGGGGATGCCGGGGCGCATGCCCTCGGGGCGGCCCTCGGGCTGGCCATCGTCAGCGGAAACGGCCGCAAGGGGCTGGCCGCGCACGCCGCCGGACTGATCGCCGCCGCGGCCGCGGGGGACCGCGTCAGCAGGGCCGTCGAAGCGATCTGACGTAGGGCGGGCCTGAGGTAGGTACGCCGCGGTCTGACGTAGCCCGGGCCTGAGGTGCGTACGACGCGGTCTGAAATGTAGGCCGCGTCTGACGTACGCCGGGGCTGTTGCCCCGGGGCACCGGGCGGTACGGCCACAGGGCCCCGGGCCCACCGACGCCCCCTCGCCTCCAGAAGGAGCGAGGCGGGCCGTGCCGAGGCGCCGGAGCCGCCCCTGACCGCCCACCGACGCCACATCCGCCCCTGACACCCCTGACGCCCCGGGTGAACGGCAACCAAGGCAGCCGATTTGTCGCCCATGTGGGTGAACCCGTAGATGTGCGGGTGAGGCTTCCCACGGGAACGGCAGGCGCGCGATGCCGAATTGACGTCGCCGGGCTGGCATCCTGGGTGGTGCGCGGTACCGGGCGCGTTCCCCGTGTCATGCCCGGTCGGGGGACGTCACTGGTGTTGACGGCTGTGTGCCGCGGTGTCCGGGTGTCTCCGGGCGTCCCGCACGATCCCGATCCGGCCCGTTCCGGTACGACCTTGTCGAACTCCGCAACAACCCGCCACGACCCGCAACACCCCGCAGCACGCCGCAGCGCCTTGTAGTACTTCGACCGCCCCACCGGTACGGTCCCTACCGTCCGCCGACCCAGGAGCCTGAACCACGTGACCACCACCCCGACCCTGTCGCACGGGCAGTCGCCGCTGCGCACGGTCCAGGTGCTCGGGCACGGCAGCGCCGGCAGCGCCGCGCATGTCCGCTCGCTGGCCGCGGGACTGGTGGCGCGCGGGGTGCGGGTGACGGTCTGTGCCACGTCCGCCACCGAGACGGTCTACGACTTCACCGGCGCGGGCGCACGGTTCGCGCAGGTCGCGCCGCGTACGGACCCGGCGAGTGTGGCCTCGCTGCGCAGCGCCTGCTGGGATGCCGACCTCGTCCACGCGCACGGCCTGCGGGCCGGTCTGCGGGCCTCCTTGGCGCTGCGCGGACTGCGCGGCCCCCGGGGAGGGCGGGTTCCCCTGGTCATTACCTGGCACACGAAGGCGCACAACGAGGGCGCGCGGTCCGGGCTCGTGCATCTGATGGAGCGGCGGGTGGCGAGGGCCGCCGCAGTCGTCCTGGGGGTCTGCTCCGATCTTGTGGACCGGGCGCGAGAGCGGGGCGCGCGTGACGCACGCCTAGCGCCCGTCGCGATTCCGCGCCCCCGGCCCGTTCGCATGTCGTCCGAGCCCGAGGACCACGACCGGATGCGGCACAAGGAGCGGGCCGAACTGGGCGCCGTGGACCGCCCGTTGCTGCTCGCGGTCGGCCGTCTCGACTCGTCCAAGGGCCATGACCTGCTGTTGGACGCGGCGCATGCCTGGTGCGCGCTCGACCCGCAGCCGCTGCTTGCCATCGCGGGGGAGGGGGATCAGCGGGCCGCGCTGCAGCGGCGCATCGACGCCGAGCGGCTGCCCGTCCAGCTGCTCGGCCGCCGTGACGACGTGCCCGAACTCCTCGCCGCCGCCGACCTGGTGGTGCTGCCCAGCCGCTGGGAGGCCCGCTCCCTGATCGCCCAGGAGGCGCTGCGTGCCGGGGTGCCGCTGGTCGCCACCGACACCGGAGGCACCCGCGAACTGGTCGGCCGGGCCGCGGAACTGGTCCGTTACGGAGATGCCGCCGCCCTCGCCCGTTCCGTCCTCGGCCTCCTCGCGGACCCCGCGCGCCGGGACGCGCTCGCCGAAGCGGGCCGCGTGCAGGCGGCCGGCTGGCCCAGCGAGGACGACACGGTCGCGCAGGTGCTCAGCGTGTACGACGAGTTGACCCAGCCCGTCACGCCCGACCAGCCGTTTTACCCGGTTTAGCGGGTTGGGCCCATTCAAGTGGCCCGGCCGGGCGAGATGGTTGGGCCCATCGGGCCGGTCGCTGAGCCGTGGCACGACCGATAGGGTCCCCGGAATCGGGGACGCGTACGACAGGAGATCGCCGTGACGGGTGCAATAGCGGGCTTTGCGCTGTTCGCCCTTCTGATGACGATGGCTCCCGGTCCCGACACCCTTCTGGTGCTGCGCAATTGTGTACGCGGCGGTCGGCGTACGGGCGCCGCCACGGCCATCGGCGCGGCGGTCGGCTCGCTCGCCTGGGCGGTGGCCGCGGCGGTCGGGCTGGCGGCGGCGCTGCAGCGCTGGGACGCGGCGTTCGCGGTCGTCCGGCTGGTGGGCGCGGCCTATCTGGTGCTGCTCGGCGCGCAGGCGCTCTGGGCGCACCGCCGGTCGGCGGCGGTGGAGGCGTCCGGGTTCGCTCCTGACGAGAACGTGGCCGAGCGGGACGGTGTGCCGTGTGACGCCTCGGGATCCGCGTCGCCCGCCGCGCGCCTCGCGGTCGTACGCGCCTTCCGCCAGGGGCTGCTGAGCTGTCTGCTCAACCCCAAGGTGGGGATCTTCTTCGTGGCGGTGGTGCCGCAGTTCCTCCCCGAGGGGCATTCAGTCCTCGGTGTCACCCTGCTCCTGGGGGTCGTCGACGCGGTGATCGCCGCGGGCTGGCTGCTGCTGGTCGTGGTCTGCGCGGGCCGGGTGCTGCGACGGCTGCGGCGCCCCCGGGTGCAGCGCAATCTGGAGCGCACCACGGGCGGGGTGCTGGTGGCGCTCGGTGTCGGGACGGCGGCCGAGACGGTCGCGGGGTAGGACGGCAGACGGAGCCGACGGCCACTCCAGCGCCGTCCCCCGGGTGTCCGCGGCCGGGTTACGGCCGCTCCGTGTGGCGGCGGGCGCGCAGGGCCAGCCGCAGGCCCAGGACCGTCTGAGGGTCGTCCAGATCCGTGGCCAGCAGTTGGGCGATGCGCGCCAGCCGGTCGTACAGCGTCTGCCGGTTCACGTTCAGATCGCGGGCCGTCTCGGCCTTGCGGCCCGCGCTCGCCAGATACGCCTCCAGCGTCGGCAGCAGCGGCTGGCGGGCGCCGCGGTCGTGGGCGAGCAGCGGGCCGATCGCGCGTTCCACGAAGTCCGTGAGGACGTCCTGTTCGCCGTGTTCACGCATCCGCCACAGCAGCAGCTCGATGTCCAGGCGGCGCGCGTCGTACCAGGGCTGTTCGGGGAGCCCCTGGGCCGCGGCCGCCGCTTCCGCCGCATGCCGCAGGCCAGGGCCCGCCGCGGCCCAGTCGCCCGCCGTACCCACGACGACCACCGGGCGGTGCGTGGACGGCCGGTCGAGTCCGGCGCGGACGACTCCGGCGCGCAGCGCCTCGGCGATCCGGTCGGCGAGGGCGTCACGGCTCTGGCCGGCGCGCAGCGCCACGAGCATCGGGGCCCGGCCTTCCACGGGCCGTACGCCGAGCAGGACGGGCACTCCCAGGGGGGCGAGTTCCTCGCGCAGGGTCTGGGCGAGGAGGGCCCAACTGCCGGGGGAGGGGAGGCCGGCGGGCAGCCGCATGACCACCGGGAGCACGGGTTCGGTGCCGGGGCGGAAGCCCAGGAGGCGGGCCTGGGCGGGTGCTTCGGCCGCGGAGATGCGGCCCTCGGCCAGGTCGGCGAGGAAGTCGCCGCGGCCGCGCGCGGCCAGCACCTCCTCCTGGCGGGACTGCAGCATGACGACGGCGAGGAGGTCGGCGGCGCGTTCGGCGGCGATCCGGTGGAGCGGCGCCACGGGGGCGTTGACGGGGAGCAGGACCAGGCGGGCGCGGACGGCGTCGGGGCCGTGGCCGCCCCCGGGGACGTCGATGCGTACGCCGGTGTCGCGCAGGCCCTCCCAGGCCAGCAGGGGGTCGGCGTCCGCGGGACCGCCGCTGTCGTCGTCGCCCTCCGGGCCCGCGGCGTAGAGCGGGCTGCCGTCGGGGGCCTCTAGGCACAGCGGATTGCCCGTGAAGACGGCCAGCAGCCGGAGCACCTCGGGGGCGCCACCGCCGCGCAGCAGGACGTCCGTACAGCGCCGCAGGATCTCGTCGGCCCGCCGCAGCAGCGTGTAGTGGCTGTTGATGATCTCGGTGTGGATCTCCTCGGTGACCGTGACGTACGGGACCTCGCGGTGCAGCTGGATCAGCGGCAGGGCGGAGTCCCGGGCGGCGTCGATCATCGCCGAGGGCAGCGATTCGAAACGCGAGCCGAGCTCCACCACGAGAGCGGCGATCTCGCGGTCCGCGAGCTTACGGATGAACGCGCGCTGCTCGGAGGGCCGGGCGCCCAGCCCCAGGCCGGTGGTCAGCAGCAGCTCGCCGCCCTTGAGCAGCGAGGCGATATGCGGCACCTCGCCGGCGTGCACCCAGCGCACCGGGCGGTCCAGCCGGTCGCCACCGGCCAGCACCTCCGGCAGGCCGCGCCGCAGCGCGGGCAGCTCCAGCGCCCTGCGTACCGTGATCTCGGCTTCGATCTTCGCTTCCGGCCCCATGGCGTCGAACGGTACCCGGAGTCCGGTATCCGGAGCCGCGCGGTCCGAATCGCGCGGCCGGTGGCGCGGGGCCGGTGGCGCGGCGTCAGCGGCCCCGCGCCGCTCCCGGCGCTCCCCGGAATCCGCCTCACCCGCCCCGCCCCTCACCCCGACTCCCGCACCACCAGCCGCGCCTCCGTGATCACCGGTGCGAGGTCGGCCGTGTCCTTGCCCCCGGGCCCCAGTCGGCGCAGCAGCAACCGGGCCATCAGCCGTCCCATCTCCTCCACGTCCTGCCGGACCGTGGTCAGCGGCGGGTCCGCCCAGGCTGCGGGCTCCAGATCGTCGTAGCCGACCACCGCCACATCGTCCGGCACCCGCCGCCCGCGGGCCCGCAACGTACGCAGCGCGCCGTTCGCCATGAGGTCGGAGCAGGCGAAGACAGCGTCCAAGTCCGGTGCGGCGTCCAGGAGTTGAGCCATCGCACGCTCGCCGCCGCTCGCCGTGAACGCCCCGTCCGCGATCAGCCGCGGGTCCGGCTCGGCCGTGCCGAGGGCGTCGCGGTAGCCGTCCAGGCGGTCCAGCGCGGAGGTCTGGTCGAGCGGGCCCGTGATCACCGCGATCCGGCGGCGGCCGCGGCCGAGCAGATGGCGTACGGCCTGGCGGGCGCCGTCGCGGTTGTCGGTGTCGACGTAGAGCGGCTGTGGCGCGCGCTCGGCGCCCGCCCAGCCGGGCCGGCCGCCGTAGACGGTGGGCAGCCCGGCACCCTCGGCCATGCCGGGCAGCGGGTCGTCGCGGTGCAGCGAGAACATCAGCGCGCCGTCGACATGTCCGGCCGCCAGATAGCGGCCGATGCGGGCGTAGTCGTCACGGTGCTCGACGAAGAGCAGCAGCAGCTGGGTGTCGGCCGCGGACAGTTCGCGGCTGATACCGCGCAGCTGGCGGCCGAAGAACGGGTCGGAGAAGACCCGGGTCTCCGGTTCGGCGATGATCACGGCGACCGCTCCGGTGCGGCGGGTGACCAGCGAGCGGGCCGCGCTGTTGGGTACGTAGCCCAGCTCGGTCACCGCCTGGCGGACCTTCTCCCGGACCGCGTCGCGTACGCCGGCACCGCCGTTGACCACGCGGGACACCGTCGCGCGGGAGACTCCGGCGAGCGCTGCGACCGCCTCCAGAGTCGGTCGTGGACCATTCGGTTCAGACACCATGCAGCACCATCCAACTCCTTTTTTCGCGCGGCGACTTGACGGTGTGCCGTCGAGTCGGCAGGGTGCACTGCACACGATATGAGAGCGCTCTCACGACGTGTACCCCCAAGGAACTCCTCACTCCCCCACTGTGCCGAGGAGAGAATGTCATGAGCATGAAAATAGGCAGGAACCTGAGCATGGGGAATCGGGCCGGAAGCCGGACGAGAGCGGTGCTCCTCGCCGCGAGCGCCGCACTCGCCACCACCTGTGCCCTTACCCTCCCGACGGCCTCGGCCGCCCAGGAGGCGACCCCCACCGGGAAGACGACCCCCACGGGGGCGGCCGCCCCCGGCGCGAAGACGAGCCCCACCGGGCAGGCGGCCCCCACCGCCTTCCAGGAAGTCTGGCGTACCGGCTTCGACGGCGCCGCCGGATCGCGCCCCTCCGCCGACGACTGGATCATCGACACCGGCACCGGCTACCCGGGCGGCCCGGCCAACTGGGGCACCGGCGAGCGCCAGACCTACACCGACCGCCCCGAGAACCTCCAGCTCGACGGCGCGGGCCACCTGAAGATCACCGCCCGGAAGGACGGCGCCACCTGGACCTCGGGCCGGATCGAGACCCAGCGCACCGACTTCGCGGCACCGGCCGGCGGCAAGCTCCGTATCGAGGCGAGCATCCGGATGCCCGATGTCTCCGGTGACGCGGCCCTCGGCTACTGGCCGGCGTTCTGGACGCTCGGCGCCGACTACCGCGGCACCTACTGGAACTGGCCGGGCATCGGCGAGTTCGACATCATGGAGAACGTCAACGGCATCAACAAGGTCTGGGGCGTGCTGCACTGCGGCGTCAACCCGGGCGGGCCGTGCAACGAGACGCAGGGCAAGGGCAATTCACGCGAGTGCCCGGACACCGCCTGCCAGGCCGGCTTCCACACCTACGCGCTGGAACTGGACCGCACCAACAGCGCCTCGGAATCGCTCAACTGGTACGTCGACGGCCAGAAGTTCCACACCGTCAACTCCTCCGAGATGGATGCCGACAGCTGGGCGAAGGCCACCCACCACGGCCACTTCCTGCTGCTCAACCTCGCGATGGGCGGGGCGTTCCCGGACGGCGTCGCGGGTTCCGCCACCCCCACCGACGCCACCGAGCCCGGCGGCTCACTCCTCGTCGACCATGTCGCGGTCTCCGTCCAGCAGCCCACGTCGTCCCGTCAGGCCGCGCCGTCCGGTCGGCCCGCGCCGTCCCGTCAGGCCGAGACCTCCCGTACCGCACCGCAAGGAGCCACCTCGTGATCACTCGCCGCAGCCTGCTCGGCGGCCTCGCCGCCGGCGCCGCCACCGCCTCCGGAATCGCCCTGGCCGGCAGCGCCATCGGCACGCCCGCCCCCACCCGCCGGGTCGCCGCCCCCGACGGCCGGTCCGCAGCCGGCATGCCTCTGCACATCGTCAACAACTCCGGTGAGTACGCCAACTCCTCGGTCTGGATCTACATCGTCGGCAACGACGGCACCCAGCAGGTGCGCGTGACACCGGAGGGCGAACTCAAGCCCGTCGCCATGGCCGACAACGGCTCGGACGGCTTCACCGACTACGCCATACCGCTCGCCGCCGGCGGCACCACGACCCTCCAACTGCCCCAGATGTCCGGCCGGATCTACACCGCGCTCGGCAGCAAGCTCAAGTTCAAGGCCGTCGAGGACGGCAACGGCAAGGCGGCGCTGGCCTATCCGGCGGGCTGGGTCTCGTCCGACCCCAACTACGACGTCCTGCACGACTGTGCCGAGTTCACGTACAACTCCGGCGGCATGTACTGCAACACCACCATGGTCGACATGTTCAGCGTGCCCCTCGCGATCAAGCTCACCGGGGCCAAGGACCAGACCACCGGCACACTCAAGGACGGCGCCCGCGCCAAGGTCTTCGCCGACGTGAAGGGCGCCGAGGGCTTCGACGCCCTGGTCATCGACGACAAGCGGGTCATCGCCCCGGGACACGGCCTGGACAGCGGCCTCTTCGGCAAGGACCATCTCGCCCCGGCCATCGACGAGGCATGGTCCGCCTACGAGGCCAAGGACCTGACCGTCACCACCAACGCGGGCACCTTCACCGGCCGGGTCACCGGCGGCAAGCTGGCCTTCACAGGCCCCCAAGGCCTTAAGGGCCAGGGAGGTGCCCCCACCGGCACGGTCTCGTTCGACAAGCCCTCCACCCGCGACGTCCTCTTCTGCGACGGCACCCTCGCCGCCCCCAACGACGGCACCCTCGGCCCCGTCGCCGCCATCCTGGGCGCCGCCCTCAACCGCTCCACGCTCCTCTCGCACGCCGACCAGCCCACCACCGACCCGGCCGCCTTCTACCAGGAGCGGCTCACCAATCACTACGCCAAGGCCATGCACGCGGCGACCGAGGACGGCAGGGCGTACGGCTTTGCCTTCGACGACGTCGCCGGGTTCGCCTCGTACATCGAGGACGGCGCCCCGAAGGAGATCACCCTCACGCTGACCCCGTTCTGACCTGCCGGCCACGGCGGCCGACCGCTGCGGCCCTGAACCGGAACGTGCCGGGAGGGCAGGGCAAGAGGCCCCGCCCGCCCGGCACGTCCGCACGCTCCAGGAGGCGGCCGGTCACCCGCCCCCGTATGCCCCGCTCGCGGTCAGCCGCAGTGCCGTGTCGATCAGCGGAACGTGGCTGAACGCCTGCGGGAAGTTGCCCACCTGGCGCTTGAGCCGGGGATCCCACTCCTCCGCCAGCAGACCGAGGTCGTTACGGAGCGAGAGCAGCTTCTCGAAGAGCTTGCGGGCCTCGTCCACCCGGCCGATCATCGCGAGGTCGTCGGCGAGCCAGAACGAGCAGGCCAGGAAGGCCCCTTCGTCGCCTTCGAGGCCGTCCACGCCGAGCCCTTCGCCGGACGTCGGATAGCGCAGCACGAAGCCGTCCTCGGTGCCCAGCTCCCGCTGGATCGCCTCGATGGTGCCGATGACGCGCTTGTCGTCCGGCGGCAGAAAGCCCATCTGCGGGATCAGCAGCAGCGAGGCGTCCAGCTCCTGCGAGCCGTAGGACTGGGTGAAGGTGTTGCGCTCCTTGTCGTAACCCTTCTCGCACACATCGCGGTGGATGGTCTCGCGCAGGTCCTTCCACCGCTCCAGCGGGCCGTCGACGTCCCCGGACTCGATCAGCTTGACGGTGCGGTCGACGGCGACCCAGGTCATGACCTTGGAGTGGACGAAGTGCCGGCGCGGGCCGCGGACCTCCCAGATCCCCTCGTCCGGCTCGTCCCAGTGCTTCTCCACCCAGCGGATCAGCTTCAGTTGGAGCACCGAGGCGTAGTCGTTGCGGGCCAGGCCCGTCATGTGCGCCAGGTGCAGCGCCTCGGTGACCTCGCCGTAGACGTCCAGCTGGAGCTGGCCGGCGGCGCCGTTGCCGACCCGCACGGGCTGCGAATTCTCGTACCCCGGAAGCCAGTTGAGCTCGTTCTCGCCCAGCTCCCGCTCACCGGCGATGCCGTACATGATCTGCAGGTTCTCCGGGTCGCCGGCGACCGCCCGCAGCAGCCACTCGCGCCACGCCCGTGCCTCCTCCCGGTAGCCGGTACGCAGGAGGGAGGACAGGGTGATCGCGGCGTCCCGGAGCCAGGTGAAGCGGTAGTCCCAGTTGCGGACGCCGCCGATGCACTCGGGCAGGGAGGTCGTCGGCGCGGCGACGATGCCGCCGGTCGGCGCGTACGTCAGCGCCTTCAGCGTGATGAGGGAGCGCACCACCGCATCTCGGTACGGACCGTGGTACGTGCAGTGCTCGACCCACTCGCGCCAGAAGTCCTCGGTGGCCTCCAGCGACGCCTCCGGTTCCGGCAGGGCCGGCGGCTGGTGGTGGGAGGGCTGCCAGCTGATCGTGAAGGCGATCCGCTCGCCCGGTGAGACCGTGAAGTCGGAGTACGTCGTCAGATCCTTGCCGTACGTCTCCACGGAGGTGTCCAGCCACACCGAATCCGGGCCCGCGACCGCGACCGTACGGTGGTCCACCTTGTGGACCCACGGCACGACCCAGCCGTAGGCGAACCGCATCCGCAGCTCCGAGCGCATCGGGACGCGCCCGCTCACCCCCTCCACGATGCGGATCACCTGCGGTGCGCCGTCGCGAGGCGGCATGAAGTCGATGACCCGTACCGTGCCGCGCGGGGTGTCCCACTCGGATTCGAGGACGAGCGAATCGCCCCGGTAGCGGCGGCGGTCGGCCGGCATCGGCCGGCTCCCGGGCGCGCGTGCGGGCCCCATCCGCCAGAATCCGTGCTCCTCGGTGCCCAGCAGCCCCGCGAAGACCGCCGGTGAGTCGAAGCGCGGCAGACACAGCCAGTCGACCGTGCCGTCCCGGCACACTAGAGCGGCGGTCTGCATATCGCCGATGAGTGCGTAGTCCTCAATGCGCCCGGCCACGTGCATCTCCCGTCGAACTGGAGTGACGCCCCCCATGGGACGTGTTATCTGTCCGTCCTGCCCATGAAACGTCGCCGAGCAGCGGGACCGGAAATCGGGCGGGGGTGGTGCCTTCCCGGACGGCTCGTTGCGAGTGTCCGAGCAGGATACGACGCACGCGGGTGATCCGCTCGCCGCTCGCGGGGAGTGGGGTGGTCCGATCGGGTGGCCCGGTCACGGAAAGGTCACGCGAAAGGGCACGTGCGTGGCCGGGAGCGACCATGCCCGGTCGCTGATAGCCTGGTACCCCGTGGACCGGTGGGACCCACAGACGTCACGGCAGATGTCACGGCACCCCCGAACCGCAGTGAACGCACCCCCTGAATCTCAGGTCGGTGGCGCTTCGCACCTCTCCACCTCGCGACCACGGGAGCTCCCTCTTGGCCATGCCGCCCAAATCCACGACGACCAAGCACCTCTTCGTCACCGGGGGCGTCGCCTCCTCGCTCGGCAAGGGGCTCACCGCCTCCAGCCTGGGTGCGCTCCTGAAGGCGCGCGGCCTGCGGGTCACGATGCAGAAGCTCGACCCGTACCTCAACGTCGACCCCGGAACGATGAACCCGTTCCAGCACGGTGAGGTCTTCGTCACCAACGACGGAGCCGAGACCGACCTGGACATCGGCCACTACGAGCGGTTCCTGGACGTCGACCTCGACGGTTCCGCGAACGTGACCACCGGCCAGGTCTACAACACCGTGATCGCCAAGGAGCGGCGCGGCGAGTACCTCGGCGACACCGTGCAGGTCATCCCGCACATCACCAACGAGATCAAGCACCGCATCCGGCGGATGGCGACCGACGACGTCGATGTCGTCATCACCGAGGTCGGCGGCACGGTCGGCGACATCGAGTCGCTGCCGTTCCTGGAGACCGTCCGCCAGGTCCGCCACGAGGTCGGGCGGGACAACGTCTTCGTCGTGCACATCTCGCTGCTCCCGTACATCGGCCCGTCCGGTGAGCTGAAGACCAAGCCGACCCAGCACTCGGTCGCGGCGCTGCGCAACATCGGTATCCAGCCCGATGCGATCGTGCTGCGCGCCGACCGCGAGGTGCCCACCGCGATCAAGCGCAAGATCTCGCTGATGTGCGACGTCGACGAGGCCGCGGTCATCGCGTGCCCGGACGCGCCGTCCATCTACGACATCCCCAAGGTCGTGCACGCCGAGGGCCTGGACGCCTATGTCGTCCGGAAGCTGGACCTGCCCTTCCGCGATGTGGACTGGACCCAGTGGGCGGACCTGCTGGACCGCGTCCACAACCCCGACCACGAGGTCAAGATCGCGCTGGTCGGCAAGTACATCGACCTGCCGGACGCCTATCTCTCGGTCACCGAGGCGCTGCGGGCCGGCGGCTTCGCGAACAAGGCCCGCGTGAAGGTGAAGTGGGTCACCTCCGACGACTGCCGGACCCCTGCCGGAGCCGCCGAGCAGCTCGCGGACTGCGACGCCGTCTGCATCCCCGGCGGCTTCGGCGACCGCGGCGTGGACGGCAAGGTCGGCGCGATCACCTACGCCCGCGAGAACAAGCTGCCGCTGCTCGGTCTGTGCCTGGGCCTGCAGTGCGTGGTCATCGAGGCGGCCCGCAACCTGGCCGGCATCGAGGGCGCGAACTCCACCGAGTTCGACCCGGCCGCGGCCGACCCGGTCATCTCCACGATGGCCGAGCAGATGGACATCGTCGCAGGTGAGGGCGATATGGGCGGCACGATGCGGCTCGGTATGTACCCGGCCAAGCTCGCCGAGGGCTCGATCGTGCGCGAGGTGTACGACAACCAGCCCTACGTCGAGGAGCGGCACCGCCACCGCTACGAGGTCAACAACGCCTACCGCGGTGAGCTGGAGAAGAAGGCCGGGCTGCTGTTCTCCGGCACCTCGCCGGACAACAAGCTCGTCGAGTACGTCGAGTACCCGCGCGAGACGCACCCCTACCTGGTCGCCACCCAGGCGCACCCGGAGCTGCGGTCCCGCCCGACCCGCCCGCACCCGCTGTTCGCGGGCCTGGTGAAGGCCGCGGTCGCGCGGAAGACGGGTATCGCGAAGTAGGGATTCCGCGACGGATACGGTTGCCGGGGTACGGCCTCATCGAGGTCGTGCCCCGGTTTCTGCGTTGGTACAGGCACACACAGGAGGACGCGCCATGGCGATCAAGGACACCCCCGAGGAGTGGACGGTCACCGCGACCACGACGCCGTTCACCGGGAACAAGACCAGCGTGCGCACCGACGAGGTGGTCATGCCGGACGGCTCCACCGTCACGCGTGACTACCAGGTCCACCCCGGTTCGGTGGCGGTCCTCGCCCTGGACGACGAGGGCCGGGTGCTGGTGCTGCGCCAGTACCGCCACCCGGTACGCCAGAAGCTGTGGGAGATCCCCGCCGGGCTGCTCGACATCCCAGGCGAGAACCCGCTGCACGCGGCGCAGCGGGAGCTGTACGAGGAGGCGCACGTCAAGGCCGAGGACTGGCGGGTGCTGGCCGACGTCTACACGACGCCCGGCGGTTGCGACGAGGCCGTCCGGATCTTCCTCGCCCGGGAGCTGTCAGAGGCCGAGGGCGAGCGGTTCGAGGTCTCCGAGGAGGAGGCCGACATGGAGTTGGCGCGGGTGCCGCAGGCCGAACTGGTCCGCGGTGTGCTCGCCGGCGAGCTGCACAACAACTGCCTCGTCGTGGGAGTGCTGGCGCTCACCGCGGCCCAGAGCGGCGACGGTCTGGACGCGCTGCGGCCGGCCGACGCGCAGTGGCCGGCCCGTCCTTTCGAGGCCTAGGGCCTTTCCGGCCTAACCCATCGGACAGGCCCTGGACGAGTAAGCCTTATGTCCCTTCTGCCCCTCGATCCGGGCGGATGAGGGGACACCGGAATTACTCGTCCAGCGGCCGGGCGGCGGCATCCCTCGTTCGTGAACCGGTCAGATGATCCGGTGAACCGATCGGGTGACTCAACCGCCCTGCTCCGCAGGGGCCGTGACGGCTCGTGAACTACGCTCGGTCACGTTCCCGTCCGCGCCCGCGGCGGGCTCGTACGCGCAGGTGGACGGGAGCGTGGCCGGTGACGGATCAGGCGGTGGGCGGGGGGCACCTCCCGCCGGAGGCGGTGGGGCCGCCCGGGACCGCGACGCGTGACCAGCGGGCATCGGGGTGCCTCCAGGCTGCC
This sequence comes from Streptomyces sp. NPDC050636, assembly GCF_040654775.1. Classification (NCBI taxonomy): domain Bacteria; kingdom Bacillati; phylum Actinomycetota; class Actinomycetes; order Kitasatosporales; family Streptomycetaceae; genus Streptomyces; species Streptomyces sp. NPDC050636. The sequence continues at coordinate 31,416 of NZ_JBFAIP010000061.1, forward strand.
GCAGACGGCCCCGCACCCACCGGAACCACCGTCCCCGCGGCCGCCGTGGCACCCCCGCCCGCCTGGTTCACCGGCCGCCGCCGTGAGCTCAGGGCACTGCACGCCGACATTGAATGCGCCGGTCTCGACACCCTCTCCGGCCGCAAAGGATCCCGCAGCCGTGTGCTATTGATCGCCGGCCGCCCCGGCTCCGGCCGCACCGAACTCGCCGAGGAACTGCTCCGCGAGCTCGCCGGCGACTACCCGGACGGGGTGCTGCGGGCCGTGCTCACCGGGCCGGGCGGCGAACCGGTGGCCACCGACCACATCGCCCGCGAACTGCTCGCCACGCTCGGCGTCGACGCCCCGCCCGGCGCCGCCGAGGACGAGCTGACAGAGCGTCTGCGCGGCGCGCTCGCCACGCGCCACGCGCTGCTCTTCCTGGACGACGCCCCGGGCGCCGAACAGGTCGAACCGCTGCTCCCCGACGCCCCGGACTGCCTGGTCGTGGTGGTCTCCCAGGGCCCGCTGACCGGTATTCCGGACGTTCGGCCGTGCGCCCTGGGCGGCCTGGGCAGTGCCGCCTCCGTCGAGATCCTCAGCCGTTACGCGGGCCCGACCAGGATCACCGTCGACCCGAGGACCGCGGAGGCGGTCGCCGAGGAGTGCCGCGGCCAGCCCGCCGCCCTGGTGCTGGCCGGCGGCTGGCTCGCGGCCCGGCCCAAGTGCTCGGTCTCCGATCTGCGCAACGCGCTGCGCGAGGTCCCGCTGCCGGGTGATCTGTCCACCGCCGCCCGCCCGCTGTACCGGGTGTTCCATCTCGTGTACGGCGCGCTGCCGCCGTCCGCCGCCCGGATACTCCGACTGATCACCCTGGCCCCCGGCGGCCTGGTGGACGCGCACATCGCGTCCGCGCTGGCCGGCTGCTCGGTCGCGGTGGCCGGGACGGCACTGCGCGAATTCGCCGCGCTGGGCCTGCTGCGGCCGGTCGACGAAGCGGGCGCCACCGCGGGCGACCGGGCCGCCGCCGATGCCTCCGACTCCGCGCCGCGCCCCCAGTTCCGTCTGCCCGGCTGTCTCGACCCGTTGGTGCGGGCCCTGCTCCACGAACACGAGCGGGCCGCCGACATCCAGCTGGCCCGCGCGCGCATGCTGGAGCGCACCGTACGGCTGCTCCAGTCCTGCCGGGCGATGGGCGAGCCGGCCGACTCCCCTGCGCGCCAGAAGATTTCGGGGCTGCCGCGCTCGCTCCGCTTCGTTTCGAAGGCGGTGGCCGCGGGCTGGCTGCGCAGCCGCCGCACCGTGCTGCTGGATGCCGCCCGGATCGCCGTCGCGGACGGTGAACTGGACACCCTGGACCGGCGGTTGATGGCCGCGCTGACCCGGACGCTGATCGCGCACGAGGGCGCGGAGGCGGCCGCGCCCGACCTCTATGCGCTGCACGGACTGGTCCTGGAAGTCGCCGAACGGCGCGGCCTGGCGTACGAGAAGGCGGCCGCGCTGCTCAATCTCGCGGACCTCGACGGCCAGTCCGGACGTACCTCGGACGCGCTCACCCGCTACCGGGGCGCGCTGGAGGCGGCCCGCTCGGTGAAGGACCCGGTGGCCACCGGCCGGGCCCTGGAGTCGCTGGGCGCCACATACGCCGAGCTGGGCGACTGGCAGCGGGCCGCGGACTGGTACGGGCGGGCGCTGGAGCTGCGGCTCACCCGGGGCGAGGGGGCCGATGCGGCGCGGCTGCACGGACGGATCGGTGACGCGCACAGCCGGGCGGGCCGCTGGGGCGAGGCGCTCAGGGAATGGCGGGCGGCCGCGCGGACGTACCGCAGGGCCGGCGATTCGGCGGGGCAGGCGCGGGCGACCGGCGAGGTGGCACAGGTCCAGGAGAGTGCGGGCCGGCCCGAGGAGGGGCTGCGGACCGGTCTCGAAGCCGTCGAAATCGCCCGGAGCGCGGGCGACGGACACCTGGAAGCGGCGTTGCGCCTTCGGATTGCGGACACCCTTGAGCGGCTCGGCGACCCAGCAGCGGCGGGGCTCCACCGGTCCATAGGAGATCGTCTTCTCGAAGATCACCCCGATTAGCCTGCGAAATCGGTGGTGGTGCTCATGAAAATTGATGCTTTGCAAGGCTAGACAACAAGAGATCCTTCAATAGACTGGGCGGGCCGCGTACGGCGCGGTCAGTTCCGTCATGCATCGCATGAGGGGATAATTCCTCCTGCAAGCACTCATTCAAGGACCGTGATCGACGTGAAGGTCGGCATCCCCCGCGAGGTCAAGAACAACGAGTTCCGCGTGGCTATCACGCCCGCCGGAGTGAACGAGCTCGTCCGCCATGGCCACCAGGTCTTCATCGAGAAGGACGCCGGTCTCGGCTCGTCCATCACGAATGAGGAGTACGTCTCCGCCGGTGCCACCATCCTCGGCACCGCCGATGAGGTCTGGGGCACCGCCGACCTCCTGCTCAAGGTCAAGGAGCCGATCGCGGAGGAGTACCACCGTCTCCGCAAGGACCAGACCCTGTTCACGTACCTGCACCTCGCGGCCTCCCGTGAGTGCACGGACGCGCTGCTGGAGTCCGGCACCACCGCCATCGCCTACGAGACCGTCGAGACGGCCGGCCGCCAGCTGCCGCTGCTCGCCCCGATGTCCGAGGTCGCGGGCCGGATCGCCCCGCAGGTCGGCGCGTACCACCTGATGCGCCAGGCCGGCGGCCGCGGTGTGCTGCCCGGCGGCGTCCCCGGTGTCGCCGCGGGCAAGGCCGTCGTCATCGGCGGCGGCGTCTCCGGCTGGAACGCCGTGCAGATCGCCGTGGGCCTCGGCTTCCACGTCACCCTGCTCGACAGGGACATCAACAAGCTCCGCGAGGCGGACAAGATCTTCGGCACCAAGGTGCAGACGATCGTCTCCAACGCCTACGAGCTGGAGAAGGCCGTCATCGAGGCCGACCTCGTCGTCGGTGCCGTCCTGATCCCCGGCGCCAAGGCCCCCAAGCTGGTCACCAACGAGCTCGTCGCCAAGATGAAGCCCGGGAGTGTCCTTGTCGACATCGCGATCGACCAGGGCGGCTGCTTCGAGGACTCCAAGCCGACCACGCACGCCGAGCCGACCTTCGAGGTCCACAACTCGGTCTTCTACTGCGTCGCCAACATGCCCGGCGCGGTCCCGAACACCTCCACCTACGCCCTCACCAACGCCACGCTGCCCTACATCGTGGAGCTGGCGAACCGCGGCTGGGTCGAGGCGCTGCGCCGTGACCCGGCGCTGGCCAAGGGCCTGAACACGCACGACGGCAAGGTGGTCTACGGCCCCGTCGCCGAGGCACACGGCCTGGAGACCGTCGAACTGCGCACGCTCCTCGGCTGAGGCGTCAATCGCGCGCGTCAATGCCGCATAACCGGCCGGGCCTTGTCGACAAGGCCCGGCCGGTCGCGTGTGCGACACGCCGCGCGACCGGCGCCGCGCGGCGATCTCTCAACTCGCCGTGAACGTAACCCTTTGAGAGATTCGCGCACCCCCGAAACAACGGGCCGATACCGCTCGCGCCCTTGACATTGAGGGGTTCGGTTACCGACACATCGGGCCGGGTCCGGTGGATTGTGTTGCTGCGGACGCCCGACACGCCATAGAGTCGCCAACCGTCGGCATGGTGTCACGCTGACCTATCGATAAGTTTCCTGGTCACATCCAAGGAGGTAAGACGACTTGTGAATGAGTCGACATTTTCTCCCGGAGGTGGTCAACCAGGAGCGGTTGCACGGGGCATGGGTCCCTCGGGGCGCGAGGCTGTCGGCTCCGTAGCGGTCCACACCTTCGCAACCCACCAGAGCATGACCACGACAGCCCACCAAAGCATGGACGGCCATCACGTGAACGCCATGGCCGGCGACCGGGGCAGTGGAGAATCCGCCCGTCTCGCCGACTACGACGACCTGCCCGAGGGGCACTTCTACGATCCGGACGCCGAGTACGAGCCGGACCCCGAATACGCGGCCACGCTCGCGCCGGACGCCGCGCGCCAGCGGCGCGAACGCGTCGGCCCCACCGGGCGCCCGCTCCCGTACTTCCCGATCCCGGGACCACTCTCGGAGCACGGCCCCGCCAAGATCATCGCGATGTGCAACCAGAAGGGCGGGGTCGGCAAGACCACCTCGACCATCAACCTGGGTGCCGCACTCGCCGAATACGGACGACGGGTACTGCTCGTCGACTTCGACCCGCAGGGCGCCCTGTCGGTCGGACTCGGCGTCAACCCGATGGAGCTCGACCTGACGGTCTACAACCTGCTCATGGAGCGGGGCATGTCGGCCGACGAGGTGCTCCTCAAGACCGCGGTCCCCAACATGGACCTGCTGCCCAGCAATATCGATTTGTCAGCGGCAGAGGTGCAGTTGGTCAGCGAGGTCGCGCGCGAGTCGACATTGCAGCGGGCGCTCAAGCCGCTGCTGGCCGACTACGACTACATCGTCATCGACTGCCAGCCTTCGCTCGGCCTGCTCACCGTCAACGCCCTGACGGCGGCTCACAAGGTCATCGTCCCGCTGGAGTGCGAGTTCTTCGCGCTGCGCGGTGTGGCGCTGCTCACCGAGACGATCGAGAAGGTCCAGGAGCGGCTCAACCCCGAGCTGGAGCTGGACGGCATCCTGGCGACCATGTACGACTCCCGCACCGTGCACAGCCGCGAGGTCCTGGCGCGCGTCGTGGAGGCCTTCGACGATCACGTCTACCACACCGTCATCGGCCGTACGGTCCGCTTCCCCGAGACCACCGTCGCGGGCGAGCCGATCACCACGTACGCCTCCAACTCCGTCGGTGCCGCCGCCTATCGTCAGCTCGCCAGGGAGGTGCTCGCCCGGTGTCACGCCGAGTGAGTCTGCCCGGAGCCGACGAACTGTTCCGCACCACCGGGGGAATGGGGCTGCAGTCCTCGTCTCCCCGCCGCACCGCCAACGGGTCCGCGGCCAACGGCGAGGCGCCCCGGGTGCCCGGACCGGCCGGCGAGTCCGATGCGGCCGCGGACGCGCCGGAGACGCCCACCGCGGTACGGCAGCGGCGTCCGGAGAGCGACGCCGCCGAGGCCCCGCCCGCGGACGGCGGCGCGCGCACGGCGGCTCCGTCCGAGCACGGTGGCCGTGAGACGGACGCGGAGGGCGAGCAGGGCCGCCGGTCCCCGGCCGGCCAGTCCGGCCAGACCATGCAGGATGCCGCCGCGGCGGCCGCCCAGGTCGGCCAGCAGGGCCGCCGCCGTGGCGCCGGGCGCGGCGCCAACCGGCGCCCCAGCGGCCGGGAACGGCACGACGAGAAGATCACCGTCTATGTCTCCGCCGAGGAGCTCATGGACCTCGAACACGCGCGCCTGGTACTGCGCGGTGAGCACGGTCTCGCCGTCGACCGCGGCCGGATCGTCCGCGAAGCGGTCGCCGTGGTCCTCGCCGACCTGGAGTCGCGCGGCGACGCCAGCATCCTGGTACGGCGGCTGCGCGGGCGCTGAGGGGCATCCGGCGTCCCTGGGGCCTGTCCGATGGGTCAGGGTCGGAAAGGCCCTGGTGCCCCGCGCCGCGTGCGGCGTCCCCGGTGGCGCGCGGCCGACGGGATAGCCTGCCTCCTCGGCCGGTGTTGCCCCCTGGACCATCCAGTGGGAGTCCCGGCCGTGACCAGCCCGTCGCCCCGGCACGGGGACCGAAGCACCATGGACCGCGATGCCGACGACCAACAACGACGCCCGTTCACCCCGCGCCCGCCGCACCCTCGGGCGCGGGCCGGGCGCGGGCCGTCCGGCGGAGGAGCCACCGGCGGCCGTGGAGACGGAGCGGCCGGAGGCCGACGTACCGGAGGCGCCACAGGCTCCGGTGGAGCCGCCCGAGGAGCCTGCGGCCCCCGCCGTACCGGAGGCCGCCGGGGCGCCCGAGGAGCCGCAGGTCCCGGACGAACCTGAGGCCGCCGAGGAGCCGGATGCCCCCGGCCCACCCCATGGCTCCGACGAGTCCCAGCCGCCGCCTGCCGCGCCCCGCGAGGGCGACGACGGCAAGTTCACCATCCGGCTGGCCAACTTCGAGGGCCCCTTCGATCTCCTCCTGCAGCTGATCTCCAGGCACAAGCTGGACGTCACCGAGGTCGCGCTGTCGAAGGTGACGGACGAGTTCATGGCGCACATCCGGGCCATGGGGCCGGACTGGGATCTGGACCAGACCACGGAGTTCCTGGTCGTCGCGGCGACCCTGCTCGATCTGAAGGCGGCCCGGCTGCTGCCCGCCGCCGAGGTGGAGGACGAGGCGGATCTCGCGCTCCTGGAGGCCCGCGATCTGCTCTTTGCCCGGCTGCTCCAGTACCGCGCGTACAAACGGATCGCGGACATCTTCAGCGGGCGGCTGGCGGATGAGGCGCGGCGTCATCCCCGTACGGTCGGGCTGGAGCCGCAGTACGCCGAGCTGCTGCCCGAGGTCGTCATCAGCATCGGGGCGGAGGGATTCGCCAAGCTCGCGGTGAAGGCGATGCAGCCCAAGGCCAAGCCGCAGGTGTATGTCGACCACATCCACGCGCCGCTGGTGAGCGTGCGCGAGCAGGCCGAGGTGGTGATGGCGCGACTGCGGGAGGCGGGCGAGACCAGCTTCCAGGAGCTGGTCGCGGACGCGCCGGACACGCTCACCGTCGTCGCGCGCTTCCTCGCCCTGCTGGAGCTCTACCGGGAGCGGGTGGTCATCCTGGACCAGGAGGAGGCCCTGGGGGCGCTGACGGTCCGCTGGACGGGCGCGGAGGGCGCCGAGCCGGTCGTCACGGACGAGTTCGACCAGGAACCGGGCAAGCCCGCCGCCGAGGCGGAACCGGACGGGCCGCAAGAGAAGGAGCGGACGTGAGCGACGTACACGAGTCCCGCGAGGCGTACGACGTCACCGAGAGTGCACCGGGGAACGGTTCCCGGGAGCGCCCGGACGCACCGGATGCGGATGCCCCCGCCGGGGCGCTCGGCGTCGCCGAGCTGGCGCTGAAGCCCGCCCTGGAGGCCGTCCTCATGGTCGTCGACGAGCCCGCGACCGAGGAGCACCTGGCCAAGGTGCTCCAGCGGCCCCGCCGGGCGGTCGCGCTGGCACTGCGCGAGCTGTCCGACGACTACGCACGCCAGGGGCGCGGTTTCGACCTGCGGCTGGTGGCCGGCGGCTGGCGGTTCTACTCCCGCGCCGAGTACGCGGACGCGGTGGAGAGCTTCGTCCTGGACGGCCAGCAGGCCCGGCTCACCCAGGCCGCATTGGAGACTCTGGCCGTGGTCGCGTACCGTCAGCCGGTCAGCCGTTCCCGTGTTTCCGCCGTCCGCGGCGTGAACTGCGACGGTGTGATGCGCACGCTCCTCCAGCGCGGTCTGGTGGAGGAGACGGGAACGGAACCTGAAACAGGTGCGATCCTGTACAGGACGACGAATTACTTTCTGGAGCGGATGGGCCTGCGCGGCCTGGACGAGCTCCCGGAGCTCGCACCGTTCCTCCCGGAGGCGGACGCGGTCGAGGGCGACTCGCTGGAAGGTATCCCGTCGTTCGACGTAGACGACAGCGGCGACTCTCAGACGGATCATTGATGCGAAGCAGCGGCAGCGGCAGGAACAACAAGGACAGCGGCAGGGGCAACCCCCGGGGCGCGGGGGGCGGCGCCTCCCGGTCGAAGAGCGGGGGACAGCGCGACGACAAGCAGCAGCGCGCGGGCCGGCCACGTCCCGAGGAGCGCCGCTACGACGTGGGCGGATCCGCCGGCGGTGACGAGCGCAAGGGCGGCGGAAAGACCGGCAGCCGGGGCGCTGCAGCCCGTGGCGGCGCCAAGGGCGGCCCGCGTACCGGCGCCGCTTCCAAGCCGGGCCGCACCGGCGGCAAGGGCGCTTCGCAGGGTGGCCGCGGCCAGGGTCCCGCGCGGCCCCGTGAGCTCGACGCCCAGATCGAGGAGCGCAACCGCGCCCGCCACAGCAAGCCGCAGATCAAGACCCCCAAGACCTTCGGCGACCAGGAGGGCGAGCGGCTGCAGAAGGTGCTGGCCAGGGCCGGTATGGGCTCGCGGCGGGCCTGCGAGGAGCTGATCGAGCAGGCGCGCGTCGAGGTCAACGGGCAGATCGTCATGGAGCAGGGTGTCCGGGTCGACCCGGAGAAGGACGAGATCAAGGTCGACGGCCTGACGGTCGCCACCCAGTCGTATCTCTTCTTCGCGCTGAACAAGCCGGCCGGCGTCGTCTCCACGATGGAGGACCCGGACGGCCGCCAGTGCCTGGGCGACTACGTCACCAACCGTGAGACGCGGCTCTTCCACGTCGGCCGGCTGGACACCGAGACCGAGGGCATCATCCTGCTCACCAACCACGGCGAGCTGGCCCACCGTCTGACGCACCCGCGCTACGGCGTGAAGAAGACCTACCTCGCCGCGATCCAGGGCCCGCTCCCGCGTGACCTGGGCAAGCAGCTCAAGGACGGCATCCAGCTGGAGGACGGCTACGCCCGCGCCGACCACTTCCGGGTGGTGGAGAACACCGGCAAGAACTACCTGGTCGAGGTCTCGCTCCACGAGGGCCGCAAGCACATCGTCCGCCGGATGCTCGCCGAGGCGGGATTCCCGGTCGACAAGCTCGTCCGTACCGCCTTCGGCCCGATCGCGCTGGGCGACCAGAAGTCGGGCTGGCTGCGCCGGATGACCAACACCGAGGTCGGGATGCTGATGCGCGAGGTCGAGCTCTAGGGTCTGTCCGATGGGTCAGGGTCGGAAAGGCCGCGGCGTCTGGTGCGGTGCATCGCAAGGCGCCGGAGCGTCCTGATAGCGGAGCTATTGGGACGTTTCGGCAACGCCGCGAGGTGCC
>NZ_JBFAIP010000062.1:0-39312 GCF_040654775.1 Streptomyces sp. NPDC050636
ATGGGGCCGTAACTGTGTTGCGTGATCAGCTTCCGGGGGGCCCGGGGTATTCCCGGGCACTGGCCCCACGTCCTGTCCCCTCCCCCCTGCTGGGAGGCGGAAGGTGACAGGACTTCGGACTCATTCGTCTACCGGGGCTTACGGCCTTCCCATGCCCGCGTGAAGAGTCCGGGCAGCGGGCCGGAGGGCACCGCCGCCATGTGCGAGGTCGACCGGCGCTCCCTGGCCAGTGGCACCAGGCCGAGCTTCGAGGCCTCGATGGGCAGGCGCGGTGGCTTGCGTTCATGCCAGGCGCCGGGCAGGAAGAGGGCGCGGCCCGCCCGCGGCCGGATCGCGCGCAGCACCAGGTGCGACGCGCCCAGTTCGGTCTCGGCTGCCTTGAAGCGGGCCGGCTTCCAGCCGGTCCATTCCTTGACGTTGCGGTCCGTCGGGTCGGGGAGGGCGAGCAGCATCAGGTAGAGGGCGGCCGCGTCCTCGCCCAGGCCGTAGATCTTGGCGCATTCGTCGACCAGATGTGGCACCGAGTGCGCAGGGTGCTGCTCCCAGCCGGGCGACCGGTCGCCGTCGGTGAGGAGATGTTCGCCGAGGGCGGCGAAGTCGTCGCTCAGCAACAGGCGCAGGTCCGCTATGGCGGGCAGGCCGGAGGGGCTGGGCAGCCACTGGTAGAGGGACGGGGAGTCGAGGTAATCGTCGAGGGACTCCAGCAGCGGATCGTCGGGACCCTTGAGGGCGGCGGGGTCCACTCGCAGATGGCTCATGGAGTGGGTCTTGTCGGCCACCCTCGTGACTGCCGGGTGAGCGGTGAGTGTCCTGGTCGAAGGGGGCTCGCTCATCAGGTAGTTGTCCTGGAGGGAGACGACGATGAGCGGGCCGGGGGCCGTGGTCAGTTCCGTACGCAGCCGGGATATCGCCGTGCCGATGGCGGGTCGCAGCGGGTCGCCCGCCGGGGTGCGGTAGGCGAGCCAGGCGGCAATCCTCGGCAGGGCCAGCAGGTGGGGCTCGCCCGCCAGGCCCGAGGGGTCGGCGGCCAGACAGTCTGCTCCGGCGGCGACGCGGCCGGCGAGTGCGGCCGGTTGCAGGGACGGCCACCAGTCCTTCTCGCTCCGGTACCGCGGCCGGGCCGAGGCAGCATCCCCCTTGGGCGCGCGCGTCTCCTGGGTGAGGCGCGGGAGGAGGCCGGTGGGTACCGGGAGCGGACGGCCCAGCTCCTGCAGCCGACACTCGGCGGCGCGGCTCACCCGCACCTCGGGGGCGCCGTCCTGCTGCGGCGCGGCCTCCCCCGACTCCGCGTCCTCGGCGGGGGTGAAGCGGCGGACCAGCCGCTCCAGGCCCACCCGGCAGTTGGCGGCCATGGCCACGGCGTGGGTGCCCCGACTGACCGTCGGCTCGTCCAACTTCCGCAGCGCTTTGCGGATGCGATGGGTTGTCACGTCACCGTCCGCCGAGTGGTGGTCGGGCTGGAGCTTCTCCAGCCGCTCCGACGCCTCCACGCGCGAGACGCCCTCAGGCATCTCGGCCATCAGCAGCGCCATGACGTCCACGGCAGCGAACTCCCGCGCCGCCTCGGCGTCCTTGAGCAGCACGTCCACCGCCACGCCCACATGCACGAAGCGGCCGATCAGCCGGACCAGCTCGTTCAGGTCCACGCCCGCACGCAGCTTCGCGCGCTCGCGGTCGCACCAGGCACGCAGTTCCTCGTGCCCGATCGGGTTGTCGAACAGCTGCGGGATCTTCTGCCAGCCGTTGGTCCCGTGCGGCTGGTACCAGCGGTCGGGCCCTGCGAAGTCCTTGCAGCGCATGTCCAGGTTGGCGCGCAGCAGGGCGCGGAGCTCGCGGGCGAATCGCTCGTCGGACCGCAGATGCTCCAGTTTCGGCCGACGGTCGAGACGGAGGGTGTACAGAGGGGACGGCCCGAGGAGCTTCGGCGGGTCGGCCACCGGAGCGCCATGCTGCAGCAGCACGTCGATGAGGTCGAGCGGTGTCGCTCCGGTATTCCGCCCGTCCGGTCGGCAGTAGCGGAATTGCACGGGGGCGCCGTCGGCAGCCAGCCGGGTGCGATCTTCTCGGCCAGCTCGTACAGGGCGGGCCAGAGGCCGTCGCGCCGGGCGCTGTTGCTCTCTATGCAGCCGGTGAGCCAGGTGGCGGCCGCGCCATCGGGCAGTCCAGGGGCCTCGCCGGTGAGCTGGGCCAGCGCGCCGGTGCGCGTCAGCAGCTGCGGCCACACCTCTAGGCCGTCGTCGAACTGGTCCGGGCGAAGCTTCAGCACCTGGTGGACCGCCTGGGGGCCGTGGTCACCCAGCAGGTCCATGGCCCGGCCCTTGAGGCAGTCGGTCCAGAACTTCTCGTCGTCCATCGACACCCGCTCGGCGGCGAAGATGCCCTTCAGTAGCGCGGCCAGTTCCTCCTCCGGGTCCAGGCCAGCGGCTCTGGCGATCTTGCGGACGTCGGCGGCGAGCTGCGGATACACGTCGGAGGTCAGCTGGACGCGGTACAGCAGCGACTCCCCGGAGGTCGCCATGCGGCGCAACGCCACCGCACGGAAGCGGGCGAGATCCGCCTCCGTAGCCACCCCCTTGACGGCCAGCTCGCGTGCCCAGCCCCGCAGAGCCGTGGTGGAGAGGGCCTCCGCCCCGGCGTAGGCGAGGTAGCGGCCGTACAACCACTCCTTGTCGGCCTTGCGCGCTCCCAGGCGCTCGGCCTTACGGGCGCGCCCGAACCAGGCGGCGGCCGTGTCCGCCTCCCTCTTTCGCAGGGCGAAGTCGGCCATCTCATCGAGGAGAGTGCTCAGCAGCGCGGGATCGGCCTTCTCCACTTCCTTGAGAACGTCATCGATGTCCTTCTTGGAGAGGAGGTATTCCCAGCCGTGTGTCTTGTCTTCCAGGGCGAGGATCGTCCGGACGGACAGCTGCTCGCTGCCGGGGTGAGCGGCAATGACCCATTCCGGAAAGGGGAGTTCGCCGTCGGACGGGTCCGGTATGCCCGTGGAGAAGAGGCCGTCCGGCTCCCAGTGCTCCTCGCGCATCCGCAGATCGCGGTACGGGATCAGCTCCTCGGGGAGCAGCTGGGTCAGCGTGTGCCCGTCGAACCCGGAGTAGGTACGGGCGAACAGCCCGCCTTCCCCCAGCTCCTCGGTGAGCTTGACACCTTCGTCCTCCAGCGCCTCCCGCCACAGGGGATCGGCCTCCGCCAGCGCACGGGGGACGCTCGCTCCCGCCAGCGCCCACTCACGGGCCTGGTCGCCGCATGCCGTGCGCTGCCTGTTCAGATGCTTGCACGCGTCGAACAGTGCGTCGAGGCCCGGCGCTCCGGCGATCCGGTCGGGGAACTGCTTGAGCTTCCGCCCCCGCGGATTGTGGTAGGCGATCGCCAGATCATCCGTCAGCTCCGCGCTGTATCCGTCCTTTTCGACGCGCAGTCCCATACGTCGTCCTCCCCGTTCTCCCCGCTGTGATGCTCGCGTTCACCACGCTACGTGCTGCCACTGACAACGCCGGGTGCCCGAGTCCCGCACAGCGGGAACAGCGGGAACAGCGGGAACAGCGGGAACAGCGGGAACAGTGGCAATAGCGGGAACAGTGGCAATAGCGGGTGCAGCGCGTTTACACGGCCAGCCCCGGGCGTTGCCTGCGGGGCTGGCGGCGCGGGAGGCGCAGGCGGCGCCCGTAGACTTATACGGGAGGTCGCGGACCATACAGCGGTCGTAGCTATCCATGGCCAGCCGACCGAGGTCTCCCCAGCTGCTCGACGGCCTGACTCTCAGGGAAAGAGAGCTGGCCAAATGAACGAACGGAAGCCTCCCGCAGAACCCGTTGCGGTGCGCTCACCGAGGTACGGAACCGAGGCAAGTTTCAGGGACATCGGCTACCCCAAGCGTGGCGTGGGTCCGGCTGCACCACCCCGTACTCCCTGAGTCGGATGCAGGTGTGTTCTTCGGGCTGACGAACGGGCGCCGGAGCGGTGTCAGACTGAAGCGGTACACACAGCCTTGCATCGTCGGCAGCGGGACATCGTCCAGCACCCGAACGGCACGCACAAAGAGGGGGCCAGTGTGGCCAACGCGCTGACTGATCGGCTCATCTGCGCCATATACGAAGAGAGAACGGAGCGAGTGGGGAAACTCCTGCGCAGAGGTGCCTCCCCGTCCGCGGCGAGTGTCGACGGCGAGACTCCGGTGTACCTGGCCGCGGTGTCGGGAACGGCAGACATCGTGCGCCTGCTCCTGGAAGCAGGCGCCTCACCCGACGCGGAGAGCCGGGGCGAGCCCGGGAGCCAAGGGCTGCCGCTGTGTGCTGCGGCCTGCTGGGGCCACAGCACGGCGGTGCGTGAACTGCTCTCCCACGGCGCGGACCCCAATCTCAGGGAGGACGACGGCGCCGGCTGGACCGCTCTGCTGTGGGCGGCCACCGGTGGTCACCAAGAGGCTGTCCGGCTCCTGTTGGAGGCGAACGCCGATCCCGATGCCGGCAACCGCGACCGCACTCCACTGATGGCCGCGGCCGAGTTCGGATCGGCAGGCGTGGTGCGGAGCTTGTTGCGCCACGGCGCCGACGCCCGCCGCACCGACGGCCAGGGCCGCACGGCGCTGGACCTGGCCCGCGCGTGGTGCGGCAAGGACGTCGAGACGGAGCTGCGTAAGCAGGCGGAAGCCGGGCCGGACGACATTTGCGAGGTCTCCCGCAGCACCCGGCCCGAAGGCACCGAGCTGATCGTGCTCAGCGTTGGCTCGCCGGATTCAGGTGGGGCGTATTGGGAGAAGGGGACGGGTCACGCTGCCATCGTGGACCTGCTGATGGAGCACATGCCCCGCTGAGCCGACGCACTCGGCTACCACCAGGTCACCACGACCAGACTCACCGGCGAAGCCTGAGGCACGGACCAGAGGCATGGAGCCGATACGCCCTTGGCAACCACGACGTGCGGGCTACACAGGGCAGCCGGGCTCAGCCAGTTGCTCGTGTCCGCCACCAGGACGAGCCGGTTGTCGGCCGCCTTCGGCTGCGGCAGGGACTCCAGCGTCCGCCACAGCCGGTGGGCGTCGATGCCGCCGCGGTTGAGCGCGTACAAAAGCATGCCGTGTCCCCGCTGTTGTTCAGGCAGCAGGGTGAAGTCCATCAGGTCCACCGGCGCCGTCACCGGCCCTTCGCGCACAGCAACGCATCGGTCAGCTCGATCAGTTCGTCACGGCGTACGGTCAGGCACGCAGAGAAGTCGTCCCGGAAGTGTGACGCCAGGCGAACGCTTCCGTGCGGCATCGACATCGTGGTGCAGCAGACTCACCTCCGCCGACGGCGGTGTTTCCGTAACCCAGGGCTTGCCGGACCGGACCGGGCGGCCTCAAGGCAAAGACGTATGACGGCAACGGTTACCATGCCGTGGAAGACGTACGCCCGCTTGTCGAAGCGGGTGACCACGGCCTAAGAGCCTTTGAGGGCATTGATCGTTCGCTCGACGCTGGCCGATGCCAGGCCCCGGCAGCGTGCTGGTGGGCACGGCACACAGTGGTTCTTCCAACTCCCACCGCGCCCCACGTTCTTCGTTAGATGCGGCTCCAGCCGTGCCCACTCCGCATCTGACAGATCTCCCGCCTCACACAGAGCCCAACGAGTCACCCGTTAGACCATCAGGCGACCCATCAGGCGACCCATCAGACAGTCCCTAGCCCAATGGTGCGAAAAGGAAGATCACCGCTCCCCTCACCGAATCCATGATCTCTATGCTGATGGGATGTTCGATATACCTCTTTCAGCGCTGGAAGTCGCGATGGTCCAAACAGGCGCCCGAGCCGTGGACACCCTGCGCGACACCGCGGCTTTCGCACAGGGACTGGAGCGGCTGGGCTACCACCGGATCTGGTACGCCGAGCATCACCACTCGCCCGCGATCGGCGCGTTCCCACCGGTCATTTTGACCGCGCACGCTGCCGCTTCGACCTCGGTCATCCGTCTCGGTTCAGGCGGAGTACTGGCCCCCAACCACGCACCCATCACGCTGGCGGAGCAGTTCGGAACGCTGGCAGCCCTGCACCGGGACCGCATCGACCTGGGCATCGGCCGTGGCCCCGGCACCTTCGACGAGGCCACCGCACGGGCACTTCGCCGCGGAGCCGGACCGGCGACGGATGCGGAGTACCAGGCCGACGTTGCCGCGATCCTGTCCTTTCTGGTCGACGAAGTCGCACTCGGCCCGCTGCCGGAGCCATGGCTGCTGGCCTCCAGCACCGCGGGTGCCGCTCTCGCCGCGGAACTCGGCCTGCCGATCGCCATCGCACACCACATCCGGCCGGACAACACCCTCGCGGCCCTGGATCGTTACCGGGCGGCGTTCACCCCGTCCCGTTGGTGCGAGCAACCTCGGGTGCTGTTGTGCGTGGAGGTGGTGTGTGCCGAGACGGAGGAAGAAGCCGCGTGGCGAGTCGGGCCGATGGACGTCGTCAAAGCCGGGCTTCTCAAAGGAATCAGTGAGATGCCCTTCCCCACGCCCGCAGACGCGGCCGTGCACCCCTTCACGGCGAAGGAGCGACAGGCGCTGGCCGGCTTCCGGGCACAGCAAGCCGTCGGGACACCTCAGACCGTCGTCCACCGGCTCAGGCAACTGGCTGGTGAGACCGGAGCGGACGAACTGATGCTGACCACACCCGTCTACGACCTCCGCGACCGCATTCGCTCGTACGAACTCATCAAGAAGTACTCCGAGACCACGACAGCACCGTAGAAACAAACCGTAGAAACAAACGGGGAGGAATGCCGGTGCCCTCGTTGAGGGGCAGCGGCGCTCACACGCCGGGTTTTGGGTCCCTTGGGTGTGGACAGCGGCCCCGGAGCGCGCCAGTCCATCACCCTGGCGCGCTCCGGGGCAGGCAAGTCGTGCCTGACCGGACTCAAGCTGCTGCAGCTGCTGCCGCTGCTGTTCACCGGTACCGAAGCAATGATGATCGTCGCGAACGGTGCCGCATGGTCTACAGCTGGACCGCCGTGAAGGCGCTCTGTTCAGCAGGATTCATCTGCGGTACCTCTTCTCAACGGGATTCATCCGGTGCCTCTTCGTGTCAGCCCGCGACGGCGCCTGCCGTGGCGATGAGCTCGGGGACGGTTCCGTGGAACTCCGGCAGCAGGCGCAGGGCGACGGCCCATGCTTCGACGTTCGAGCCGAGGTGTTCCCGAGCCAGCTTCCGTACCTCGGCATGGGCTTGGGACCAGGCACCCTTGTCGAGCCGCACGTAGGGATTGGACGGGTAAGCGGCAACGGACGCGGCTGGGTGGGCGCACTGCAGCAGGTCCTCGGGAGTGAGTGGTCCCCGGCGGAGGGCACGACGGATCCACCACTGATAGTTGGTCAGGCGCAGCAACGCGTCGGACAGGCAGGCCCTGAGCAGGTATCGAGGGCAGTCGCTCTCTTCTACGAGCGCGAGCAGGAGGTACGCCGGGAGAGGATTCTCGGCGTGGGCCCGTATCAGCTCGTCCCAGGGGAACTTGGTGCCCTCGGAGACCATCCTGCGGATGCGTTCGGCGTACGCGGCAGGCTCATCGGGGTTGCGGACGTTGCGCAGGAACGCCACCACCCGGACCGGGTCCTCCTCTGTGGCGAGCCGCTCGCGCAGGTCATTCAGGCCACCGGGGGCGTCCAGGGCGTCGAGGACCGCCCGCTGGGTGCGGACGGGCCAGGAGCGCTTGTCTTGGTGGAAGCGGGCCTGGGTGAGGAGCTCGCGGACGGCGTCCGGACCCTGCCGCTCCCACAGCGCGGTCACCAGCCGCAGCCGGCCTGCCTCCGTGTACAGCCTGAGCCGGTCCAGTACGACATCGAGCACCTTGGAGTCACCGGAGGTGATACCTGCCGTGAGCCGGTCGCGGTACTCGCTGAGGTGGACGTCCCTGAGATGCGAGATCAGCCTGTCGTGCACGGGGACCGCTCCGCCGCCCCGGCCGACGCCCGCCAGAATCCGTGTCCGCTCCTTCTGATCGAGGCGGTGATCCTCGAACAGCTCCGCGTTGATGACCGGGTCATCGCGGTCGAGCAGCCCGTCGATCACGTCCTTGGTCAGGACGATGTGGGATGAGTGAGCCGCCAGCTCCGAGCCGCGGACGGCGACGATCTCGGCGCAGACGCGCCGAGACGGCTTGCCGACGGCGAACAGGTGCTGGACGGCCCGCATGTCCAGGTGCGGTACGAGCGCGAGCTGCTCCTCCTCCGGCGCGCAGCCGTAGAGGTCCAGAAAGACCCGGCGGGCTCCCTGGGGTTCCTCTTTCCCCGGATCGCCGGGGCCCAACGGCTCGGGCCACGCGGTGACGCGCCTGGTCGAAGCACACGCCTTGGCGATCAGTTCGGTGGCGGAGCCCTTGAAGCGGCGCAGGCGCTTGTAGAGGGTCAGCCATGCGGTGGGGTCGTCCCCGAGCGGAGCGATCAGCTCGGCGACGGCCTTACGGGTCGGCTCGTGGTCGTACTGCAAAGCGGCCAGGACCTTGCGGGCGGGTGCCACCTCGGCCAGGACGCGCTCGAGGGGCAGCCACCCTCCGGAGACGCCGCGGCGGATGAAGGCACCGACGTCGAAGCGCTGATCGTGGGCTTCGGCACCGAGCAGTACCTCCACGGGCAGCCGCGCGGCGTACTGCGCCGACCGCTGCGGGTTGCTTCGGAAGGCATCCAGGGCCACGTCCTCGGGGCAGTCGGGCCACTTGCTCAGGGCCAGCAGGGCTCCGGAGCGGAACGGCCTCCGCTCGTGCTCGCGCCGCACCAGTTCCCAGTCCAGAGGGACATGGACCGGCATGTGGCCCATGTCTCCGCGCATCCGCAGCAGTACGGACACCGCCGCCAGGTCGGTCCACTCCCCCGGCGCGCGCCGGTTGCGGAGCAGCGCGGCCGGGTCGGGTGCGGTGGCGGCCTCACGCAGCAGCTCCAGGAGACCAGGATGGGCCGGCCGCTCCAGGGCGTCGGCCAGTTCCGCGAGCGCCTGGGGACCGCCGTGCGCGAGCAGCACATCGCAGGCGTCCAGCACCACCGGCAACGGCAGATCCGACACGAGCAGTCGCACGGCGTGCGCGACGACTTCCGGGAACGGGCCCTTCAGGGCAAGCGCGAGCATGCTCGTCCCCTTTTCCCCGAGCAGCATCTCGACGAGCCCGCCCGGCGCGTACCAGCCGGGGTCGGCGGGGTCGGCGGCGGCGAGGACAGCGGCCTGGACACCGGGCTCTGCCCGCAGGTGCCCGCTCCGGTACACGTCACGTCCGAGCTCGGGGGTGCCGAGCTCGGCAAGCCGCACCAGAATCGCCGTATCGCACACTTCCGGATGGGAGTTGCCCGCCAGCGCGGCGCACAGCTCCCGGTCGCCGGATGCGACAACGGCCTCCACCAGCTGCGCCGGCAGCTCCTTCGCCTCGCTCAGCAACGAGCGGACCTCGGCCCGGAGTCGAGTGAGCAGCGGACCTGTGAGGGACGGATCGGACAGCTGGAAGGCCATCTTGAGCGCTGTCTGTTCCTGGACATTCATGTGCGGCGCCTCGGTTCAACGGGGTTACTTGATAGCCATGTTGGCAGGGGGGTCTGACAATCCCGGTCGACGCGAGGCCGTCCCCGTCGACGCGAGGCCGTATCCGCGCTGGAGAACGGTTCTGTGAGGGGATGGCCGTTGGCAGCGCAGGGGACGACGCGATGACGACACAGGCGGCGCTCTCCGACCACGGGTCGGTGATCCGCACACTCACCGAGCGATGGCTGGATTCGGCGGCGTCGGACGAGCGGCGATGAATCATCGGTGCTGCGTCGCCCCCGACGGGTGTGCGCGGCCCGTTTGGTTCAACCGGGGTGTCGTTGAGGCGGCTGGTGACCACGGTCTTTAAGGTCTTGCCAGTGCTCCGCGTTGGGGGTGTTTCCCCCAGCCGTGTCGGGTCTCCCGGTCGGCCGGACATCCGAAGCCGACGTAGAAGCGAATGTGCCAGGTCAACCAGGAGTGCTGCCTTGCGACCTACGGATGCCTCATCAGCGCCCGGAAGTCTCGGCTGGAATCGTGAGACCGCGACACTGGTGCTGCTGTCGTTCGCGATGCTGATCGTCTCGCTGGACCAGTACATCGTCGTGGTGGCGCTGCCTGACATCGCGCGTGATCTGGGTTACTCCGCGCAAACCCTTCAGTCGGTGATCAGCGCTTACGCGGTGGCCTCGGCCGGCTTCCTGCTGTTCGGCGGTCGCGCCGCGGACCTGCTCGGTCGGCGCCGGATCCTGGCGACCGGGCTTGCTCTCTATGCCGGAGCGGCACTTGCGGGTGGGCTCGCTACCGGGCCGGGAATGCTGCTGGCGGCACGCGCGATCCAAGGACTTGGCGGAGCCTTGGTCTTCCCCACCACTCTGGCGCTCATCAACACCACGTTTTCGGAAGGTCGGGCGCGCAACCGCGCTTTGGGTATCTGGGGCGGTGCGGGCGCGGCCGGACTCGTGATCGGCGTGTTGCTCGGCGGGCTGCTGACCCAGGCTTTCGGCTGGGAAGCGGTTTTCCTGGTCAATGTCGCCTTGGCGGGTCCGGCGCTGCTGCTTGCGTTCGTGGTGATCCCGCCCGACGGTGAACGCGAGAAGGGCCGCACGTTCGATCTGCCTGGCGCACTGAGCGTCACTCTGGGCGTCACCTTGATCGTCTTCGCTTTGGTTCAAGGACCCGGGACGGGCTGGCTTTCACCGGGCATTCTGATCAGCGCGGTGGTCGGCCTGCTCCTGATCGGGGCTTTCGCCGTCATCGAGCGGCGCAGCGTCGACCCGCTCATGCCCCCTCGGCTGCTGTCGAACCGAAACCTCGTTACCGGCGTCGTCATCGCGTTCATGTTCATGGCGACCTTCGGCTCTGTGCTCTACTTCCTGTCGATCTACTTCCAGCAGGTCCTCGGCTACGACGCCCTGCAAACAGGTGCCGGGTTCCTGATCCCCACAGCGGTCGTGGTGGCGGGCTCAACGACGGCCGGCCAGCTCGTGACGAGGTTCGGGCTCAGAGGCACGCTGATGGCTGCTCTTGCTTTCGGGGCGGTCGGCGCCGTGTTGCTAGGCGTTGCGATCTCGCCGGACGGCTCGTACGGGGAACTGATCCCAGGACTCGTGGCGCTGAGCATCGGTGACGGCGTGGTGTTCACCACCATGTTCATCGCTGCTGCGACCGGGGTGGCAGACCGGGAACAGGGAATCGCCTCGGGGATCGCCTCCACCGGTTCCGGGGCCGGTGCCGCGGTCGGCCTCGCCATTCTCGTCCTGGTGGCGACCGCGGGTCTCGACGACCTCACCGGCGAGCGCCTGCGGATCGCGACCGCAGAGGGGATCAGCACCACGCTGTTCGTGGTGGCCGGCGGGATCTTCATCACGCTTCTCGTGGCTGCTACCCGGTGCCCGACGCCAACAGCACCGGAGCCAACTCCCGTACCCCGCCAGCGGCGTCGCTGTTGACACAGCGGTTGAACGGCGGTTGGACAGCGGTTGATCGGCCGCCTTCGGCCACGCCGCCGCGTTCGACCAGGCCGCTCGTCCGGCTTCGTCTGCCCGTCGGGTACGCCGCTTCGACGGGCTTCTGTCACCTCCGGTTTCCGGCCCCGCACCGGATTCCAGGACATCGGTCCGGACGGGCTCAGCTGTCCTTGGGTGTCGCTGTCCCGCGCCGGGTCCGGCTCGGCAGACGCATCGTCAGCAGCTTGGCGCGCGGCGCCAGACGGCGGACCATCGCGAAGACCGAGTCCGTACGCGACCGGTCCTCGTCCAGCACGGTGAAGAGGTTCACTCCGAGGTAGAAGGTGATCGCCGCATTGGCCAGATCGCGCGGCGGGGTGAGCCGCGCGAGCGCGGTGCCGCCGATCACCCGCTCAAGGGTCTCCTCGATGAAGGCCTGCCACGGCTCCGCCCGCTGGGACACCGGCCCGCGCAGCTCGGGCTTGGCCACGGCCGCCGTGACGAGCTCGGAGAAGAGCGCGATATGCCCGCCGTCGAGGTCGTCCCGGTAGATACGGGTGGCGGCCTCGGCCAGCTCCTCCAGTGTCTTGACGTCGGCGACCGTGACGGTGTGCAGGGCCATCCGCTCGGCGGAGGAGCGGTCGAGGGCGGCGAGCAGCAGCTGGTCGACACCGCCGAAGTGGTAGAAGACCAGCGCTGAATTGACCCCGGCTTCTTTGGCGATCGTACGGGCGCTGACCCCGCTGTACCCCTGGGTCTTCAGAACCGTCGTCGCCGCATCGACCAGCCGGTCCTTGGTGTCCACCGTCATTGACTTGACCATCCTCTCGCCATGACCTCATCATACGGTTTAATCGAGTGGTTAAATCACTTGGTGAAGAGACCGCGCGGTGCACAGACCGCGCGGTGCGGAGACCGGCGCGAACAGGGGTGGAGACAATGGCCGAGGACAGCGGACAGCCAGGGGTTTCGCGGGCGCGGTGGCGGTTGATCGGAGTGCTGGCCGTCCTGTTCTCCGCGATGCTGCTCTACAAGGTCCTGCATGCCGGGCACCTGGAGCAGACCGCTCTCTTCTACGTCGGCCTGCCCGCCTTCATCGCCCTTGCCGTGGCCATCGGCGCCCGGCCCAAGAGCGCCACCGGCACCGCACTCGCCGCCGTCACGATCGGGCTCGCCCTCGCCGGGCCGTTGCTCAACGAGGGGGTGATCTGCCTGATCTTCGCCGCCCCGCTGTTCTATCTGTTCGCGGTGGCCATCGGCCTGACCGTCGACCGCGCGCGGCGCCGGGACCCCAAGGGGCGCGGGGGACGCGCTCACGCCTTCGTCGCCCTGCCCCTGCTCGCCGTGCTGGCGATGGAAGGCACAGGAGCGTACGAGCTCCCGCGCGACGACGCCGTATCCGTCACCCGCACGGTGGACCTGACGCCGGCGCGGTACGAGGCCGCCCTCGCCTCACCGCCCCGCTTCGGCGCGCCGCGGCCCGTCTTCCTCCAGATCCCCTTCCCCCGCCCGCAGACGTCCAAGGGCACCGGCCTGGGCGTCGGCGACCACCGGGAGATCGCCTTCACCCCGCGCAAGTCCCTCGGCATCGGCGCCCACCCCACCCCGCGCTCCATGCGGCTGGTCATCACCGAACGTGCCCCCGGCCGCGTCGTCTTCGCCGTCGAACGCGACACCACGCTCGCCCGCTGGCTGGACCTCGGATCCGCCGAGGTGACGTGGCAGCCCGCGGCAGCCGGCCGCACCGAAGTCACCTGGACCCTGAACTACCGGCGCACCTACGACCCGAGCTGGTACTTCGGCCCCATCCAGCGGTACGCCATGGAGCAGGCGGCCGCCTATCTCTCCGACACCTTCGGGGCGACGGCGCGATGAACGACCCCGCACTGGTCCGCGCCGTCTGCCTCTTCGGGCCGGTCATCGCCACCGCCGTCGCGGCCGCGCTACGTCCGCCCGCCAAGCGGACCATCGCCGCCGCGATCGTGGCCACCGCCTGGAACGCCGTCTGGCTGCCGGCCCTCAACTTCCTCGCTGTACAGGCCGGCTGGTGGACCTTCCACGCGGAGGGCGGCACGGCCGCGGGGCTCCCCGTCGACCTGCTGATCGGCTGGTCTGTGCTGTGGGGCGCGCTGCCCGTTGTCGCAGACGGGGCGCGGATTCCGCTTCCGCTGCTGGTCGCGGGACTCGCCTGGCTCGATCTCGCCGCGATGCCGTACGCCGAGCCCGTCGTACGGCTCGGCGGCGGCTGGCTCGTGGGCGAGGCGGTGGCGGTGACCGCGGCTCTGGTGCCCGCCTTGCTGCTCGCCCGCTGGACCCAGCGGGCCACGCACCTCGCCCTGCGCGCCGGCGCGCAGATGCTGCTCAGCGCCGTGCTGATACTCGCGCTCCCGATCGCTCTGGTCCGCCCCCACATTCCCGGCGGAGCGGCCGGCATCGCCGTCACGGTCCAGTTCCTCGCCGTCCCGGTCCTCCTGGGCGTCATCGCCGTACGGGAGTTCGCCGAGCGTGGCGGCGGCACGCCCCTGCCGTACGACCCGCCGCGACGGCTCGTCACCAGCGGCCCGTACGCATATGTCCGCAACCCGATGCAGCTGTCCGTCGCCCTCAGCTACGCGCTGCTCGGCCTGATCGCCCTCGACTGGCGGCTGCTCGCCGCCGCGGCCATGGCCTTCGCCTACGGCGCCGGGCTCGCCGACTGGCACGAGGGCGCCGGACTGCGTGACGCCCACGGCGAGCGGTGGACCGCCTACCGCGCGGGCGTGCGCGCGTGGCTGCCGCGCCTCCGGCCATG
Source organism: Streptomyces sp. NPDC050636 (assembly GCF_040654775.1). Lineage (NCBI taxonomy): Bacteria > Bacillati > Actinomycetota > Actinomycetes > Kitasatosporales > Streptomycetaceae > Streptomyces > Streptomyces sp. NPDC050636. Next base: position 14,201 of record NZ_JBFAIP010000062.1, read on the forward strand.
GAGCGGCACACCGACCGCCCGGCTCTACGTCTCACAAAGCTGTGGCCCGTGCAGCCAGTTCGGCCGCTGGGTGGCACACCGTCGCCCGGTCGCCCTGGAGCTCGTACCGGCCGAGCACCACCCGCGCCCGCTGCGCCGGATGACGTACGAGACGGACGACGGCGCCGTACGGGCCCAGGGCATCGCGGCACTCGGCCGGATGCTCGGGCATTTGCATCTGGGGTGGGCAGTGCTGGGGTGGCTGGTGATGGTGCCAGGTGTTCGGTGGTTCATCCAGCTGTGCGTGGACGCGCTGGGCGCAGGCCCACGCGACATCCCGCATACCCCTCAGGCACCCCCGCCCGCCGCCACAACGCACTCCGCCGCCGCGACTCACTGACGGTTGGAGTGCCTGGGCCTGCGCGATGTCCCGGCGGTGGCCGCGGTGCAGCGGCGATGGGGCGGCCCCCGCGGGCCCCGGAGAACAGACCCTGCTTGCCGCATACGAGAGACACACCTGTCAAGAGAATCCAGCGATTTTAGACAAGGCGCCACATCCATCGGTGCGCTGAACACCGCCTCAGCGCACCTCGTACTACGGGCTACTTGCGCCCGGGCAACAACAGGCGGTCACCCAGCCGTGTGAAACACCGTTGTACGGGCCTTCCGGACGAGACCACGGCGATCCCAGACGGGACACCGCTGGAAGGGAACGAACGACCGTGACAACCCAGCGCACCGCTCGCCTCACCGCCCTCCTTGCTCTGCCTGTCGCCCTGGCCCTCTCAGGTGTCACCACCGCTCCGGCTACCGCCGCCGGGGAGAACGCGTTCCAGATCAACCTGAACCAGCTGAACGACTCGCAGGGCAAGGGCACGGCGATGCTCAGTCTCAACGGCACCCGGCTGACCGTGAAGATCGAGTCGGAGGGGCTTGTGCCGGGCCAGCCGCATGCACAGCACCTCCACGGCTCCACCGACGGCCATGACTTCCAGTGCCCGGACGCAAGCGCCGACACGGACGGCGACGGGATCATCAACAACACCGAAGCCACGGTGCATTACGGCGACATCAACATCTCGCTCACCACCGACGGCGACACCAGCCCGGACAGCGGGCTCGCCGTCGACCGCATGCCCAAGGCGGACGCCCAGGGGAAACTCTCCTACGAGCGCACCATCCCGGTGTCCCAAGACGTGGTCGATCACATCAAGGACCTCCACATCGTGCAGCACGGCATCGACCCGAACGGCAACAAGAAGTACGACTTCGGCGTGGGCAAGAGCGAGCTCGATCCCAAACTGCCCCAGGAGGCCACCGCGCCCGCGGACTGCGGAATCGTCGAAGGCGCGGCGGTCGGATCCATTCCGGTGGGGGGCGTGGAGACGGGTGGCGGAACGGACGAAGGCAACCAGGGCACGTGGGCGCTGGTGGGCACCGGCGGGCTTGCCCTCGTAGCGGCCGCCGGAGCGCTGGCCCTGGGTCGCAGGAGGCACTCAACCGCCTGCGCGGAGCCGACCGGACGGAGCGCCGCGTGAGGGGCTGGGGCAAGCGCGATGCCGTGTGCTGTGCCGCTGCCGCAGCGATGGTGCTGCTCGGCGGATGCGGAGGCCAGACTCCCGTCTCGCAGTCACCTCCTGTCCAACAGCAGCCCGCGCAGGGCGGCCAGGCCGCCCCGGGAACGGGAACGGGAACGGGAGCCGAGAGTGGTCAAGGCGGTGAGCAGGAAACGGGGGGTGCAGCGGGGAAGTCGGCTCCGCAGCGGATCTCCGTCCCGTCGCTCAACATCTCGTCCACCCTTGAGACCTTGGGGCGGAAGAAGGACGGCACGATGGAAACGCCCGCTGACCCCGACAAGGCGGGCTGGTACACACCCGGCCCGGCTCCCGGCGAAAAGGGCCCGGCCGTCATCGCGGGGCATGTCTCCTGGAACGGCAAGCCGTCGGTGTTCCACCGGCTGTCCTCTTTGAAGGCCGGTGACGCGATCGAGGTCGCACGGACGGACGGGAAGTCCTCGAAGTTCACCGTCAGCCGCATCGCTCAGTACCCGAAGAACAAGTTCCCCACCATCGAGGTCTACAAGAACATCGACCACCCGGGACTGCGCCTGATCACCTGCGGTGGTCAGTACGACACGTCGCAGCACTACTACCGGGACAACGTGGTGGTGTTCGCCAAGCTGGCCGAGGCGGAGTAGCGCCCCACCGACCGGATGGCCCTGGTCCGGCGTCCCCTGGGGCGCCGGACCACGGTCGGGCGGTTCGGCGTGCCGTCCCCCTCCCCCGCCGGCCCCCGCCTACCCCTCGGCGACCGGCCGGTAGGTGCACACATGCACGCCGGTGCCGCTGGTGACAGTCGAGACCAGTTCAAGCGTGTGCAGCACACCGTCGCCCGGGAAGATGGTCTTGCCACCGCCGAGGATCACCGGCTCGATCATGAGCCGGAGCTCGTCGAACAGGCCCTCACGCAGGAGGGTGCGCACGAGCGTGGGACTCCCCATGACCGACAGGTCGCCGCCGTCTCGCCCATGCAGTTCCCGGATGCGGGCGACGGCCTCGCCGCCGGGGATGCGCGCGGTGTTGTCCCAGGTCAGCTCGTCGTCGCCCAGTGTCGTGGACACGACGTACTTCGGGATGGCGTTCATCCGGTCGGCAAACGGGTCACCGGCCCGCTCGGGCCACGCCGCGGCCATCGTCTGCCACGTGCGGCGCCCGAACAGCAGCGCCTCGGCCTTGTTCAGTGCGTCGTCGAAGGCACCGCCCATCACCTCCGGATCGAAGAACGGGTGCGACCAGCCGCCGTGGGCAAAGCCACCGTCGGTGTCCTCGTCGGGTCCGCCTGGCGCCTGCACGACGCCGTCCAGGCTCATGAACTCAGTGATGACGATGCGCATGGGAATCGCTCCTCTTCCTCGCTCCGGGTGTACGGCAACAAAGACTGTCGCGCCGCTCCAAAATCATCGCGCCCACTCGATCCCGCAGTGGTGATCTGGAGCACATAGTCATCCGTCTCCTCGGATGCCGCGGTCGACGGACCACGGGCATCTCGACGGGACCAAGTCGGCCCGCCCATCCGCCGGAGGCGACCCCGGCCGTCCAGGCGCGTGCCGAGCCCGGGGCCTGCCGACGGGCGATGGGTGTTCCGCGTTCCGGCACCGTTCAACTCCTGGCCAGGCTCGCCCCGCAACCTCTCGGAGTGAGACATACCGCTTGGTGACACCGCTGTGGCCGCACCGCCGGCCCGGCACGGAGGGCCTCATGGCCGGTACAGAAACCACCACCAACCGTCGTCGATTCCTCCTCACCTCCGGCGCCGCCCTCGCCGCAACAGGTACCGCGTGGGCACTGCCGGGCCAGCGCCGCAGTGGTGCGGCCCCGGGCCCCGGGAGCGCGCACGCCGCCGCCCCCCGCCCGTCACCGGCACACCCCGGTGTGCGGCGGGCAGCACCGTACGGGCTCACCACCCTGGAGACCGCGGCACACCTCACCGGCAGCGGCGGCTACCGGCACATCTCCTCCGGCCCCGGCTGGCCACTGGTCGTCCGGACCGAGCTCACCCCTGCCGGTGCCGGGCGTCGCGACCGGAGCACCCCGCTGGCGTGCTTCGTGCAGTTCACCGACCTCCATGTGACCGACGTCCAGAGCCCGTTGCGTACGGAATTCCTGCGGGCCGGGTCACTCGGGTCGTGGCGGGCGCAGGAGGCTCTGTCGGTGCCCGGCGCGGTTTCGCTGGTGGAGCAGGTCAACGCGCTCACCGCCGGGCCCCACACCGGGCGGCCGCCGGCCTTCGTCATGTCCACGGGAGACAACATCGACAACCACTCCCTGGTGGAGCTGGAGTGGTTTCTGACGCTGATGAGCGGGGGCCGGATCACCCCGAACACCGGTGATCCGGCGTCGTACGAAGGCGTCCAGAACTCGGGGCTCCCTCTGTACTGGCATCCGGACGACAGACTGCGCGACCAGGACACAAGGCGCGGCCTGCCGCACATACCCGGCTACCTCGAAGCCGCGATACGCCCGGTGGTCAGCCCCGGCCTGCGTATCCCCTGGTACTCGACCCCCGGCAACCACGACGACCTGCCGGGCGGGTTCCTGGCACCGCAGGACCCCGCGCTGGCGGACTACATCACCGGGGACCGCAAACTCCTCTCCGTACCGGACGCCGACGTGGCCGCCTTCGCCCGCGTACTGAAGTCCGGCGACGATCCCAAAAGCACCGTGCTCAAGGACATCCTGCGCCGCAACGCCGGCAGGGCACGGCCCGTGACCGCCGACGAGCGGCGCCGCATGTTCACCCCGCACGAATACCTGGCCGCACATCTGGACCCCGCCCACGCCGGATCGGGGCCGGTCGGGCACGGATACACCGACAACCACCTGGACAGCGACCAGACGTACTACTCTTTCACCGTCGCGGAAGACGTCATCGGCATCAGCATCGACACCACTTACCGCAGCGGCCACTACGAAGGATCACTGGGCGCCGGACAACTCCGTTGGTTGGAGAGGACACTGGCCGCTCACAGCTCCCGCTATTACGACACCGACGGCCGGCTGGTCCGCAACACCGGCGCCGACGACGCGCACATCCTGGTGTTCAGCCACCACCACAGCCCCAGCATGACCCGACGCCCCGACGCAGCACGTACTGAAGAGCAACGGCATGACGGAGCAGAGGTCATCGCCCTGCTCGGCCGGTTCCCGAACGTGGCGGCATGGATCAACGGCCACAGCCACATCAACCGCATCACACCGCACCCTCACCCGACGGCCGCCCGCTCCTTCTGGGAGATCAACACCGCCTCGCACGTGGACTATCCGCAGCACGCGCGGCTCATCGAACTGGCCGACAACCACGACGGGACGCTGTCCTTGTTCACCACGCTCGTCGAGTCCGCCGCACCGCACCGTACGGACTTCGACGACCTGTCGGCCGTCGGTCTCGCGTCCCTCTACCGCGAGCTGTCCTACAACGCCCCCAACCTCACCACCAGCATGAACGGCGGCCTCCACGAAGCCATGGCAGGCACGGCGGCGGACCGCAACACGGAACTCCTCGTGCGTCGGGGGTGACATGACCCACGCGAACTAGCCCGTGCCGCACCAGGCGAGGAACTCGCTCGCCGTATGCGCCTGAACGGCTCACCCGCACCGGTCCGCGTGCGTGGCCCATTGACCTGCTCCGCCTGCGGTCGCGACACTCGGCGGGATGCCCTCCGGCATCCGTACCGCATTCCGTACCGGGCGACTACCTCGCGACCAGGGGGCATTGTGGCAGGACAGGTTCTTCCCTATGAGGTGCAGGGCATCGGCTCAGAGCGGGTCCTCGTGCTCCACAACTGGTTCGGCGACCGGTCAAGCTTCGACCCGATGCGCGAACACCTGGACGGGAACGCGTATCACTATGCCTTCCTGGACTGCCGCGGCTACGGCGAAGCGAAGCAGACCGACGGCGCATTCACGATGGAAGAGGTCGCCGAGGACGCCCTCGCCGTCGCCGACCACCTGGGCTGGGACACCTTCTCAGTCCTCGGTCACTCCATGGGCGCGAAGGCCGCCCAACTGATGCTGCTGGACGCCCCGTCGCGGATCCGCACAATCATCGGGGTCTCGCCGGTGCCCGCCTCCGGCTTCCCCCTTGAGGGCGAAACCTGGGAGCTGTTCGCCGAGGCCGCGAACAATCCCGGCAACCGTAGAGCCATCATCGACAACACCACCGGCGGACGCCACGGCGACGCCTGGCTGGATGCCATGGTGAGCCGCTCGGTGGGACGTTCCTCGGCGACGGCCTTCCGCGCTTACCTGGACTCCTGGGCGCGCACCGACTTCCACGAGCGGGTGAAGGACAACCCGGCGCCGGTAGCCCTCGTCGTCGGTGCGAACGATCCGGCGCTGGGATCCGAAGCCATGCAGGCCACCTGGCTGAAGTGGTATCCACACGCCGAGCTCACAGTACTCCCGGACGCGGGCCACTACGCGCCGCAGGAAACCCCCCAGGCGCTTGCCGCCGCCATCGAGCAGTTCCTCAGCCACTGACCTTTGCCGCGGGCTGGCATGTCCGACGTGCATGTCCGACGTGCATGTCGAGGCGTCAGGCGACCTTGGCGCAGATCATGGCCTCACCGCCGTAGACGTCCCACGCGTAGCGGTAGCGGCCGGGCTCGCTCGGGCAGGCGTCCGTGCCCGCCGAAGCCCGCATGACGGCCGTGACCTGCATGATGTAGTCGAACTCGCGCGGCACCTTGCTCGCGCTGCAGTTCCACAGGGTCAGCAGGTTCGCGCTGCGGGGGTGACCGCCCCCGGCCTTGGCCAGGAAGCACTGGCCCTTGCGGAACTGCCGTTCCACGCACAGATTGGTGGACGAGTAATCCTCGCCGGTATGGCTCCAGCCGCCCCGCCCCCCGTGGGACGGGCAGCTCCCGGACTCGGTGACGCTGAGCACCCGCAGATACGCGTTGGCCGCACCGCAGCCGACCCGCAGCGGTGCCGATCGGCTCCATCTGCCGTAGCCGTCCTGGTACGCGTCGAGGCAGTCACCGCTCCGTACGGAGGCGAAGGCCTCATCGACCGGGCTGGGGGTGCGGGACGCGGCGGTCGTGGGTGCCGCGGGTGTCGTGGGTGCCGCGGATGCCGTGGGTGTGGAATCGGATCCGTCGCCGGTGTTCGTACCGCTCGTGGAGGTGGAGCCGGTTCCGCCGCTCGTGTACGCACCGGCCGTAGACGGGGAACCGGTCCCGCCGCTCGTGTACGTCCCGCTCGACGAGCTGCCGGACGACCCGCTCGTCGAGCCGGCTGTGTCGTCGCCGTCCCAGGGATGCCAGATGAAGACCACGAACGCGATCGCCGCGATCACCGCCCAGAAGCAGCCGCCGGACGAGGAGTCGGCGGTCCGGGCGGCGGCCGGCGGCCGGGACGAGGAGGTCGCGCCGGTCTGCGCCGAGGCCCGCGCCGCCTGCTGCCGCCGTGCCTGTTCGGAGCGCTTGCTCCGCTCCCGCTCTTCGCGTTCGCGCCGCTGCTTCTCCTTGTTCTGTGCGGCCGCCCGCGCCTTGGCCGCCGCCCGCTTACGGTTCTCCTCCGCCCTGCGCTCCCGGGACTCGCGTGCCGCATGCTCCCGCTCTGCGCGGGCCTGCTGCGCCTGCTTCTGGCGTGCGGCCCGCTCCTCGGTGTAGGCGCGGGTGAGCCTTGGCGGCGGCACCCGGCGCGTCCGCGCATCGCTCGTGGGAGCCTCCGCACCCCCGTCCTCGCTCAGCGCCCGTCCCTGAGCCTCGTACTCCTCGATCAGTGCGGTCCACCGCGGCGGCAGCCAGTGCCCGCCGCGCCGCGACGTCGGCGCCCGGTCGAGTTCCTCCAGGCTGTGCCGCAACACATCGGCGGCTGCGGGCCGGTCGTCCGGATCGGCGGCCAGACACGGGCGGATCAGCGGGGCCAGTTCCTCGGGCAACCCCGTCAGGTCCAGTTCGCCGCGCTGTACGAGAGTCAGCAGCCGGATGGTGTCGTCGGTGTCGGGGTAGGGCGGGCGGCCGACGGCTATGTGGAAGAGCGTCGCGCCCAGCGAGTACACATCGGACGCCGCGGTGGACGGCTCCGCTTGCGCCTGCTCCGGCGAGGTGAAGGCGATGGTGCCCAGCGTCAGCGACGTACGCGTGATGTCGTTGGCGTGCGAGATGCCGAAGTCGATGAGGCGGGGCCCGGCCAGGGGCAGCAGGATGTTCTGGGGTTTGACGTCCCGGTGAACGATGTCCGCGTCGTGCAGGGTCACCAGGGCCTGCGCGGTGCCCGCCGCGATCCAGCGCACTGCCGGCCCGGGCAGCCGTCCCGCGCTGCGGACCAGCTCCGAGAGTGCGGGCGCCGGGATGTACTCGATGGCCATCCAGGGCCGCTCGGCGTCCGGATCGGCGTCGCGCACCCGGGCCGTGTAGGCGCTGTCGATCCGCCGGGCCAGCGTCACCTCGCGGGCGAACCGCCGCCGGTCGGTGTCGCTGACGACGCCCTCGGCCAACAGAGTCTTCACCGCGACGAGCGAGCCGTCCACCGTGGACCGCGCCAGATAGATCCGCCCCATGCCGCCCGAGGCGAGCCGCCTCAGCAGGCGGTAGCCACCGAGCCGCCGCGGGTCGTCGCCGCCGAGCGGCTTCATTCCCATACCGGCCATGCCGTGTCACCCTCCCCCTGGTCCCCCGGCCGTGACACGGGTCAAACAGTGCCACGCCAGCGGGAGTTGAGGAAGTCGACCCAGAGCCGGTTCAGCACCCGCCGGCCTTCACAGACGGTCGGGCCCCAGCGTCCGGTTGCGCTGTCCGGGGCGGATGACGGCGTACGCGGTGCCGCAAGGGAACCGGCCCATGAGCATGGCCGTCGAGCGCATCACCATCAATTCACTTATGACGGGCGGGACTTGGCATTGACGGTGCGGTGGCCGATTGACAGGGTGGCCGCGCATGTCCATTCACGACAGGGGGAATCACATGGGACACCGCAAGGACGACGCATTAGCAGACGCCGGGCAGGGCCGCTCGATGAGCCGGGCGAGGTTCCTGCGGACTGCCGCGGGGGCGGCGATCGGCGGGGGCGCACTGCTGGGTGGCGTCGGTGCGATGCAGGCGGTGGCCGGGCCGGGTGGCGGCTCGGCGCGGAAGAAGACCAAAGCGCTGAACGTCAGCCTGGTCAAGGACCTGACGGGGCCCGGGATCACCGATCGCTTCGGCATGGCGGCCACCGACCTCGGCGTTCCCGCCAGGGCGCCGGACGGACGACTGCTGTTCGTCTTCGGCGACACCTGGGAGGACCAGCCCTTCGGCAATGACTGGCGGGCACCGGTCGCGCTGTATTCGGAGACCACCGACCTGGCTCAGGGCATCGAGTGGTCCGGCGCCGTCGGCGGCGACCGGGCGCAGCAGCTGTGGCAGTACGACCACGGCAACCCGGAGTTCGACACGGTGCTGCCGGGTGATGTGATCACCATCGGCGACACGATGTACCTGCACGTGGCCGTCCAGAAGCCCTACCCCACCGTGGTGTGGACGGAGATCTGGAAGTCCACCGACTCCGGTGCCACCTGGGAGCACACCGGCTGCCGCTGGGGCAGGCCCGGCGACCCGGGCCTGAGCCCGCACTTCCAGATGGTGACATGGGGGCAGGGCAACAACGGCTACGTGTACTGCTGGTCGACCAGGTTCGACGGCCGCGAGTCGATCATCATGCACCGGGTGCCGGAGGACCAGATCACCAACCCGACGGCGTACGAGCCGTGGACCAGGACGGGCTGGGGCAGGTGGGGTGACGAGGCCGCGTTCGTCCTCACCGGCCAGTACCGCGAGCTGTGCTTGCGGCCGATCGACGGGAAGTGGCTGTTCACCGGGCTCGACGGGGTCGGTGGACGGATCGTCGCGCACATCCTGGACGTGCCGGACGGCGACCCGGGACCCGGTTACACCCTGGTCAAGGGCGTCACCTGGCCGGAGAACGACCCGAAGGCCGGGCGTGTCGCGCAGGCGTACGGCGGCTACGTCATCCCCGGCTCCACCCTCAACGACCTGCACATCACGGTCAGCCAGTGGGAGAACCCGGACCACCAGGTGCCGGACTCCTGGTCGTACCACGTGATGCAGTTCCGCATCCAGGGTCTGACCGGCTGACGTACGCGGACCGGGCGATCGACGCGGCACATCAACACGCCGGCCGGAACCTGCGAAAGGGGCTCGTCCCGACGTTGGTGACGGGTGACCCGCCCTCACCCGCCCTAACGCCGGCCCGCGCCGCGCCGATGCCGACGCATCATGCTGCGCCCGGCCAACAGGGACAGAGCAGCAAGCGCCCCAGCGGCCAGCAGCGACCAGCCGGGCCAAGGGCTGCGTCCCGTGGCGGCGAGCCAGCTCGCAGTGGTGATGAGCCAGCCGCCGGCGGCGCCCACCAGAGCGGCGCCCGTCAGGTCGAAGGCGGGCAGCGGGGCGTCGCGGCTGGTGCCGCGCGACCAGCGCAGTACGGCGCCCGGGAGGAACAGGGCCAGCGTGGCCAGCAGTGCGATCACCGGCGCCTGCAGCGGGCCGGGCAACGGCACGCGGTAGCCGAGGCCCTGGACGGCAGCGAGGGCCATGATCAGTCCGCCGAGGGACGAGCTCTGGATGACGGTCAGTTGCTGCTGATGGCGCTGGAGGAGTTGTTGGGTGACGGTGCCGGTCACCCGCGCGACCTCGTCGGCGCGCTGCCGTACGTTCTCCAACTGAAGCGCCTCGTCGTCCAGCTCGCGGCGCAGCCAGTCGGCGGTCGTCCGGTACTCGTCGAAGAGGCCACCCGGTGTGTCCCGGGGCAGTGGGTGTGCTGCCGACAGGGCGAGGTTGGAAGCGATGACATCGACGCTGCGGCGCATCCGTCGGACGTTTCCGAGTGTCGCGATGAGGCCGTTGCTCTGCAGCGTCTGCGTCTGCAGTCTGCTGTGTTCCGTCTCCGCGGCCACCAGTGCCTGGAGTCGTCGGGCGTCCGAGCGCGCGCCCGGGTTTCCGGTGATCCGGCTGTGCAGCGCGGTCAGTCTCCTGATGCTCGCCTCCACGTCCGCCCGTGCCACGCCCAGCGCCGCCCGCTCCCTCGCCAGCACTCCCATCTGATGCCGTAGCTTCGCGGCGTGCAGCAGGACACGGGTGAACGGGGCGGGTTCCAGCGGGCCCCGTGCCCAGCACCAGAAATCGAGCATCTCCTCGGCCCGGTCCGCCGCGTCAGGGCTGTCGTGCACCGCTACCGCGATCACACTCCGGACCGGTGCGTCGCGGCACGGCGTGGCATCCCACACCCGGAAGGTGTCACCGACCACGGTCATCGGCCTTCCCCAGCGCACCGGGTCACCCACCGCACGTGCCGCGTTGCGGACGGGCGTGGTGTCCGTGCCGGGGAGCAGGGCCCGGAAGAGGCGTACCTCTCCCAGGACTTCGGAGGGCGGCGGTGCCCCGATGACGGAGTCCCAACGCCGGGACAGATCGGCCCAGTTGTCGTCGCCATGGGCTTCGAGGGCCGCGGTCAGGACGAGGGTGTCGTGCAGCCGGTGGATCATGGCTTGAGCCAGGGCGGGTGAGTTCGCCGGTACGGTGCGGGCGGCGACCACCGCGTCTCCGGTGTCTCCGTCGCCGGGCGCGGGGAGTTCGTCAGGGAGCTCCAGGGGCGGGGCGTCCGGGACCGGCATCGGCTCGCGCATGCCCAGCTCGGCGCAGCCACGCCACATGCGGCGCAGATGGTCCGCGGCGGGACCCCCCGTACGGAAGCGGTCGGCGCGGACGAAGAGATGCACCAGCAAGGCGGCCCGCTCCAGGCCCGGGTCAGTGGGCAGGGGGTACCTCCGGGGGTTCCGGTGTCCCGGCCTGGTCGCCTTCCGGTTCTCGCTGCTGTTCCTGGTCCCGCTCTTGTCCCTGATCCGGTTCGTGTTGTGCGAGGTCTACCAGCCGGTCCAGCAGTTCGTTCGTTCCCTCGCGGACCGCCGGAGGCACCTCCAGCCAGTCGGGGGGCTCCGACTCCGCACGGCGCATACGCGAACCGAGGAGCCGTGCCACCTCGGCGCTCGCCCGGCGCAGCGTCCGTGCATCGCCTTCCCGCAACGCCACCATGGCGCGCCGCACCACATCCTGCAGGAGCTCCCAGTCGCCGGCCTCCAGACGGGCCTCCGCCACATCCTCCAGCCGACCGCGCAACTGGCCCGCCACCGTGCGCAGTTCACCTGCTCCCATGCGCCCCCCATACGACAGAAACACCGAGGGACACATCTTTTCACAGCGGCGGAGACAGACCAGAGTGGTGGCGATTCCGACAACGGGGGTAGTTCATGGCCGAGTTCGGCAGCCGTACGCAGCTGTTGTCCGAACTGACGTGGCGGATCGCGCAGTTCGAGCAGAGCGGGGAGCCCCGGTTGATCACCAGCCGGGAGACGCGTGCTGTGGTCACCCAGCTGCGGCGGGTGGTTTTCGGGGTGCGCTCCGGTCCCGCGCCCTGCGATCTGGACGTCATCGAGGCCGTCGCCCGCTACCACATGCACCGGCACGAGCTGACGGCTGACGAGTCCGAGCAGGCGGAGGCGCTCACACTCTCCCTGATCCTGCACCAGCGCGCGCCCGCGCGGGTGCCGGAAGGGGTAGCCATGTATCTCGGGCTCATGGCGGATCTGATTCCCGTTCCTGCGGAGCGGCTGCTGGAGGGCCTCGCCGCGCAGGAGCGGCTCGGCCCGCAGCGGGGACTGGGGAGCAGCCGGTGAACGGGGAAGACCGTGTAAAGCCGTCCGTCCAGAGGTTCATGGGGGCGGTTCCCGTGGCGGAGATCGACCGTATGGTCAGTGAGTGGCGGGCGGAGCTCGCCGACCTCGCCGAGGACGCCCCGGAACGCCGCAAGCAGGTCCACGTCCTGGCCATGACGCTGCATCAGCGCTTTCTGCGGACCCGGTCCGAGCCGGATCTCGACGAGGCGATCGCCCTGGTCCGGGAGGACCTCCCGAGTGCGGACGGACAGCATCTGCTCGGCGTTCTGCTCCAGGAACGCTCCCATGTGCGCCAGGGAGGCAGCGATACGACGGATGCCATCGCGGCCTTCCGGGCCGCGCTGGCACACCACGGCGACGATGCCGATGCGGCGCACACGGCCCGGCTGAACCTCGCCGGACTGCTGGAGACGAAGTACGAACGGGACCATGACCGGGCGGCCGTCGACGAGGCCATCGAGATCTGCACCAGGGAAGTCTCCGGCGCCATGGCCGACGGCAACGACGACCGGACGGCCAACTCGCTGCTCGCACTGGGCCAGGCGCTCTCTGTCCGCGCGCAGCACAGCGGGGTGACGGCGGATGCGACCGCGGCCGTCGACGCACTGCGGCGGGCCGCCGATCTGACGCTCCCCGGCAGCGACGACGAGTGCGTGTTCCTCCAGTCGCTGGGCACGGCGCTGTACTTCCTGTTCCGCCGGAACGACGACCCCGAGGTGCTTGAGGAGGCGATCGACGCCCTCTCCGCCGCGCTGTACGTCTCCGGCAATGACGTCAGGAGCCGCGCCCTCATGGTGTCGAATCTCCTGCCACCCCTTCGGGCGCGCTTCGAACGTACCGGCAGCGACGAACGGCTGGACGAGCTGATCGGTATGTGCCGTGAGCTGACGGGCAGCTTGCCGGAAAGCTCCGCGGACCGGGCGTTCGTGGTCCTCAACCGGTGCTCGGCCCAGCTGTTGCGCCACCGGCACAGCGGCCGGGACGCGGATCTCCAGGAAATCCTCGACGACCTGGGCCGGATCCTGGCCGGGCCGCCGCTGCCCGGTCCGCTGGGCCGGAGTGTGCTCGGCACCCAGGCGATCGCGCTGCGCCGGAAGTTCGAGCGGACATACGAGACCGGCTGGCTCGACCGGTCCGTGGACGCCGCGCGGCAGGCCCTCGACGCCTGGCCGCGGGAGGACTTCTCCGCCTACTACACCGCCTGCAGCGCGCTCGCCAGCACACTCGCGACGCGCTTCGACCACCGGGGCTCGCTCGCCGACCTCCAGGAAGCCGCCACGCTGTTCGCCGCCGGACTCCGGAATCTGCCGGAGACGTACGCGGACCGCCACGTGGGCTGGTCGGACCACGGCAGGGTGCTGCTCCAGCTGTACGACCGCACCGGTGACCCCGACCTGCTCGACGGGGCCCTGGCCGCCTGCGCGAGCGCCGTCGAACTGCTTCCGCAGGGGCACACCCGGCTCCCCGACTACCTCACCAACCTCAGCGCCACCCTGCTGGCCCGGTACACCTCGGGCGGGCAGCTAGCGGACCTGGAGGCGGTCATCGCCACCAGGAAGGACGCGTTGCAGCTGCTGCCGGACGGCCACCCGGACATCCGCGCCCGGCATGGCGGACTGTGCACCGCGCTGCGGCATCTGTACGAGCACACCGGCTCCGCCGACGCGCGAGAGGAGGCGGTGCGGCACGGCCGGAAGGCTCTCGCGGATCTCTCCGGGGAACATCCCGACTGGCCCGGATACGCCTACAACCTCGCAGCCGCGCTGCCGCCCAAGGAGGCCATGCCCCTGTTCCGCGGGGCCGAGGCACATCCCACCGCCCCGGCCCGGCTGCGGCTGCACGCGGCCATGGCCTGGGGCGGGGCGGCGGCCCGTACCGGGGACCTGGAGTCGGCGGCCGAGGGTTACGCGGCGGCGGTGGCGCATCTGCCGCAGGCGGCCTGGCTCGGGCTCGATCTGAGTGACCGTCAGCACTTTCTCACCGAGGCATGGGGCGCCGGCTGTGAGGCCGCTGCGGCGCATCTGGACCTCGGGCAGCCGGAACGCGCCGTCGAACTGCTGGAACAGGGCCGCGGGGTGCTGCTCTCACAGGCACTCGACCTGCAAGCCGATCTGACCCGACTGCGTGCGGTGGACGAGCAGTTGGCGCAGGAGCTGGACGCGGTGCTGCGCGGTCTGGAGTCCGCCGCCTCGCGGGATGCGGACGTGACCGAGCGGCAGCGGCTTGCGGACCGGCGCACGGCGCTGCTCGCCCGCGCCCGGTCCCTGGACGGGCTGCACGACTTCCTCGCCGCCCCCTCGTACGCGCAACTGTCCGCGGCCGCCGCCGGGGGCCCGGTGGTCCTGCTCAACACCGCCGCCTCCCGCTGTGACGCCATCGTGGTCGAGGCCGGCCGGCCGCCGCGCTTCCGCCGGTTGCGGACGCTGAGCCTGGAATCCGTACGGGAGCAGGCCGAACTTCTCGACGAGGCGTTCCGCAGCGGGGACAAGGCACGCATCAAGGACACGCTCACCGAACTGCTCGGCTGGCTGTGGGAGCACGTCTGCGAGGAAGTGCTCGACGAGCTGCTGGACTACCGGGGCGAGCCCGGTCCCGACGGCCTGCTGCCCCGTGTCTGGTGGTGCCCCACCGGGCTGCTCACCCTGCTTCCCGTGCACGCCGCCGGGCAGTACGACGACGATGACGATGACGACGGCGGCAGTCCCGGCCGGCCGGCCGTGCCGCTGCGCACCGTCAGCTCCTACACCCCGACCCTGCGCGCGCTCATCGACGCCCGTTCCCGCCGCACCTCGGCCGCCGTACCGCCGCAGCCCGCCGATGCGCCCATGACCGTACTGGCCGTACCCCAGTCGGCCGCGCTCGACGCAGATCCACTGCCGAAGGCCGAGAAGGAGGCCCGTAAGGTCGCGGACCTGCTTCCGGGCGTGCGTCCCCTCATCGGCCCGGAGGCCACCCGCGACCGGCTGCTCGCCGGTCTGCGCACCCGGCCCTCCCTGCACTTCGCCGGGCACGGCTACCAGCATCTGTCGGACCCGGTCCGCTCCTTCCTGCTCTGCCACGACGGCCCGGTCACCGTGGCGGATGTCGCCACCCACCGCTCCCCCGCCGCCGAACTGGCCTTCCTTTCCGCCTGTGAGTCCGCCCGCAGCACCGCCGGTCAGGCGGACGAGGCCGTCCATCTGGCCGGCGCCATGCAACTGGCCGGATTCCGGCATGTCATCGCCACTCAGTGGGTTCTCAGGGACGTCGTCGCCACGGAGGTGGCGGAAGCGGTGTACACCGGCCTCGGCCCGCCCACCGCGGGCGGCTGGGCGGACGGCGCCGCCCGCGCGCTGCACAAGGCGGTCGCCGACCAGGGCGCCGCCACCCGCGAGAACCCGGACCTGTGGGCGACATACGTCCATGTCGGCCCTTAGCGCGTGACCGGCCGGTGCACAACGAGGGGCGGACCCAGAGGGCAGTGCAGCCGCCGTCCACAGGGACCGCACCTCCCGTGATGAACGACGCCTGGTCGCCGCAGAGCCAGGCCGCGGCGCACAATAGCCCTACGGCGCCACGGGCTACGGGCTACGGGCTACGGGCTACGGGCTACGGCGCGAAATACGTCCCCGGTGGCACCCCGACCGTGCGCCGGAAGGCCGCGACGAAGGCGCTCGGGGACGCGTAGCCCACCCGCGCGGCCACCGCCGCGACCGTCGCCCCGGCTGCCAGCAGCGGCATCGCGGCCTGCAGCCGGGCCCGGGTGCGCCACTGCCCGTACGGCATGCCGGTGTCCGCGACGAACGCACGGGCCAGCGTCCGCCCGCTCGCGCCCACCTGGGCACCCCACTGCGCCAGCGTCCGCTCGTCGGCCGGATCGGCGCGCAGCGCCTCCGCGACCCGGCGCGCCCGCGGGTCGCGGGGCATCGGGGCCAGCACCGTGGTGACCGACACCGGGCGCAGTTGATCCAGTACGACCGCCTCGGCCCGATCGCGGGCGGCCGCGTCCAAGGTGTCGTCAGCCAGGTACGAGATCAGCTCCCGCAGCAGCGGCGACACACCGACGACTGTGGGGGCGGACCAGTCGACCGGGCAGCTGTCCGGCAGGTAGTAGAGGCTCCGGAACAGGGCCGGACCTGCGGCCCCGGTGGCGTGCGCGGTGCCGGCCGGAATCCACAGGGCCATCGACGGTGGCAGCACCCAGGTGTTCCCCGTGGCCCGAACGGCCAGAACTCCCCGCTGCGCCCAGGCCAGTTGATGGTGTTCGTGCCGATGCCGCCGGAACCACTGCCCGCCGTCCATCGCGAAGCTCCCGACCACTACGGCGGATTCGGCAAGCCCCGCCGCGGCAACCAGGGCTCCCCCCAACGGCTTTCCCTCCTGTCCCATTCCCTGTCCTGCCAGCTGCCCATCTGGCCGTCGTTCCGGCCGCCCTTCTGCCTGTCCTTTTAACGACATGAGTTGTCTTCCCATCGCGTGGCGGACACATCAGCGCCTTCCTAGCATCGCTGTATGCCGATGAACCTCTTTCACCAGTGGCTCTGCAACTCCGCCAAGTGGTCCGCCGCAGTGGAGGAGAAGCTGCTGCCGTGGGCCCTCGACGGGGTCGAGTTCGGGACCGATGTGCTGGAGATCGGACCCGGATACGGCGCCACCACACGCGTGCTGGCGCGCCAAGTCCCCCGGCTGAGTGTGATCGAGGTCGACCGGGACTCCGCCGACGGCCTGCGGCGCGAGTACGGCGACGCCATCGATGTCGTGCACGCGGACGCCACCGCCATGCCGCTGTCCGGGCAGCGCTACGACGCGGTCCTGTGCTTCACGATGCTGCATCATGTGCCGTCTCCGCAGGACCAGGACCGCCTGTTCGCAGAGGCCTTCCGCGTGCTGCGCCCCGGCGGGGTCTTCGCCGGCTGCGACTCGGTGACCAGCAGGCGCTTCCGAATGATCCACCTCGGCGATACGTGCGTCCCGGTGCCGCCGGAGAGCCTGCCGCAGCGGCTCCGCCATGCCGGTTTCGAGGCGCCGGAGACGTCGGTCAGCAAGACCGGCAGCGCCTTCCGCTTCCGCGCCGTACGACCGTAGCCGCACACCACACACCGAACTCCGCACACCGCACACCGCACACCGCACACCGCACACCGCCAATCACCACCCGGGCACCGCCCAAAGGAGAACACCCATGCCGCTCCACCCTGAGTCACCCTCCTTCGACCACCTCCTCCACTGCGTTCCCGACGTCGAAGCCGCCGTAGCGGCCTACACCGCGACCGGTCTGCCGGCCCATACCAACCCGCCGTACCTGGGGTTCCAGAACGGCGCCTGGCGGCTGGACACCCGCTATATCGAGATCCTCACCGTCGTCGACCGCGCCGAGTTCGCGCCGTCCCCGTACGGCCAGGCCATGGCCGACTGGATGCCCCGCGTCGACGAACTCTTCGCCGCAGGCGGTGGCGCACTGAACTTCGCCATCCATGTCACCGATGTGGGCGCCACCACCGAGCGCCTGCGGCGCGAGGGCCACCAGGTCGAGTTGCTGACCTTCGCACGTGAGGGGTCCCCGGTGTCGTTCCAGGAGGCGATGCTCATCGGCGCCCCGCCGTGGGCGCCGTTCTTCATCACGTACCGCCCGGACCGCCAGGTCATTCTCGACAAGTACAGCGCGGGACGGGTTGCCCGCGGCCCGCACGACCTGGCCGGCTTCGTCATCGAGACACCCGACCCGCTCGCCTCCGCCGCCTGGCTGAGCCGGCTCACCGGCATCCCGCTCGGTACCTCCGACAGCGTCGTCCCCCTGCCCGGCGGCCAGGTGCACTTCGTTCAAGGTCCGGCCGACCGCATCACCGCCCTCCTGCTGGCGGAGGGAAATCCCCCTACGGCGACTGTCAACGGCCTGGAAATGCGCGCTTTGTAGCGCCGCCGAAGCGATACGCGGGGAGCTTGCGCAGCCCATCGAGCCCCGTCCCACACCCTGCGTCGAGGAGCGGGGTCGGTCGCGGCCGGCACGAAGCGCCACCTGATCAGCGAAATTTCGTTGAGCGCCGATACATTCACGACCTAGCGTCACCGCCATGAGAATCCCGCCATACACCGGCCGGCGCAGCGAATGGCCCGCCGTGGCCGCCGCAGCGATCACCGTCGTGCTCTGGGCCTCGGCCTTCGTCTCCATCCGCAGTGCCGCTTCGGCCTATTCTCCGGGCGCCCTGGCGCTCGGACGACTCCTCGCAGGGACCCTGGCACTCGGAGCAATCAGCCTGATACGCCGCGAAGGGTGGCCACCACGGGCCGCCTGGCCGGGCATCGTCTGCTCGGGGGTTCTGTGGTTCGGCCTCTACATGGTGGTACTCAACTGGGGCGAGCAGGCGGTCGACGCGGGCACAGCGGCGATGATCGTCAACATCGGGCCGATTCTCATCGTGCTGCTGAGCAGCAGGCTCCTGGGAGAAGGACTACCACGCCCACTGCTGGCAGGCATGGCGGTGTCCTTCGCCGGTGCGGTGGTCGTGGGGCTCTCGATGTCCGACGCCGGCGGCGCGTCCGTACTCGGCGTGCTGCTCTGTCTGCTGGCCGCGGTGTCGTACGCCGGCGGTGCCGTCGCCCAGAAGCCGGCGCTGCGGCATGCCGGAGCGCTCCAAGTGACCACGTTCGGCTGCCTGGTGGGGACGGTGGTCTGCCTGCCCTTCGCCGGAACGCTCGTATCGCAGGCCGCGCACGCACCGCTGACCGCAACGCTCAACATGCTCTATCTGGGCATCTTCCCGACCGCCCTCGCTTTCACCACCTGGGCTTTCGCCCTGGCCCGCACCACCGCTGGCCGGATGGGCGCCACCACCTACGTGGTGCCGGCTCTGGTGGTACTCATGTCCTGGCTGGTGCTGGACGAGATCCCGGGGCTGCTCACCCTGGCCGGCGGAGCCCTTTGCCTGGCCGGGGTCGCGGTATCCCGCCGCCCGTCCCGCTCGGGGCAACCGACGTCCGTGGCAACCAAGGTCGAGGACGACAAGGCCACCGAGGCATCGGCGAAGTGAGGCGAGACGAGGGGAACCGGCCGGCCACCTCGTTGCCGACATAAAAATGCAGGACCCGGATGCACGTGCCTTCGAGGTGCGGCACACCCCGGCAGACGGCGGGCCGTCCGGTCCGCCGTCTGCCGGGGGCGGCGACAGCCGCGTTTACAGAACCACGGAGGTCTCCTGCCTCGCGTAGCTGAACCCGTCATTGTCGAAGTAGAAGACGGTCACCTTCACCTTGTCGCCCTTGGCGAAGTGCGAACCGACCGCCGGGCGCATGGTCACGTTCGCGGCGTGGCTGTCGTAGTCGCAGGCGAGCTTGTCGGCCTTGATGGTGCCCGCGGCGACCGACTCATCCGACCCAGTCTGGTTGATCTTGGTTGCATTGGCGACCAGTTGGTGGTTCATGCCACGGTCGCAGGAGTACGTGACGTTCACCTGTAGGTCTGGCGCACGGAGCGAGACCTTGTCTATGGCCAGCAGGTTCGCCTTGGCGACAGCCGAAGGTGCGGCGGCCAGTACACCCGCACCGGCCAGGATGGCGACGGCTGCGGTTCCGGCGAGACGACGCCGGAGATGCGATGACTTCATCGAGGATTCCTTCCCCCCGCGCGGTCACCCGGTGGTCTGATACGGCGGAGATTCTCCGGCTGTGCGGGTGACTGCGACAGTTGTTCGTTTTGGATCATGATCATACGTGATCTCCCCTGTGAACCTGAATAGGCATTCGTCACAGTTGGGGTTCCACCGAGGAACGTGCCCCGGCCGCTTCCCGGGCCGAGGCGAGGCGAGGCTGAGCGGCCCTGGCCGAGCTCACTTGCCCGTCGGCGGTCGGCCGCCCGGCGTGAAAGGCAGCCATCCGGAATGTTCAACTACCAGCAGCAGCCACTGACCGGCTTCGTCGCCCTGGCCTGCATCGGCTGCTGATCGCTGTGAAGAAGCCGCCCGACGCAACTGAGGTTCGTCGGGCGGCTCGTGTCGCTGCTTTGGGTCACCAGGTGTGTGCGACGTCCACGATCAGCTGGTCGCCGGACTGGAGCACGCGGAACGGCAGCTTGGCGCGGACGCCCAGGCCGACCTGGGTCTGCCCCTCGAAGCTCGCTCCGAACTTGGTGTCCTTGAACGTCTTGTAACCGGTGATGTTCACGCCCGGCAGCGGCTTCCCGGCCCTCCCGGCGTAGGTCTGCCTGCCGGTCGCCGGGTCGTGGCTCGGCGCGGACACATAGATTTGCAGGATGGCGCCGCCGTTGACCGGTATCTGCTCACCGGAGCCGTCCTGGTGGAACTTGTCGACGTAACCGACGTGGTAGCCGAGCTTGCCGGTCGCTCCGCTGATGTCGAAGACCATGCGGTCGTAGCATGCGCTCTGGCTGGTCTTGATGTTCTTCAGCGGCTTGCCGTTCGCGTCCGTGGCCGACTTGTCGCCGCTGCCCCAGACGGTCGAACAGGCCGTGGCCGAGGCGGCCTTGCCCCCCGGTCCGGTCGCGGCGCCGGCCACTCCGGCCGTACCCGCCAGCCCAGCGCCCGCGAGCGCGAGCGCCGCGGCCGCTGTCCCCAACCGTCGCATGAATTACCCCCAAGAAGAATCGAGTTACAGGTGCGTGCGGGAGGACGGGCGGGTTTGGGGCGGGGTTGTGCGGTGGCTGAATTTTCGCCAACGGTGACGCGAAGTCGTTGCGAAGGCGGGGTGTTGAGCGCCGGGCGTCTGTAGCGGCACCGGGCGTGTGCAGCAGCACCGGGCGTCTGCAGCAGCACTGCGCGGGGAGCCCGTGCGGAGTCGCCCGGCGAGATGCGCTCGAACAAGGACAGCTGCGTTGTTCGCGTTTACGCTGACAGTGTGTCGAATACCGAGTTAGAGCGGCTGGCGAGGATCCGGATGCAGGTCACTGGAGAGAGCCTTGAGCGCGCCGTGGCAGCCCTCCAAGGGCACCCCGAACCCACTGGCCAAGAGACGCAACCGCCTGAGCCGCGGCCGGGCGAGCACACGCCGCCATCGCTGCGCGCCGTGCCCTGACACGTCGGCCGGCGCGGCTGCCGCGCCCCCCTCGCCACCCCCGCCATCCCCGCGCTACCCGCGCCGACGCACCGACGCACCGACCTCACCGACCTCACCGACCTCACCGACCTCACCGACGAGCCGGCACCGGTGCAGATCAACCGTATTCCGTGAGCAGCAGAGCGATGTCGTCGGCGCGGTAGGACGAGCGTCCGGCGTCGTACAGGAGACGGTCGGCGAGTTCGTCCAGGGAGTCGGCGCGGGCGTGGGCCAAGGATGCCCGTAGCCGGTCGATGCCGACGTCGATGTCGGTCGAACGCTCCTCGACCAGGCCGTCCGTGTAGAGGGCCAGGACGGAGCCCGGCGGGAGGGCGATCGGGGTTTGCGGGTATTCGCTTGAGCGGTCCACGCCCAGGAGGGGGCCGGCCTCCAGGTGCACGACGGTGGTCGTTCCGTCGGGACGGCGCAGAAGTGGTGGTGGGTGGCCGGCGCAGACGGCGTGCGCGCGGTGGGTGTGAGGGTCGAATTGGACGTAGCAGCAGCTGGCGAGGAGCCCGGGGTCGAGGTCCATGAGGATGTGGTTGGCGCCCGCCAGTACCTCGCCGGGTGTGTGGCCTATCGTCGCGAAGGCACGTACGGCGCTGCGCAGCTGAGCCATGGTGGCCGCGGCGGGGATGCTGTGTCCCTCTACGTCTCCGATGACGAGGGAGACTCCGCTACCGGTGGGGATGACGTCGTACCAGTCGCCGCCGATATCCATGCCTTTCGTGCAGGGCAAGTAGCGGGCGGTGGTGTGGATGTCGGGGAGTACGGGCAGCCGGTGCGGCAGCAGCGCCTGTTGAAGGCCGCGGGCGAGGGCGAACTCGGAGTCGTAGAGCCGTGCTCGTTCCAGGGCCTGGGCGATCAGCCCGGCGAGCGCGGTCAGGACGCTGCGGTCCTTGGCCGTGAACCGGTGGACCTCGTCGAAGCCGAGGACGCAGGTGCCGACGGGGCGGCTGGAGGCGATCAGCGGCAGGTACGCCCAGGAGCTCACCTCGCCCACGGGGATGCCCGGGTAGCCCTCGGAGAGGTCCTCCTGCGACTCGATGAACAGGGGGACTCCGGAGGTCAGGGCCTCGGTACCGGGCAGCTGGGCATGGAGCGGCATGCCTTCCAGCCAGTCGAGGAAGCTCTCGTGGTGGCCGGTGTGGAGGAGCAGGTGCATCGTGCCCTCACGGACCACGTAGATCGCCAACTGCTGGCCACCGAAGGCCGGGAGGAGCTGGTCGGCGACGACGTCGCAGACTTCGCTGGCGGTGACCGCCTCGGTCAGTGCGCTGCCCAGCTGGAGGACGTGGTACATGACGCCCAGGCGTGCCGGTGCGGCGGCTGGGGGTGCCATGGCGGCCGGTGCGGCGGGGGCCGTGTCGGCTGAGGGGGGCCGGCCCACGGCAACCGCTCTGCCGGTCACGCCGTCCGCGTCCGGATGGAGGGAGAAGGCGAGCCACTGGTCGGGCGGGCGGCAGGCGAGGAAGGAAGCCGGCATCTGCGAGATCATCACGGACCGGTGCCGGTACTCGATGGCGGGATCGGACAGCCATGGCAGGACGTCCCAGAGGCACTGCCCGAGCAGTTCCTCGTCCCGTACGCCCAGCAGCTGTTCAAGGCTGCGGTTGGTGTAGGTGACCCGCCCGTCCGGCGCGAGCGAGAACAGCCCGTCCCGCAGCCGCTCGACCGCGGCGACGGCCGCATTGCCGGCCCGTGCGTCGACGGCCGCGCCGACGAGGTGGGTACGCGCCCGATCGTCGACGACTTCCGGTACCCGGCCCCACAGCTCGATCGTGCGGTACTCCTCGCTGCCATGGTCGCCGTCCCCGCCTGTTCCGGTATCCCCGCCTGTTCCGGCACCCCCGCCGTCCCTGGCACCCCCACCGCCCCTGCTTTCTCGTGCGCGCAGGCGCCGCGCCGTGATCCGGCCGTCGGCGGCTGCCGCGCGGGCAGCGGCACGGAAGGCGGCGCGGTCGCCGGGGTGGAGGCGGGAAGCGAGCGTCTCGGCCCTTCCGTCGAAGGCACCGGGCTCCAGGCCGAAGATCGCGCAGAATTCGTCGTCCACGGTGAGGGCGTCGGTGACGAGGTCCCAGTCGAACAGGCCGACCCGGACGCCCGGTGCGGAAGGAGCCGGGATCTCGACGGGAACCGTCTCCGGGTCACACTCGATGGGATCGCCCGTACGGGCGGAGAGGGCGGCGAGGGAGGCGCCGAGCCGGTTGGCGGCGGCTCGCAGATGGCGGCGCTGGGCCTTGGGCAGCCCCTCGGTGCCGGGTTCCGCCGCCCATACGATCGCCAGCGCCCCGAAGGTCTCATCGCCCGTGCCCACCGGCACCGAGCAGGAGCCGAAGGCGTACGGCAGAGCCACCGCGAGCTGGGGGAACCGGCGCACCGTCTCGTCGGCGTCGGCCAGGTGGATCGTGCGCCCGGAGCGGTATGCCACGGCGATCGGGATAGGACTGCTCACCGGAATGAACCGCCAGCCGCCCAGCTGCGAGGGGGGCACCCCGCAGGTCGCGGCGAGCACGACCGAGCGGCGGTCACGGGAGCGGAGAAAGACGCTTGCGGCGTACGCATCCGTCCCCTGGACGGCCTTGACGACGGCCGCTGCCAGTAGGTCCGCACGCTCCACCGTCTTGCCGACGGTCACACCGCCCATATGTCCAGTGTGCGCAGTGTTGGACCGTCGGCCCAATGTGGGTGGCCCGCCGACCCACATACGTGAACCACCGCGCCTGCCGCCCACACACCCGGCGCTTTTGCTCGATTTTGAGCATCTTGACACGCGTGTCGGCGCGTTTTATGCAGTTTGTGGAGGAAAAGTGGCAGGCGGTCCGCTCTCCAAGACAGCACATGAGAACGCCTGTGAGGTGAGGCCTGAGGGCTGCCCGGCATCTCGTGCCGGTCGCCCTCATGAGTGCGCGGGCGCCGGGCCCGGGTCCACGTAAGGGTCCGCCCGCGATCGGCCCGTACACCACAGCCATCACCGCTCCCGGGTCGGGACCGCTCTGGGAGTGGACCGCAAGTGAGGAGAGGGCCATGGCACGTGCAGTGGGCATTGACCTCGGTACGACGAACTCGGTGGTCAGCGTGCTGGAGGGCGGCGAGCCCACGGTCATCACGAACACCGAGGGCGCCCGTACCACCCCGTCGGTGGTCGGGTTCGCCAAGAACGGTGATGTGCTGGTGGGTGAGGTCGCCAAGCGGCAGGCAGTGACCAACATCGAGCGGACCGCGCGGTCGGTCAAGCGCCACGTCGGCGAGGCGGAGTGGCGCTTCCCGAGCAGCGGTGACATCGACGGCAAGAGGTACACCGCGCAGGAGATCTCCGCCCGGGTGCTCCAGAAGCTCAAGCGCGACGCCGAGTCGTACCTGGGCGAGGAGGTGACGGACGCCGTCGTCACCGTTCCGGCGTACTTCAACGACTCCCAGCGCACGGCGACCAAGGAGGCCGGGGAGATCGCGGGCCTGAACGTGCTGCGGATCATCAACGAGCCGACCGCCGCGGCGCTCGCCTACGGCCTCGACAAGGAGAACGACCAGACGATCCTCGTCTTCGACCTCGGCGGCGGCACCTTCGACGTGTCGCTGCTGGAGATCGGCGAGGGCCTGGTGGAGGTCAAGGCCACCAACGGCGATACGCACCTGGGCGGCGACGACTGGGACCAGCGGGTCGTGGACCACCTGACCAAGCAGTTCAAGAACGCCTACGGCATCGATCTGTCGAAGGACAAGATGGCCACCCAGCGGCTGCGTGAGGCAGCGGAGAAGGCGAAGATCGAGTTGTCGGCGGCGACCGAGACGACGATCAACCTGCCCTACATCACGGCCTCCGCCGAGGGCCCGCTGCACCTGGACGAGAAGCTCACCCGGGCGCAGTTCCAGCAGCT
>NZ_JBFAIP010000063.1:0-38876 GCF_040654775.1 Streptomyces sp. NPDC050636
GCTTTCGTGGGGGCGTGGGACATGTTCTTTAACCTCGACCGGTACTAACTCATCTTTTCTTGCCGACAGGGTCGGCCCGGCCGGCCGACCTGGACGTCCTCAGCTCGGGCCGCGCCCCTCTCGGCGGGTATCGGCCGTGGCGAGGCGGGCTGTCACCAGATGCGCACGCTCCCGTACAGTCCGTGGTGCCAACGGCCCCGTCAGGGCCGAGCCCAGCGGCTGAACAGGAGAAGACCGTGGCCACCGAAGCCAGCCTCGGCCCCGTCCCGCACGCTCCCGGTACGGGACGGCCGGTCCCCGAAGCCGAGCCCGCACTCGTGGAGCGGTGGCGTTCCGGGGGAGGCGAACTGGTCGATCTGCTGGCCCAGGTGCGTGAGCGGTTAGGCGGTATCGCCGCGTTCCGCCTCGGGCTGGGCCCTACCGTCCTCGTCGCCGACCCGCAGGCGGTCCAACACGTACTCGCCCGGCATCCGGACCGGTACGTCAAGCGCTCCCACCGCGCCCGCCTGCTGATCGGCGACGGCGTCCTCGCTGCCACCGGAGTGGCGTGGAAGCGGCAACGCCGCTTGTTGCAGTCCCAGTTCACCGGTACCGGGATGCGCCGCTACGAAACGCGGATCACCGAGGCCGCCCGGATCACCGCCGAACGCTGGGACGGGTACGCCCGCACCGGGCAGACCCTCGATGTCGGGCGGGAGATGCGCCGCTTCGGTCTGGACACCATCTGGCGCTCCCTCACCGGGCACCCCCTCGATGACGCGACCGAGCGCGAACTGGCCGCTGTGGCAGCCGTGGTGGCCGCCCTTCCGACTCTGCCCGCCGATGTCACCGACGCCCAGGACGCCGTTGCCGCCGACCTCGCCCGGATCGACGCGGTCGCCCGGCACGCCATCGAGACCGCCCGCAGCGGGGCGACCGGCCCCGACGGCCCGGGCCTGCTGCACATCCTGGTCGACGCCGCCACCGACCGCCCCGAGTACACCGACCGGCTGATCCGCGACGAGCTGGTCACGTTGCTCGTCGCCGGTCATGAGACCACCGCCACCACCCTGACCTGGCTCTACCTGCTCCTCGACCGCTACCCCGCCGCCCGCGAACAGGCCCTTGCCGCCGGCGGCGAAGGCTCGGCGCAACGCCGCCAGGCCATCCAGGCTCTGATCCACGAGACGCTCCGGCTCTATCCGTCCGCCTGGATCCTGCCCCGCTACGCCGCCGAGGACGACACCCTCGCCGGCTACGCCATTGAGGCGGGCACCGACATCCTGATCTGCCCGTACCTCACGCACCGCGATCCCGAACTGTGGCCGGACCCGGAGAGCTTCGCCCCCCGGCGCTTCACCACCCCGGACGGCCGCCCCACCCACCCGGGCGCCTACCTCCCCTTCGGAATCGGCCCCCGCGCCTGCCTCGGTCTGCAGTTCGCGCTCCGCGAATCGACCGTCCTGCTCGAACACCTGCTGCCGGCCCACACCCTGGCTTTCCAGTCCACCCCCACGAAGGCGGAGTACAGCATCACCGTCCGTCCGGCCGGCCCCACCCCCGCAACATTGGAACCGCCGCTCACCTGAAGTAGGCCAGAACACAGTCCAGTTGTTCCGCCCAGTCCTTCAGGCGCCCAAGGACCCAAATTCCGGCTGGAGTTGAGTCGTACCGAGACCGTGCTCAGGACCGGGTCGCCGGTCAGCGTGGTGCGACAGGAGCCAGCTCGGCATCGGGCCCCACTGCCGAGTGCAGCCGTGCGTAGGCTCCTTCGGCGGCCAGGAGCTGGTCATGGGTGCCGCGTTCGACGATGCGGCCGCCTTCCATGACGACGATGAGGTCCGCGTCGCGGATGGTGGACAGCCGGTGGGCGATGACGAAGCTGGTGCGGCCCGCGCGCAGCTCGTGTGCCGCACGCTGGATGAGGACCTCCGTGCGGGTGTCGACGGAGCTGGTCGCCTCGTCCAGGAGCAGGATCGAGGGCCGGGCAAGGAAGGCCCTGGCAATGGTGATGAGCTGCTTCTCGCCCGCGCTGACGTTGGTCGACTCCTCGTCCAGGAGCGTGTCGTAGCCGTCCGGCAGGGTGCGGATGAAGCGGTCCGCGCACGTGGCGCGGGCGGCGGCCACGATCTCCTCGCGAGTGGCCTCGGGGCGCCCGTAGGCGATGTTCTCGGCGATGGTGCCGGAGAAGAGCCAGGCGTCTTGGAGCACCAGGCCGATGTGGGAGCGCAGGTCCTCGCGGGTCAGGGTGGTGATATCGGTGCCGTCCAGGAGAATGCGCCCCTCGTCGGTCTCGTAGAACCGCGTGAGGAGGTTGCCCAGGGTCGTCTTGCCCGCGCCGGTCGGACCGACGACCGCCACGGTCTGGCCGGGTTCGACGGTGAGGGAGAGGTCCTCGATGAGGGGGGTGTCGGGGGAGTAGCGGAAACGGACCTTCTCGAACTGGACGTGTCCGCAGGGCTTTTGGAGGCGCGCGGGGCGATCGGGGTCGGGCCCCTGTTCGTCGGCGTCCAGGAGGTCGTGGATCCGCTCCGCGGAGGCGAGGGCGGACTGCAGGCGGGCGGCGATGCCGGCGACCTCGACGATCGGCTGGCTGAACTGCCGGGAGTAGAGGATGAACGCCTGGACGTCGCCGATGGACAGGGCCCCGGCGACCACGCGCAGCGCGCCGGCGACCGCCACGACGACATAGCCGAGGTTGGAGACGAACATCATCGACGGCTCGATGGCGCCGGAGACGAACTGGGCCCGCGCGCCGGCGCGGTAGAGGGCCTCGTTGTGCTCGTCGAAGGCGCGCTCGGCCTGCTCGCGCCGCCCGAAGCCCTTGACCAGCGCGTGCCCGGTGTAGACCTCCTCGACATGGGCGTTCAGCGTTCCGGTGGCGGACCACTGCTGGGCGAACCGCGGCTGTGCGCGCTTGCTGATCCGGGCCGCGAGCACGGCCGACACCGGTACGCAGGCCAGCATGATCAGTGCCAGCAGCGGCGAGATGACGAACATCAGCACCAGCATGCTCAGTACGGAGAACACCGCCGTGATCAGCTGGCTGAGGGTCTGCTGGAGGGTCTGCTGGAGGTTGTCGACGTCGTTGGTCACCCGGCTGAGCACCTCGCCCGCCGGGTGGCGGTCGAAGTACCGCAGCGGCAGGCGGGCGAGCTTGTCCTCCAGGGACCCGCGCAGTGCGAAGACCACACGCTGGACGACGGTCGTGACCAGCCGCCCCTGGAGGAGGGTGAGGAAGGAGGCGGCGGCGAAGAGCGCGAGGGCGATCAGCAGCACTCGGGCGATGCCGTCGAAGTCAACTCCCTTGGATCCATGTGATCCAGGGGAGTGCTGGATGCCGTCGAAGATGAGGTCGGTGGCTCTGCCGAGGAGCATCGGGCCCGACGCGTTGAGCGCGACGCCGCCGAGGCCGAGGGCGACCGCCGCAGCCACCAGGGCGCGATGCGGCCGCAGCAGTCCCAGGGTGCGGCGGGCGGGGCCGCGCCGCCCGTGCCTAGGGCCGTCCGTCGAGACCATGGACAGCCTCCTGAAGGGTCGTGGCGGCTCCGGCGTCCGGGCCGGATTCGCCGTAGTGGCCGGTGATCGCGGTGAGTTGGGACCGGGCGATGTCCCGGTACGCCGTACTGGTGCGCAGCAGCTCGTCGTGCGTTCCGGTGGCGGCCACCCGTCCCGCGTCCAGGACCACGATGCGCTGTGCGTGTTGGACGGTGCTGACGCGCTGGGCGACGGTGAGCACCGTCGCCCGGGAGATCTCCGGCTCCAGGGCGGCCCGCAGCGCGGCGTCCGTGGCGTGGTCCAGCGCGGAGAAGCAGTCGTCGAAGAGATAGATGTCCGGCCTGCGCAGCAGGGTGCGGGCGATCGCCAGGCGCTGCCGCTGCCCGCCGGACACATTGGTGCCGCCCTGGGCGATCGGCGAGTTCAGCCCCTCGGGCAGTCGCTGTACGAAATTGCGGGCCTGGGCGATCTCCAGCGCATGCCAGAGTTCGTCGTCGGTGGCACCCGGGTCGCCGAAGCGCAGATTGCCGGCGACGGTGCCGGAGAAGAGGTACGGCCGCTGCGGTACGAAGCCGACGGTGTGGCGCAGTACCTCCGCGTCCAGTGTGCGGACATCGACGCCGTTGACATGGACGGAGCCGCCGGTGGCGTCGAAGTGCCGCAGCACGAGATTGAGCAGGGTGGTCTTGCCGCTGCCGGTGCTGCCGAGGATCGCCACCGTCTCGCCGGGCCCGGCGCTCAGATCGATCCCGCGCAGCACCGGCTCCTCCGCCCCCGGATAGCGGAACTCCGCGCGGCTCAAGGCCAGTTGGCCGACCGCGGGCACGACGCGTACGGGCTCGCGCGGCGCCGCCACGCTCGGCTCCGTCGCCAGTACCCGCTGGATGCGCTCGGCCGAGACCCTCGCGCGCGGCATCGCCAGACACACGAAGGTCACCATCACCACCGACATCAGGATCAGCGTCAGATAGCTCAGAAACGCGCTGAGCGCACCGAACCGCATCGCCCCGGCGTCGATACGGTGGGCCCCGAACCACAGCACGGCCGCCATGAAGGCATTGAGGACCAGCAGCACGACGGGGACGATGGTTGCCAGCAGCCGGCCGACGCGCAGCGAGATGTCGCGCAATTCGGAATTGGTGCGGCGGAATCTCGCGCCTTCATGGGCGTCGCGTACAAACGCCCGTACGACGCGGACTCCGGTAATGCGTTCGCGCAGCAGTCCGTTGATGTGGTCCAGGTATTTCTGCATACGGGCGTAGAACGGATCGGTGCGGCCGAGAATGAGGCCGAAGGACATTCCGATGGCCACCATCAGTGCCACCAGGAGCAGGGAGAGCGGAATGTCCTGCTGGAGCGCGAGCGCGATACTGCCCAGGCACATCAGCGGAGCCGATACGGCGACGCCGAGCGCGGACAGCGCCAGCATCTGTACCTGCTGCACGTCGTTGACGGTCCGCGTCATCAGCGACGGAGTGCCGAACTGCCCGACCTCGCGAGCCGAGAAGTCCAGCACCCGGCGGAAAACGGCCGAGCGTATGTCGCGGCCCATCGCCATGGCAGTTCGGGCACCCAGCGACACCGCGCCCACGGACGCCGTGATCTGGACGAGCGCCACGGCCAGCATGCCCAGGCCCGTCCGGGTGATGTAGCCGCTGTCGGCCTTGATGACGCCGTTGTCGATGATCACGGCGCCCAGCGTCGGCAGGGCCAAAGTGGCCAGGATCTGCGCCAGTTGCAGCAGCGCCAGCAGGGCGACGGATCGCCGGTGGGGCCGCAGATGGGTTCGCAGAATTCTGAGCAGCACCGGGCGACGCTCCAGGAGACGGGCAGACCCGGTCGGCGGTATGGGTGAGGGTGCCGACCGGGCCTGGACGGGGAACACCCGAACAGTGCAGCGCACCGCACACCGGAAAATCCCTAGTGTCCCGGCGGCATGGTGTCCCGGGGTCGTACCGGATCCGGCGGCGCACTTCTCGACAGGCCGGAAAGACACGGTGGTTGGGACTCGGAAATTCCCTAGTGTGCCCGGAATTCCTTGACACCGCGACCGGCTGCTTGGAAGCGTGCGATTACCCAGCGTCTGGACCGTGGCGCATTCGACGTCATTGGATGTCATTCGATGTCATTCAAAACCAAGAGGTCAAGTAGCCGATTCGGCTCTGCGTTTGGGCGTTCTGTCCTATGCGGAGGAAGGAAATGAGATGTCCAAGCGTGCGCTGATCACCGGAATTACCGGGCAGGACGGCTCCTATCTGGCCGAGCACCTGCTCGCGCAGGGGTACCAGGTGTGGGGCCTGATACGGGGTCAGGCGAACCCCCGCAAGTCCCGGGTCAGCCGACTTGTCTCCGAACTGTCCTTTGTGGACGGCGACTTGATGGATCAGGCCAGCCTGGTCTCCGCTGTCGACAAGGTGCAGCCCGACGAGGTCTACAACCTCGGTGCGATTTCCTTCGTCCCGTTGTCCTGGCAGCAGGCCGAACTCGTCACCGAGATCAACGGCATGGGCGTACTGCGCATGCTTGAGGCGATCCGCATGGTCAGCGGCCTGAACGGCTCGCGTGGCGGCGGCAGCGGCCAGATGCGCTTCTACCAGGCGTCCTCGTCGGAGATGTTCGGCGCGGTCGCGGAGACCCCGCAGTGCGAGACCACCATCTTCCGCCCGCGCAGCCCCTACGGCGTCGCGAAGACCTACGGGCACTTCATCACCCGCAACTACCGTGAGTCCTTCGGCATGTACGCCGTCTCCGGCATGCTGTTCAACCACGAATCCCCCCGCCGTGGCGCGGAGTTCGTGACCCGGAAGATCTCCCTCGCGGTGGCCCGCATCAAGCTCGGCTACCAGGACAAGCTGTCCCTGGGCAACCTCGACGCCGTACGCGACTGGGGTTTCGCCGGGGACTACGTCCGTGCCATGCACCTGATGCTCCAGCAGGACGAGCCGGGCGACTACGTGATCGGAACCGGCCAGATGCACTCGGTCCGCGACGCCGTCCGCATCGCCTTCGAGCATGTGGGCCTGAACTGGGAGGACTACGTCCACATCGACCCCTCGCTGGTGCGCCCGGCCGAGGTGGAGATCCTGTGCGCGGACGCCGAGCGCGCCCGTACCCAGCTGGACTGGGAGCCCACCGTCGACTTCCCCGAACTGATGCGCATGATGGTCGACTCCGATCTGCGCCAGGCGTCCCGCGAGCGGGAGTACGGGGATCTGCTGCTGGCCGGCAGCTGGTAGCCGGGCGCACGGAATACCGTTCCTGGAGACAGCGAGGTGGAGCCAGCCTTCGTGCCCGCCGTCACGCGGAGCACGGACACTAGGTAATTTCCCGCGCTCCTCCTTGTGGAATGGACGTGTGGAACACCGGAGCCGGTGATCGGCCGCCGCATCCCGGCGGACCGGTCCGGCGTCCATCGCGAGGAGGAGGAACCAGCACCATGACGACGACCACGGCGGAAGGGCTCTGGGCCAGGTGCTACCACCCGGCTCCGCACCATCGGCGCCAGCTCATCTGCTTTCCGCACGCGGGCGGTTCGGCCTCCTTCTTCTTCCCCGTGTCGGCACAGCTGTCGCCCGTGGCGGAGGTGCTGTCGGTGCAGTACCCCGGCCGCCAGGACCGGCGCACCGAGACCAGCCCCAGCGACATCGCGACCATGGCCGATCAGGTGTATGCGGCTCTGCGGGACCGGCTCGGGTCGCGGCCGACGGCGTTCTTCGGGCACAGCATGGGCGCGATGGTCGCGTTCGAGGTGGCCCGGCGGCTGGAGGCCGACGGCGGCGAACTGACGCACTTCTTCGCCTCGGGGCGGCGCGCGCCCTCGCGCTACCGCGCGGAGGGCGTGCACCGGCGCGACGACGACGGGATCGTCGCCGAGCTGAAGCTGCTCTCCGGTACGGACGCCTCGCTGCTGGGCGACGAGGAGTTCCTGCGCATGATCCTCCCTGCGATCCGCAGCGACTACACCGCGGTGGAGACCTACCGCTGCGACCCCGGGGCGGCGATCAAGGCGCCGATCACCGCGTTGACGGGTGACAACGACCCCAAGACCACACTGGAGGAGGCCGAGGACTGGCGCGCGCACACCACGGGCGCGTTCGACCTCCACGTCTATCCGGGCGGTCACTTCTTCCTCAGCTCGCAGGCCCCGGCCGTACTGGCGCTGCTGCGTGAACATCTCACCGCCGCCGAGGAGTTGACGCGCTGAGGTGGTTCCTGGCACGGAGTCTGTTGATCATGTACGCTGGCGCACGTCGGACATCACTCTTTAGGGTGATTTACAGCACGATGTGGTGACGCCCCGTCGCATCCGTTGTGTCTCGGAGGCGCGAGGAGCCCTATGGTGCGAGACCGGAGCGTCAATTCCTGCTTAAGCAGCATCCTGGTCGGCCGAGCCGATGACGTGGAGACCCTCAACCGCCTTGCCCACGCGGCACGTTGGGGGCGTGCGAGCTCGGCGGTCGTGACCGGTCCGACCGGAATCGGCAAGTCCGCTCTCCTGCGTGCTTTCCTCAGCGGGGACGCCTGCCGGCATGCGACGGTTCTGCACGGCACCTGCGAGGAGGGCGCCTCGGGCGACTCCTTAGGCGGCTTACGCACCCTGCTCGGCCCGACCGCGCAGGACGCCTCCCCCGAAGACGCCGCCCTCCTCGCCCTCGCCCCCGGCGCGCTGGCCGGTGAGCCGCCGCACGCCCCCGCCGTCCAGTGCGCGTTCCACGGCCTGTACCGCTTCGCGGTGAACGCGCTGAGCCGCCGCCCGCTCGTCCTGGCCCTGGACGACGTCCACCACTGTGACGAACTCTCCCTGCGCTGGCTGGACTTCCTGCTGCGCCGGGCCGAGGGCCTCCCCCTGCTCGTCGTCCTCACCCGGCAGGAGGAGGTCACCGCCCTCGCTCACGGCGCCCCGGTCCACCACGCCCTGGCGGACCTCACCGCCTGCCGCCGCACCACGACGCTGCGCCTGCGGCCGCTGACCGAGCCGGATGTCGCCGAGGTCGTACGGCAGTTCTTCCCGGCGCCCGCCGCCCCCGCCTTTGTCACCCGCGCCTGGGTCGTGACCGGCGGTAACCCTCGCCTCCTGGACCGCCTGCTGCGCGAACTGCGGGCCGAGGGCGTCGGTTCGGGTGCGGGCGGCGCCGACCGGATCGCCGAGACCGGCGGTCGCGTCCTGGCACGCTGGGCACGCGAACTCCTGGACCGCCGGCCGCCCTGGGTCGGCGAGGTCGCGCGGGCGGTGGCGGTCCTCGGCGAGCGAGGCGCCGACCACGTCGGCCCCCTGGCCGCCGTCCCCGCCGATGTCGTGGAGGATGCCCTGACGGTGCTGCGCGAGGCCGGACTGCTGACGCCCGGCGGCAGGCACCTGGCGGACGGCGCGGTGCGCACGGCGGTGCTGGCGCCCCTGGACGCCCAGGCGCTGTCGGGCCTGCGCACCCGGGCGGCCCTGTTCCTGAGCGACGCGGGCCGGCCCGCCGAAGAGGTCGCCGACCACCTCCTGCCGCTGCCCTCGATATCCGAACCATGGATGCCCGGCGTCCTGCTGGAGGCCGCCGTCCGGGCCGAGGCGCGCGGCGCCCCGGAGGCGGCGGCCCGCTACCTGTACCGGGTGCTGGAAGTGGACCCCGACAGCGTGGAGGTCCGCGTCCGGCTGGCCCGAGCACTGGCCGAGACCGACCCGCCCGAGGCCATCGCCCTGCTCCGCGGAGCGCTGGCGCCCACCGTCGACATCCGCACCCGGGCGAGGATCGCCGCGCAGTTCGGCACGACCTGCCTGGCCGCGCGCGAAGGCTCCGCCGCCCTGGGCATGCTCGAAGACGTCCTGGACGCCCTCGACGCCGAACTCGGCCCCGACCTCCTGCCCGCCGACCGGGAACTGCGCATGCTCGTCGAGTCGGTGCTGCTGATCGTCGGCTCACACGGCCGCAGCACGGTCGCCGCGATACGGAAGCGGGCCGCGGCGATGACCATGCCCGAGGGCGACACCCCCGCCCAGCGCCAGAAGCTGGCGGCGATGGCCGTACTGACGGCACTCGACGACCCGGCCCCCGAACCGGCGGTGAAGTCCGCCCTGCGCGCGGCCCGCTGCCCCCAACTCCCGCTGAAAAGCTGGTCCCTGATCAACTCCGCCTTCGTCCTGGGCCTCGCCGACCGCACCGAGGACGCGCTGTACGCGCTGGACAGTCTCCTGCACCACGGCCGAGAGAACTCCGCCGGCTGGACCTACACCCTGGCCCTGTCCACCCGCGCCCTGCTCCTGCACGGCCTGGGCGCACTCCCGGACGCGCTCGCGGACGCCAGGGCGGCGGTGCAGA
The DNA here is from genome assembly GCF_040654775.1 of Streptomyces sp. NPDC050636. Taxonomy (NCBI): domain Bacteria; kingdom Bacillati; phylum Actinomycetota; class Actinomycetes; order Kitasatosporales; family Streptomycetaceae; genus Streptomyces; species Streptomyces sp. NPDC050636. The sequence goes on from NZ_JBFAIP010000063.1 coordinate 9,783, forward strand.
TCATCGCCGCGGAACCGTGGGGCGAGATGGTGGTCCTGCCGCGCCTGGCCCTGGCGGGCGTACTGGTGGACCGGGGCGAGGCGGCGCGTGCCGAGAAGCTGCTGACCAGCACCGGACCCGCCTGGCGCGACCAGTACGTATGGACCTACCCCCGTTACCTCTTGGCCCACGGCCGTGCCCGCCACGCCTTGGGGGACGCGGAGGGAGCACTGGCGCTGTTCCGCGAGTGCGGCAGGTCACTGGAGGAGGACGGAGTGCGCCACGCGGCATACGTGCCCTGGTGGGCGGAGGCGGCCTGCGTGCTCGCGGAACTGGGCCGCGCCGAGGAGGCCGAGGAGCCCGCCGCGCACGGCACGCGGCTCGCACGGCGCTGGGGCACCCCGCGCGTCCTCGGCCTGGCCGCCCTGGCCCGCGGCGTGGCCACCCCCGGTGAGGAGGGCGTGGAACTGCTGGGCGAGGCGGTGCGGGAACTGTCCGCCTCGCCGGCCCGCGTCGAACACGCCCGCGCCGAACTCGTCCTGGGACAGGTCCTGTTGGCGGCCGGCGACCGGCGCGCCGCGCGCGAGCACCTGCGTGCCGCGTCCGACCTCGCCCAGCGTTGCGGCGCCCTCGCACTGGGCCAGAACGCCCGCGGCGCCCTGCTGGAGGCGGGCGGCCGCATGCGGAAGATGACCGCCTCGCCCCTGGACCTGCTCACCAGCATGGAACGCAAGGTCGCCGGCCTCGCAGCCGGCGGCGCCGGAAACCGCTCGATCGCACAGTCGCTGTACGTCTCCGTACGCACGGTCGAGACGCATCTGACAAGCGTGTACCGCAAGTTGGACATTGCCGAGCGCGCCCAGCTCGCCGCGGTTCTCCGCTCGCCGGGCGTCCGCGGGGCGCGGGCGCCACGGCAGGCGTCGCGGCCGCGCGGACAGCGCTGAAGGCGGACGAGGTGATGTCTATGACAGGGCTGAAGAACGACCAGCTATACGCTGGGTTTATACGGGCGGGGCGTCGGCGCACCGATCCACCCTTGCTCGAACGTGAGGAGGGGCAAGCGCAGTTGAGGCAGGTGGTGGCCGCGCTCGGCGAAGGTCGCCCCGCCGTCGTCTCCGTGACCGGCCGCCCCGGCTTCGGCCACAACGCCCTGCTGCGCTGGACCGCCCGCCTCGCGGAGGAGAGCTCGGTACGCGTCCTGCGCGTCAGCGGCTCCCTGGCCGAACGCGACCTGCGCTACGGAGCCGTGACCCAACTCCTCACCCCCTTGGGTGAGTTGACCGAACGTTCCCTGCGGGCCCTGCGCGGGCACCACGAGCCGGACGGCCTGCCGGGCCTGCCCGAACTCCTGCACACCGCCCGCCACACACCCACGCTCGTGACGCTGGAGGACGCACAGTGGGTGGACACGGCCTCCCTGCACTGGCTGCAGGCCCTGGTGCGCCGCCTGTCCACCGGCATCCCCCTCGCACTGCTCATCGGCCGCACCGGCCTGGACCCGCACGGCCCCGACTGGCTGGCCGAAGCCGCCTCCTCCGCGCGGCTGACCCGCCATCTCACCGTCCGTCCACTGAGCTCTCGCGCGGTCGCCGCCCTCGCCGAGCAGATCTGCGGCACCCCCTGCGACGACGCGTTCGCCGCCGCGGCCACCCAGGCGTCCCACGGCAGCCCCGCCGTACTGCACGCGGCCCTGCACTGCTTCGCCGACGCCGGCCACCGGCCGACCGCCGACCGCATCCCGCAGCTGCGCACCCTGATCACCGGCATCATCGGCGACCGCGCCGGGCGCGCCCTGCGCGGACTGACCGACGAGGCCACCGCCGTCCTGCGCGCGCTGGCCGTCGCCGGTGACCTGCTGGACTTCCCCCTGATCTGTTCCCTGGCCGGGCTGCGCACCGTACGCGATTCCCGGCTGCGCGCGGCGCTGGAAATGGCCGGCTTCACCATCCCCGACGGCTCCTACGAACGCATCCGCCTGGCCGTCGTCCAGGCCCGCATCCTGGAGGACACGCCCGCCGCCGAACGCGCCGCCCTGCACGCCCGCGCCGCCCACCTCGCCTACCGGGCCGTGGCCGACGACGAGGACATCGCCCGCCTCCTCCTCCAGGCACCCCCCATCGGCGAGCCCTGGGCGGTCCACGCCCTGCGCGGCGGCTTCGACGCCGCCGTGCGCCGAGGCGAATTCGCCCGCGCCACCGCCTGCCTGAGGCGCGCCCTGGACGAGCCCCAAGACCCCCTTCAGCACGCGCAGATCGGCCTCGACCTGGCCAGCGCCGAGGCCGTGGCCGCCCCTGAAGCCGGCGACCGCAGACTCACCACCCTCGTCCACGCTCCGGGCGAGGGCGAACCATGGGCCCAACTCCGCGTACGGGCCCTGGACATGGGCCTGGCCCGCGGCGACGACTCCTGGGGCCGCCGCGCAGCCGCCCAAGCCCTCGCCACCGCCCACGGCAGCGAGCGCGACGACCTGATCGCGCTGCACTGGTACGCCGCCGAGATCGGGCCCGAGGTCACCGACGTCCCCGACCTGCCCGAACACCCCCTCGCCCCCGCCCAGGCCGGCATCCGCGCCTGGCAGCTCGCCGCACGCGGCCGGCACCGCGAACAGGCCGCGGACCTGGCCCGCCACGCCCTGGAAGCAGGCAACGCCGCACCCGTAGTGCCCCGCCTGGTCGCCGCCAGGGCACTGTGGCTCACCGACGCCGCCACCGAAGCCGAGGACCGCCTCGCCGCCATCGTCGCCGAACTGGGCCGCCGCCACTGCCACCCCACTCTCGCTCGCGCCCTGGTCCTGAGCGCCGAACTGCACCTGCGCGGCGGCCGCCTGGACGCCGCCGAACGCGCCGCGGACGCCGCCGAACGGGCACTGCCCGCCGCTGCCTGGCACCCCTTGGCCGCCCCGCACCTCATGGCCGTACGCACCGTCATCGCCCTGGAGACCAGCCGCCGCGACGAGGCCCGCGCCCTGTGCGACGCACCCATGCCGCCCGGCTCCGAATACGGCGCCCACTGGTCCTACCTGCTGTACGCCCGCGCCCGCGTGGCCACAGACGAAGGACGCTGGGCCCAGGCCGTCGAACTGTTCAAGGAGAGCGGACGCTGGCTGCTGCGCAAACAATGGACCAACCCCATCGTGCTGCCCTGGCGTTCGCTGGCCGCCCGGGCCTGTCTCCCACTCGGCGACCACGAACAGGCCCAGCGCCTGATCCAGGAGGAACTCACCCTCGCCCGCCAATGGGGCGCCCCCAGCGCACTGGGCCTGGCCCGCCTGTGCGCCGAATCCCTCGACCATCAGGAACCGGCCGTCGACGTCCGCGCATTCCCGCGCATCCCGCGCGGCCTGCCCACCCGGCTCACCTACGCCTGGGTCCTGGCCGAACTCGCCACCGCGGAAGTAACCAAGGGCGACCGCGCCACCGCGGCCCGCCTGCTGACCGAACTGTCCCACCGCACCGTCACCCACTCCTCCAGCCGCCTGGCCGAGCGCGTGCGCTGGCTGACCGACCGCGTGGAACAGCCCGCTGCCCCCGACGACGCCGACCTTCCCCAGGAGTGGGCCGCCCTGTCGCCCGCCGAGCGGCAGACCGCCGAACTGGCCCGCCGCGGCCTGAGCAACCGAGAGATCGCCGAACAGCTCTCGGTGAGCCGGCGCACCGTCGAGCTACGGCTGAGCAGTACGTACAAAAAGCTGCACATCACCTCACGCGAGGGACTCCGCGCGAACGGAGCCAGCCGACCGAAAGGGACGTAACCGATGCTGTATGAGCGGGAATCCGAATTGGCCGGCATCGACACCGCAGTGCGACGGGCACAGGCGGGCCGTTCCTCCGTACTGCTGCTGACCGGCCCCCTGGGCATCGGCCGGTCCGCCCTCCTCCACGAGGTCGGCGCCCATCCACCCGACACCTTAAGAGTCTTACGGGCCAACGCCGCACCCATGGAGCAGGACTTCGCCTTCGGCATCGTCCACCAGCTCTTCGCCCCCCTCCTGGCCGGCGACCTCACCGCCCCCGGCTGCCAGGACACAGGCAGCACCCCCCGGCCGGTCCCCGCCGGCAGCCTCCCCGCTCTTGGCGACGAGGACGCCGCCGCCTCCGAAGCCGTCCTGCACGGCCTGCGGTCCCTGCTGGCCGAAGCCTGCGCCACCACCCCCGTACTCATCCTCGTCGACGACCTGCAGTGGGCCGACCTCCCTTCCCTGCGCTGGCTCGCCTATGTGGCCCGGCGCCCGCACGGGCTGCGCGCCGCCCTCGTGTGCACCCTGCGCGACGGCGACCCCCGCGCCCAGCACCCGCTCATCCGCGACATCGCGGACGCCGCCGACATCCTGCGTCCCGCCCCGCTCTCGCTCGACAGCACCCAGGCCCTGATCCACGACCACCTGGGCGAATCCCCCGACGACGCCTACGCCCGCGCCTGCCACGACACCTGCGCCGGCAACCCCCTCTTCCTCCAGTCCGTCCTGCGCGACCTGCCCCTGAGCGGCCACCGTCCCACCGCCGAACACGCCGACCAGGCCCGTATGCAACGCCCTGTTCAGCTCCGTGACCGCCTGGCCGGCTGCCTGTACACCCAGCCCGGCCCCGTACGCGACCTGGCCGCGGCCATCGCCGCCTTCGGTGACCACGGCGAGCCCGACCTCATCCAGCGCCACGCGCGACTGGACGGCATCGGCTACCAGCAGGCCCTGCGCACCCTGCACCACCTCGGCCTGCTCGCCGTCCACGACACCCCGCGCTTCATCCACCGCGTCGTCCGCGATGCCGTCGAATCCGCCCTCACCGTCGCCGAACGCGAACGCTCCCGGGACGCCGCGGCCGAACTCCTCCACCAGGCCGGCCGCCCCGCCGAACACGTCGCGGACCTGCTGATGGCCGGCACCGCCACCCACCGCCCGTGGGCCGTAGGGGTACTGCGGACGGCCGCGCACGCCGCGCTGCGCCACGGCGTGCCGGGCACCGCCGCCCGCTATCTGCAGCGCGCCCTGCTGGAGAGCACCGCGGGCGACGGCGAGCGCGCACGCCTGCTGATCGAGCTGGCCGGCGCCGAACGCGGCATCGACCCCGCCGCCTGCGAACGCCACATCAGCCAGGCCGTCCGCCTCCTGCCATCGGCCACCGACCGGGCCGCCGCCACCCTGCGCATCCCGCCCAACTTCCTGGGCGAGGCATCCCCCACGGTGATGGACCTGCTGCGCCGTGCCTCCGAAGACCTCGACCCCACGGCGCCGCACCAAGGACCTGCTCGCGAGATCGCCCTGGGCCTGGAAGCGCGCCTGTGGCACGCCGGGCACGAGAACCCGACGGAACTGACCGGTGCGGTGGAACGCCTGCGCGCACTGGGCACCCCGCCCCCGTTGGACACCGGCGGCGCCCGCGAACTGGCGGCCGTTCTGACCAACGCGGCGGTTCTCTCAAGTGCCGTGCCGGCACCGGACGTCGCGGCCCTGGCCGGACAGATCCTGGAACGCGAGCCGGTGACCGCCGCACGCGCCTGCACCGCACTACCGCTGGTCGCGGTGGCCCTGTACGCCGCCGACGCGGTGGAGGGCTTCAACACCCGCCTGTCCTGCGAGCAGCACTCCGACCGCCCGCATGCGGTGGTGCACGCCGAGAACGCCCTGATCCAGCTCGCCCGCGGCCGCCTGACCCAGGCCCGTGAACAGGGCGACCGGGCCGCCGAACTGGCCGACGCGGACTGGCGCGAGCCCACCGCCGTCGTCCGGGCCGCGGTGGCCATGGAAACCGGCGACATCCAGCTGATCGAACGCCTCCTTGAAGACGCCAAGCAGCGCTGGCCGGACAGCCTCGCCCTGACGGCCATGCTGCAACTCCTCAAAGCCTCGCTCGACGCCCGCCGCGGCCGCGGCGTCCACGCCCTGGAATCCCTGTTGGCCTGCGGCCGCCAACTGGAAGCGGCCGGCTGGCGCAACTCCGCCCTCTATCCCTGGCGGCCCCGCGCCATCGTCCTCCACCACCGCCTGGGCGAGTCCCGCCCGGCCCTGGCCCTGGCGGAAGAAGAACTGGCCTGGGCGCGGCAGTGGGCGGCCCCCGCCGCCCTCGGCCGCGCCCTGCGCCTGAAGGCCCTCCTGCCCGGGGGAGGGGGCGTCCCGGCCCTGCGCGAGTCCGCTGAGATCCTCCGCACGTCCGCCAACACGCTCGAACTGACCCGTACGCTCCTCCAGTTGGGCCGAGCCCTGGAGAGCGGCAAGGAATCGAAGGCGGCGCTGCGCGAGGCCGCCGATCTCGCCACCGCCTGCGGCGCCCCCTGGCTGACCGAACGCGCCTGCGCGGCCCTGGGAACCGCCGCCCCGAGCGCGGAGGCATCGCTCACCCACAGCGAGCGCAAGGTCGTCTCTCTGGTGGGCCGGGGCCTGACCAATCAGGAAATCGCCGATGAACTGGGTGTGAGTACCCGTGCCGTGGAGAAACATCTGACCTCGTGTTACCGGAAGTTGGGTGTGGTGGGGCGACGCGAGCTGCTGGGAGGCCGGAGTGCGGGCAAGGCATCCGTGCCGCGCTGAGTACACCGTGGTGATTGCCTGTTACGGTGCGGCATACCGGCGGTAAGCGACGCGGGGTATTCGGGGGGACCGAATGGGCAACGGTGCGGGGTATTCGGGGGCAACGGCGCGGGGTATTCGGGAGGGCCGAAAGGGCAACGGCGCGAGGTGTTCGGGGGGACCGAAAAGGCGGGGCGGGACCGTACCTTGCGGGAGTGCGACCACAGGTTTAGCGGTGGGGGCCGGGTGAGCGTTGACGCTTGTCTGGACCAGTCGCTAGTGTCCATTGTGTCGGGTCGGGTTGAGATCCGAATTATTTTCCCGACAGCTGCCGGGCCTTCAGTTTGCCCGGCCCGTTCATTCTCCGGTTTTCTCTTTCTCGCTCGATCTCTCTTGTATTTCTGGTTTGCAGACGGGGGTTGGAAAGGATGTCGGTCTTTTGATGTTTTCTGCTCTGGAGGATTCTCCGCAGATTTCGGCAGGCCGGAGTGCGGTCGGCACGGTCGATGAGCTCGGCGCGGCGGGACGGCGGGAAGAGCGGCCGTCCTGCGACCAGCCGGGCGTGTGCATGGCCGTACTGGACCCGGCACTGACGATCCGTCAGGCCAACCAGGAGTTCTTCCGCCACTTCGCGACCCCCACCGCGGCTTCCGTCGACGTACTCGCCTCTTCCCCCTCCGAATCCTCGACAACGGCACCCGATGTCTGCGGGCGCAATTTCCGCGAACTGATGCATCCCAGCGTGCGGCAGCCGCTCATGCGGCAGTTCGAGCGGCTACTGAAGGGCCGCCGCGACCGGTTCGCCGCAGACGTGGTGGCGCTGCGGCCGACAGGAGACGCGTTCACCGGCAGGCTCACGGCCGCCGCCGTGAGCGACTACGCCCCCGACCCGGCCGGGGTTCTCGTTCTGATGCGGTCAGGAGAGAGCGCGGAGGACGACGCGGTGGTGGCGCCGCGAAAGAAATTACTCAGCGAAATCGACGCACGAATTCTGGAGGGAATCGCGGCGGGCTTGTCTACGATTCCACTGGCCTCCCGGCTGTATCTCAGCCGGCAGGGTGTGGAATATCACGTCACCGGACTGCTGCGGAAACTGAAGGTCCCCAATCGCGCGGCCTTGGTGTCCCGCGCGTATGCGATGGGGGTGTTGACGGTGGGAACCTGGCCGCCCCGTGTCGTGGACGATTTCATCAAGTAGCACACCCGCATTCCCGTGGTTCGCCGCGCGGACCAGCGGGCCGGGTCCTGCCTTTGGGCCCTGGCTCGATCCGGAAGAGAACCAACGAGACACAAGGCGCCGGGGGCGCCGCGGACCATCCGCGGCGCCCCCGGCGCCTTGGCGCGCGACCGACCCCGGGGTCCGGCCGATTCTAGGGAATTCCATGGCCACCCCTGTCGAGACTGGGCGTGTGGCGTGCGGGAAGTCGAGCTGCCTCGTGCAGGGCACGCAGATAACTCAATCGCTGTGGAACAGCCGTCCCCGTGCCGGATGCCCACATCGAAATCCTCTGCTGTCCGCCGGTCTTGAGATGGGTTGGGTTGAACGTGGCGAACATGGACCAGGAACAGAAACTCCGCGACTACCTGAAGCGGGCCAGTGCCGATCTGCGGCGCTCCCGGCAGCGGGTGGGCGAGCTGGAGGCGGCGGCCCGCGAGCCGATCGCGATCGTGGGCATGAGCTGTCGCTTCCCGGGAGGCGTGAGCAGCCCCGAGGAACTCTGGTCCCTGCTCGCCGCCGACGGTGACGGCATCACGAAGGCCCCCGCCGACCGCGGCTGGGAACTGTCGGCCGAGGACGCGGGGGAGTTCTCCGGCGGATTCCTGCACGACGCGGCCGAGTTCGACGCCTCCTTCTTCGGGATCTCCCCCCGTGAGGCACTCGCCATGGATCCGCAGCAGCGGCTGCTGCTGGAGTCCTCCTGGGAAGCCTTCGAGCGGGCCGGTATCGACCCGGCGGCGGTCCGGGGAACCAGGACGGGCATGTTCGTCGGGGCGATGCCCCAGGAGTACCGGGTGGGCCCGGACGACGACGTCCAGGGCTTCGCGCTGACGGGCACCACCACCAGCGTCATCTCGGGCCGGCTCGCGTACTTCTTCGGGGCCGTGGGCCCGGCAGTCACCATCGACACCGCCTGCTCCTCCTCCCTCGTGGCCCTGCACCTGGCCGCCCACTCCCTGCGCCAGGGCGAGTGCTCCCTGGCGCTGGCCGCCGGTGTCACCGTGATGTCCAGCCCCACCACATTCGTGGAGTTCAGCCGCCAGGGTGGGCTCTCCACCGACGGGCGCTGCCGCTCCTTCGCCGACTCCGCCGATGGCACGGGCTGGGCCGAGGGTGCGGGCGTCCTGGTCCTGGAACGCCTCTCGGAGGCCCGTCGCAACGGGCACGAGATCCTGGCCGTCATCCGGGGCTCCGCCGTCAACCAGGACGGCGCCTCCAACGGGCTGACCGCGCCCAACGGCCCCTCGCAGCAACGGGTGATCGAGCAGGCGCTGGTCAGTGCGCGGCTCTCGGCCGACGAGATCGACGTCGTCGAGGCGCACGGCACCGGCACCACGCTGGGCGACCCCGTCGAGGCCCAGGCGCTGCTGGCGACCTATGGCCACAATCGCGATGGCGACCGCCCGCTGCTGCTGGGCTCCGTCAAATCGAACCTCGGCCACACCCAGGCGGCGGCCGGCATGGCCGGCGTCATCAAGATGGTGCTGGCCATGCGGCACGGCATGCTCCCGCGCACACTCCATGTGGACGCGCCGTCCTCGCACGTGGACTGGACAGAGGGGGCCGTCCGCCTGCTCACCGAGCAAGTCCCGTGGCCGCAGGGCGAACAGCCGCGCCGGGCCGGCGTCTCCTCGTTCGGGCTCAGCGGCACCAACGCACACACGATCCTGGAGGAGGCCCCGGCCGCCCCGTCCCCCGAGGCAGGCCAAGGGGAGCAGGCGGACCAGGAGGACACAGCACGACGGGCCGCCGCCGAACCCGTGGCGGCGGGCGCCGTCCCGTGGCTCGTCTCCGGCCGCACCCGCGAGGCGCTGCGCGCCCAGGCGGCGCGGCTGCTCGAACACCTCACGTCCCGCCCCGGTCTCGCGCCCGTGAACCCCGTGAACCCCGTGGACATGGCCTACTCCCTGGCCACGGCCCGCTCCGGCCTGGAGCACCGTGCCGCGTTCACCGCGGCCGACCTGGACCGGGCCCGCGCCGCCCTCACCGCGCTCGCCGACGGCACGCCGGCCCCGGGCCTGGTGCAGGACACCGCCCGGACACGGTCCAAGCTCGCCTTCCTCTTCGCGGGCCAAGGCTCGCAGCGGCCGGGCATGGGGCGTGAACTGGCCGCCCGCTTCCCCGTCTTCGCCACCGCCCTCGATGAGGTCCTCGCCCACCTCGACCAGGGCCTTGAACGTCCCCTGAAGGACGTGCTGTTCGCCGCCGAGGGCACGCCCGAGGCCGCCCTGCTCGACGAAACCGGCTACGCCCAGCCCGCGCTGTTCGCGATCGAGGTGGCGCTGTACCGGCTCGCCGAGTCCTTCGGCGTCAAGCCGGACTTCCTCGCCGGGCACTCCATCGGCGAGATCGCCGCGGCGCACGTGGCCGGGGTCTTCTCCGTGGCCGACGCCGCGGCCCTGGTGCTCGCCCGCGGCCGCCTCATGCAGGCGCTGCCCGAAGGCGGCGCCATGGTCTCCCTCGAAGCCACCGAGGAGGAGGTCCTGCCCCTTCTGGAGGACCGGCAGGACCGCGTCGCGGTCGCCGCGGTCAACGGGCCCGCCGCCGTCGTGGTCGCCGGTCGAGCCGACGAAGTCACCGCCGTCGCCGAGCACTTCCGCGCACTGGGCCGCAGGACCAAGCGGCTGCGCGTCTCGCACGCGTTCCACTCCCCGCTCATGGAGCCGATGCTGGAGGAGTTCCGCACCGCCGTCTCCCGGCTCACACCGCAGGCGCCCGTGATCCCGGTCGTCTCCGGCCTGACCGGCACCCTCGCCACGGTGGAGCAGCTGACCTCCTCCGACTACTGGGTGGACCACGCCCGCCACGCCGTACGATTCGCCGACGCCCTCGCCTGGCTCGACGGCCACGGCGCCGCCACCTTCCTGGAACTGGGCCCCGACGGCGTTCTGTCCGCCATGGCCCAGGCCTGCCTGGCCGCGGCCGGCACCGCCGAAGGTGTCCCCGACTCGGCCGACGCCGCCGGCCCGGCCGGCTCCGCTGACGGCGTTTCCGCCACGCTCGCCGTGCTGCGGCCGGGCCGCCCCGAGGTCGAGGCCCTCACCGCCGCGCTGGCGGGTCTGCACACACGCGGCGTGGCCGTCCAGTGGGAGCCCTACTTCCAGGGCACCGGCGCCCGGCGCACCGAACTGCCCACCTACGCATTCCAGCGCCGCCGCTACTGGCCCAAGAACGTGCCCGCTACGGGCGGCGACATGCGCGCCGCCGGCCTGGGAGCGGCGCACCACCCGCTGCTGACGGCGGCCGTGTCGGTCGCCAACTCCGACGGCCTGCTGCTCACCGGCCGGCTGTCGCAGCGCACGCACCCCTGGCTCGCCGACCACGCGGTGCGCGGCACGGTGCTGCTGCCGGGCACCGCCTTCCTGGAGCTGGCCGTGCGCGCCGGGGACGAAGCCGGCTGCGGTCGCGTGGAGGAACTCACCCTGGCCGCCCCGCTGGTGCTGCCCGAGGAGGGCGGCGTCCAGGTGCAGGTGTGGGTGGGCAGCCCGGACGAGTCCGGCCGCCGCACCGTGAGCGTCCACTCCCGCCCCGACGGGCCGGAGGAACTCCCCTGGACCGAGCACGCCGCCGGCACCCTCGTCGCCGGCGAGCACCGCGCCGGCTTCGACGCCACCGCCTGGCCTCCCGCCGACGCGCGTCCGCTGGACCTCGAAGGCTTCTACGACCGCATGGCCGACACCGGCTTCGGATACGGCCCCCTCTTCCAGGGACTGCGCGCCGCCTGGCGCAGCGGCGACGACGTCTACGCCGAGGTGACCCTGCCTGAGACGAACAGCTCCGACGCTGCGTCTGCTGTGTCGTCGGCGGTGTTCGGCCTCCACCCGGCCCTGCTGGACGCCGCGTTGCACGCCGCGGCCTTCATCGACCTGGGCGAGCACGGCCGCGGCGGCCTGCCCTTCTCGTGGCAGGACGTGACCTTGCACGCGAGTGGGGCGACGACGGTCCGCGTGAAGCTGACCCCGGCCGCCGACGACGCGGTGGCGATCGCCGTCGCCGACACCACCGGCGCCCCTGTCGCCTCCATCGGCTCGCTCGTCCTGCGCACCATGCCTGACGAGCGGCTCGGCGCCGCCAACTCCCTCGTCCGCGACGCCCTGTTCGAGCTGCGCTGGACCGAGCCGCGCCAGGCGGCCCAGGCGGCGCCCGCCTCGGTCGCCGTCCTCGGCCCGGACCTCTTCGGCCTGGAGCGGGCGCTTTCGGCGTCGGATCTCGTAGTCACGGCGCTCACGGCGCTGCCCGGCCCGGACGCCGCCACCCTGGCCCCGGACGTGGTCCTCGCCCCCGTCGCGGGTGCGGCCGATGCCATGGGTGGCACCGGTGGCACCGGTGATGACGTAGTCACCTCCGTGCACGCCCGCACCGCCCACGTCCTGGAGCGCCTGCGGACCTGGCTGGACGACGAGCGGTACGCCGCGTCCCGGCTGGTCTTCGTCACCCGTGGCGCGGTCGCCACCGACGGCCGGCAGGCGCCGGACCCGGTGGCCGCCGCCGTCTGGGGCCTGGTGCGGGCCGCGCAGAGTGAACACCCCGGCCGCTTCGGGCTGTTGGACATCGACCCCGACTTCGCCGAGCCCGCCGCGGAGTCGCTGTCGCGGGCCCTGTCGCTGGCTCTGGACGAGCCGCAGACCGCCGTCCGCGGCACCGCCGCGCTCACCGCGCGGCTCGCCCGCGCCCAGGCGCCGCAGACCGTCACGGAGTGGGACCCCGAGGGCACCGTGGTCCTCACCGGGGCCACCGGCGGCCTGGGCCGCGTACTGGCCCGGCACCTGGTCGTCGAGCGCGGCGTACGGCACCTGCTGCTCACCAGCCGCCGCGGCGCCGACGCCGAGGGTGCCGGGGAACTCGTGGCCGAACTGGCCGGGCACGGCGCGCAGGTGGCCCTCACGGCATGCGACCTGGCCGACCGCGCCGCCGTGGAGCGGCTGCTGGCCGGTGTGCCCGCCGAGCACCCCGTCACCGCCGTCGTGCACAGCGCCGGCACCCTCGACGACGGCGTGATCGAGTCGCTCACCCCCGAGCGGATCAGTGCGGTCCTGCGGCCCAAGGCCGACGCCGTCTGGCACCTTCACGAGGCCACCCGGGATCTCGACCTGGCCGCTTTCGTCGTCTTCTCCTCCCTCTCCGGCACCGTGGGCGCGGCGGGCCAGGGCAACTACGCGGCCGCGAACGCCTTCCTTGACGCCCTCGCCCAACTGCGCCGCGCCCAGGGCCTCCCGGGGCTCTCCCTGGCCTGGGGCCCGTGGGAGCCCACCGCCGGAATGACCGGTGGCCTCACGGACGACGACCTTGAGCGCCTGGCCCGTATGGGCACACCCGCGCTCACCGAGGAACAGGGCATCGCCCTCTTCGACGCGGCGACCGCCACGGACGCCGCCGTCCTGCTGCCGACCAGGCTCGACCTGTCCGTCCTGCGCGTCCAGGGCGAGATACCGCCGCTGTGGCGCGGCCTGATCCGCACCCCGGCCCGCCGCTCGGTGGTCTCGGGCTCGGAGACCGCGGTCACCCTTGTGCAGAAGCTGTCCCGGCTGGCGGAGGCCGACCGCGGCGAGGTCGTGCTCGACCTCGTGGCCGGCCAAGTGGCCGCCGTACTGGGCCACGCCGGCACCGCCGACATCGACGCGCGGCGCCCGCTGCGGGAGCTGGGCTTCGACTCGCTGACCGCCGTGGAACTGCGCAACCGGCTCAGCGCGGCCACCGGCCTGCGCACCGCCGCGACGGTCATCTTCGACTACCCGACCGTCGACGCCCTCGCCGCGCACATCCTTGCCGAACTCATGGGCTCCGAAGCCGCCGCGGCCGGTGCCCCCCGGGCCGCCGGCACCGCCACCGACGAAGACCCCATCGTCATCGTCGGCATGAGCTGCCGCTACCCGGGCGGCGTCGCCTCGCCCGAGGACCTGTGGCGGCTGGTCAGCGAGGGCACCGACGCCATCTCGGGCCTGCCCACCGACCGGGGCTGGGACCTGGACACGCTCTACGACCCGGACCCGGACCGCACCGGCACCTCCTACTCCCGCTTCGGCGGATTCCTGCACACCGCCGCCGACTTCGACCCCGCCTTCTTCGGCATGAGCCCCCGCGAGGCCCTGGCCACCGACTCCCAGCAGCGGCTGCTCCTCGAAGCGTCCTGGGAGGCCATGGAGCGCGCGGGCATCGACCCGGTGTCCCTGCGGGGCAGCCAGACCGGCGTGTTCGCGGGCGTGATGTACAACGACTACGCCACGGTGCTTTCCGGCGGGCAGTTCGAGGGCCACCAGGGGAGCGGCACCGCCCCGAGCGTCGCCTCCGGGCGGGTCTCCTACACCCTCGGCCTCGAAGGCCCCGCCGTCACCGTCGACACCGCCTGCTCCTCCTCCCTGGTCGCCATGCACTGGGCGATGCAGGCCCTGCGCGCAGGGGAGTGCTCCCTGGCGCTGGCCGGAGGCGTCACGGTGATGTCCACCCCCGGCGCCCTCATCGAGTTCTCCCGGCAGCGCGGACTGTCCCCCGACGGCCGCTGCAAGGCGTTCTCCGACAGCGCCGACGGCGTCGGCTGGTCCGAGGGCGTGGGCGTACTCGTCCTGGAACGGCTCTCCGACGCCCGCCGCAACGGGCACCACGTCCTGGCCGTCGTACGCGGCTCCGCCGTCAACCAGGACGGCGCCTCCAACGGCCTGACCGCCCCCAACGGCCCGGCCCAGCAGCGGGTGATCCGGCAGGCGCTGGCCGCCGCCGGCCTGTCCACGGCGGACGTGGACGCGGTGGAGGGCCACGGCACCGGCACCACCCTCGGCGACCCCATCGAGGCCCAGGCCCTGCTCGCCTCCTACGGCCAGGACCGCGACGCCGAACACCCCCTGCTGCTCGGCTCCGTCAAGTCCAACATCGGCCACACCCAGGCCGCGGCCGGCGTCGCCGGTGTCATCAAGATGGTCCTGGCCATGCGCCACGGCGTGCTGCCCCGCACGCTGCACGCCGACGAGCCGTCCACACACGTGGAGTGGGACACCGGAGCCGTACGCCTGCTCACCGAGGAAACCCCCTGGCCGCAGGCCGACAGGCCGCGCCGCGCCGGTGTCTCCTCCTTCGGCTTCAGCGGTACCAACGCCCACGTCATCGTCGAGGAACCGGCGGCCGCACCGGACCCGCGCGAGGAGCGCGAACAGCCGCGGCCCGCACCGGCCGTCGTGCCGTGGCGGCTCGCCGCCACGAGCCGGGCCGCGCTCCGCGACCAGGCCGCCCGCCTGCGCTCCTTCCTGGACGACCACCCCGCGCTCGACCCGGCCGACATCGGGCTCTCCCTCGCCACCACCCGCACCGCCTTCGACCAGCGCGCCGTCGTCACCGGCGACCGCGACGAACTGCTGCGCGCCCTGGCCGCCCTGGCCGACGACCAGCCCGACCCCGCCCTGACCGAGGGCGAGATCGGCGGCGCGGGCAAGCTGGCCGTGCTGTTCTCGGGGCAGGGCAGCCAGCGCCCCGGCGCGGGCCGTGAACTCCACGCGCGCTTCCCCGCGTTCGCCACAGCCCTCGACGAGGTCGCCGCGGCCCTCGACCCGCACCTGGACCGCCCCCTGAAGGACGTCCTGTTCGCCCCGGACGGCAGCCCCGAGGCGGAACTGCTGGACCGCACCGAGTGGACCCAGCCCGCCCTCTTCGCCATCGAGGTCGCCCTCTACCGGCTGCTCCACACCTGGGGCATCCGCCCCGACGTACTGCTCGGCCACTCGGTCGGTGAGATCGCCGCCGCACACGTCGCGGGCGTCCTCTCGCTCCCCGACGCGGCCCGCCTGGTCACCGCGCGGGCACGGCTGATGCAGGCCCTGCCCGCCACCGGCGCCATGATCTCCCTCCAGGCCACCGAGGACGAGGTCGCCCCCCTGCTCGCCGGGCGCGAGCACGAGATCTCCCTCGCCGCCGTCAACGGACCCCGCGCCGTCGTCGTCGCCGGAGACCGGGCCGCGGCCGAGGAGATCGCCGCCCATTTCGTCGCACAGGGCCGCAAGACCAAGCAGCTCCCGGTCAGCCACGCCTTCCACTCGCCGCTCATGGAGCCCATGCTCGACGGGCTGCGCGAGGTCGCGGCCGAGCTCACCTACGCCGCACCGAACCTCACCGTCATCTCCGACCTCACCGGGGAACCCGCCACCGACGAACAGCTCCGCTCCGCGGACTACTGGGTCGCGCACGCGCGCGGCACGGTCCGCTTCGCCGACGGCATCCGTGCCGCACACGCCCACGGCGCGGGCACCTTCCTCGAACTCGGCCCCGACAGCGTCCTGCTGGCCCCCGCCCAGGACACCCTGGGCGAGGAGACGGACGTGGACCTCGTCCCGCTGCTGCGCGCCGAGCGCGGCGAGGAGCGGTCGGTGACCACCGCGCTCGCCCGCCTGCACGTACGCGGCACCGCCGTGGACTGGCCCGCGTACTTCACCGGCACCGCCACCCGCACCGTGGACCTGCCCACCTACGCCTTCCAGCACGAGCGCTACTGGCCCGAGGCCAGCCACGCGCCCGGCCCGCAGGCCGCCGCCGACCCCGCGGACGCCGAACTCTGGGGCGCCGTCGAACGCGGCGACGCCACGGAGGTAGCGACCCTCCTCGGACTGCGCGACGAACAGCACGCCTCCCTCTACGCCCTGCTGCCCGCCCTGTCGTCCTGGCGCCAGCACCGGCACGAGAAGGCCCTGCTGGACTCCACCCGCTACCGCGTCGCCTGGCGCCCCGTACGGGCGGCCGCAGCCCCCGTGCTGGACGGCACCTGGCTGCTCGTCACCACCGAAGCCGACGGGAACACCGACGGCGACGAGATCCTGGACGCGCTGCGCGGCCACGGCGCCCAGTTCGAAACCCTCGTCCTGGACGCCGCCTGCCTCGACCGCGCCGAACTCACCGACCGGCTCACCGCCGTGCGGGACGAGGGCCGGCCGCTGACCGGCGTACTGTCCCTGCTCCCGCTCGCCGACCGGCCCGGCACCGACATCGGCGCCGAGCCGCCGACCGGGCTCGCCCTGAGCATCGTCCTGACCCAGGCACTCGCCGACACCGGCCTCGCCGCGCCCCTGTGGACCCTGACCCGCGGCGCCGTCACCACCGGACCCGCCGACCCGCTCGCCAGCCCCCTCCAGGCGGCGGTCTGGGGCCTTGGCCGGGTCGCGGCCCTGGAGCACCCGCGGCTGTGGAGCGGCCTGATCGACCTGCCGCCCGCCCTCGACGCGCCCACCACCCAACACCTCGTCAGCGCCCTGGCCGCACAGGGCGGCGAGGACCAGATCGCGATCCGCGCCACCGGCGCGCTCGGCCGCCGCCTGGTACGCCACCCGCTCGCCGAACTGCCCCCGGCCGACGCCTTCACCGCGCGCGGCACCGTACTGGTCACCGGCGGCACCGGAGCACTCGGCGCCGAGGCCGCCCGCTGGCTCGCCCGCAGCGGCGCCGACCACCTCCTGCTCACCGGCCGCCGCGGACCGGACGCCCCCGGCGCCGCCCAACTAGCCGCCGAAATCGAGGAGTTGGGCGCCCGCGTCACCATCGCGGCCTGCGACACCGCCGACCGCGCGGCCCTCGCCGCACTGCTGGACTCCGTACCGGAAGAGCACCCGCTGACCGGCGTCGTCCACGCGGCGGGCGTCGGCCAGGCCGCCGCCCTCACCGACACCCCGCTCGCGGACGCCGCGCAGGCCATGGCCGCCAAGCTGCTCGGCGCGGCCCACCTCGACAGCCTCCTGGACGGCCACGACCTGGACTTCTTCATCCTGGTCTCCTCGATCGCCGGAGTGTGGGGCAGCGCCGGACAGAGCGCCTACAGCGCCGCCAACGCCTACCTCGACGCCCTCGCCGAGCACCGCGCGGCCCGCGGCCTGCCCGCCACCTCGGTGGCCTGGGGCCCCTGGGCCGAGGCCGGAATGGCCACCCACGAGGCCGTCACCGACGAACTGCACCGGCGCGGGCTGCGCTTCCTCGCGCCCTCGACCGCCATCGCCGAACTGCGGCGCGCCGTCGTCCAGCAGGACGTCACGGTCACCGTCGCCGACATCGACTGGGAGCGCTACCACCCGGTCTTCACCTCCACCCGGCCCAGCGTCCTCTTCGACGAACTGGCCGAGGTCCAGGCCCTCGTACGCGCCGAAGACGTCAGCGCCGCGCCCGAATTCGCCGAGCGCCTGCGGGGCCTCGACGACGACGAGCAGCAGCGCCTGCTCACCGACCTGGTGCGCGCCGAGGCCGCCGTGGCACTCGGCCACGCCGGTGCCGAGGCCGTCTCCGAGCGCCGGGCCTTCCGCGACGCGGGCTTCGACTCGCTGACCGCGGTGGAGCTGCGCAAGCGGCTGGCCGCGCTCACCGGCCTGCCGCTGCCCGCCACCCTCGTCTTCGACTACCCGACCCCCGCCGCCCTCGCCCGCCATCTGCGCGGCGAACTCCTGGGCGCCGGACAGGAACCGGCCGCCCCCGCAGCCATGGTCGTGCCCTCATCGGGCAGCTTCGACGAGCCCATCGCCATCGTCGGCATGAGCTGCCGCTTCCCCGGCGGCGTCCGCTCCCCGCAGCAGTTCTGGGAGCTGGTCTCCGAAGGCGTCGACGCCATCACCGACTTCCCCGTCAACCGCGGCTGGCACACCGGCCTCTACGACCCCGACCCGGACAACCCCGGCACGACGTACTCCACCCAGGGCGGCTTCCTGCACGACGCGGGCGAGTTCGACGCCTCCTTCTTCGGTATCTCGCCGCGCGAGGCACTGTCGATGGACCCCCAGCAGCGCCTGCTGCTGGAGACCACCTGGGAGGCGTTCGAGCACGCCGGTATCGACCCCACCGCCGTCCACGGCACCAGCACCGGCACCTTCATCGGCTCCACCTACCAGGAGTACGGGTTCGGCGTACGCGACGGCTCCGCCGGCCACCTGGTGACCGGCACCAGCCCCAGCGTCCTGTCCGGGCGGCTGGCCTACCTCTTCGGCCTCGAAGGGCCCGCCGTCACCGTCGACACGGCCTGCTCCTCCTCCCTGGTCGCCCTGCACCTGGCCTGCCAGTCCCTGCGCAACGGCGAGAGCTCCCTCGCCCTGGCGGGCGGCGCGACCGTGATGACCAACCCCAACCCGTTCGTCGCCTTCAGCCGGCAGCGCGCCCTGGCGGGCGACGGCCGCTGCAAGGCGTTCTCCGACAGCGCCGACGGCATGACCCTCGCCGAGGGCGTCGGCATCCTCGTCCTGGAGCGGCTCTCCGACGCCCAGCGCAACGGCCACGAGATCCTCGCCGTCGTCCGCGGCTCGGCCATCAACCAGGACGGCGCCTCCAACGGCCTGTCCGCGCCCAACGGCCCCTCCCAGCAGCGCGTCATCCGCCAGGCCCTGGCCAACGCCCAGCTGACCCCGGCGGACATCGACGCCGTCGAGGCCCACGGCACCGGCACCGCGCTCGGCGACCCCATCGAGGCCCAGGCCCTCCTCGCCACCTACGGACCGGCCCGCGACACCGCGAACCCCCTGCTGCTGGGCTCCGTCAAGTCCAACATCGGCCACACCCAGTCGGCGGCCGGCGTGGCCGGCGTCATCAAGATGGTCCTGGCCCTGCGCCACGGACAGCTGCCGCGCACCCTGCACGCGGACACCCCCTCCCGCCACATCGACTGGACCCCCGGCACCGTCTCCCTGCTGACCGAGCCCACCGCATGGCCCGAGGGCGAGCGCCCGCGCCGCTGCGCGGTCTCCTCCTTCGGCATCAGCGGCACCAACGCCCACACCGTCCTCGAAGAAGCCCCCCGCCCCCAGGACACCGCCCCCGCACAGCCGGTGCCCCCGGCCGGCGGCGCCATACCCTGGGTGCTCTCCGCCCGGACCCCGGGCGCCCTGCGCGCCCAGGCCGCGAACCTCGCCGCCCACCTCGACGGCGAACAGGCCCCCGCGGCCCTCGACATCGGCCACACCCTGGCGGCCACCCGCACCCTCTTCGACCACCGCGCCGTCCTCGTCGGCACCGACGACCGGACCCGGCGCGCCGCGCTCGACGCCCTGGCCACCGGCGGCTCCGACGCGGGCGTCGTCCCGGGCACGGCCGACACCGACGGCAGAACCGTCTTCGTCTTCCCCGGCCAGGGCTCCCAGTGGGTCGGCATGGGAGCGCGGCTCCTGGAGGAGTCCCCGGTCTTCGCCGAGCGCCTCACCGAATGCGCCACCGCCCTCTCGGAGTTCACCGACTGGTCCCTGCTCGACGTCCTGCGCCAGACGGAGGGCGCGCCGACCCTGGACCGCGTCGACGTCGTCCAGCCCGCCTCGTTCGCCGTCATGGTCTCGCTGGCCGCCCTGTGGACCTCCCACGGCATCACCCCCGACGCCGTCGTCGGCCACTCGCAGGGCGAGATCGCCGCGGCCGCCGTCGCCGGCGCCCTCTCCCTGGGCGACGCGGCCCGCGTGGTCGCCCTGCGCAGCCAGGCCATCGCCCGCGGGCTGGCCGGATCCGGCGGCATGCTGTCGGTCCCGCTGCCCGTCACCGACGTCGAACGGCGCGTCGCCTCGTACGAGGACCTCTCCATCGCCGCCGTCAACGGGCCCCGGTCCGTCGTCGTCTCCGGCGCCACCGCACCACTGGACGCCCTCCAGGCCGAGCTGGTCGGCGAGGACATCCGCGCCAGGCGCATCGCCGTGGACTACGCCTCGCACTCCGCGCAGGTGGAAATGGTGCGGGACGAACTGCGCACCGTCCTCGCGCCGGTACGCCCGCGCCCCGCGCAGGTGCCCTTCTTCTCCACCGTCACCGGTGACTGGCTGGACACCACCGGCATGGACGCCGACTACTGGTACACCAACCTGCGGCAGACCGTCCGCTTCCAGCCCGCCATAGGCGAACTCCTCGCCCAGGACCACCGCTTCTTCATCGAGGTCAGCTCCCACCCCGTACTCGCCATGGGCATCCAGGCGACCGCCGAGGAAGCCGGGACCCCGGCCGCGGTACTCGGCACGCTCCGGCGCGAAGCGGGCGGCACCGACCGCTTCCTGACCTCCCTCGCCGAAGCCTTCGTACGGGGCGCCGACGCCGACTGGACCGCTGTCTTCGCGGGCACCGGCGCCCGCCGCGTACCACTGCCCACATACGCCTTCCAGCGCGAACACCTGTGGGCGATCCCCGACCTGCCGCAGGACCGGCCCGAAGCGGACCCCGCGGACGCGGAGTTCTGGACGGCGGTCGAGGAGGAGGACGTCGACGCCCTCGCCTCCCGCCTGCGCCTGGACCGCACCTCCCTGGCCCCGGTCCTCCCGGCCCTCTCCCACTGGCGCAAGCGCCGCCGCGACCTGTCCACCGTGGACTCCTGGCGCTACCGCGCCACTTGGAAGCCACTGACCAGCCTGCCCACCCCGGCCCTGACGGGCAGCTGGCTCGTCATCGCCCCCGAAGGGACCGGCACCGACGCCGTCACCGGCGCCCTCGCCGCCCACGGCGCCGAACCGCGCACCCTCGTCCTGGACGACACCTGCGCCGACCGTGCGACCCTGACCGCGCGGCTGGCGGACCTCGAAGGCGCGGCGGACCTCACGGGCGTGGTGTCCCTGGTGGCCGACGCCGAGGGGCCGAGCGCCGACCACCCGGCACTCACCCGTGGACTCGCCCTGACCCTCGCACTCGTCCAGGCACTCGGCGACACCGGGATCGACGCGCCCCTGTGGTGCCTGACCCGTGGGGCCGTCTCCACCGGCCGCGCGGACCGGCTCACCCACCCCGACCAGGCCCAGATCCACGGCCTGGGCTGGACCGCCGCCCTCGAACACCCGCAGCGCTGGGGCGGCCTGATCGACCTGCCCGAACAACTCGACCGGCGCGCGGGCGAACGCCTGGCCGCCGTCCTGTCCGGCCGCACCGGCGAGGACCAGTTCGCCCTGCGCGCCTCCGGCGTCCTGACCCGCCGCGTCGTACGGGCCGCCGGTGCCGACCCCGCCCCGGCCCGGCCCTGGTCGCCGCGCGGCACCACCCTCGTCACCGGCGGCACCGGCACCCTCGCCCCGCACCTGGCCCGCTGGCTCGCCGAGCAGGGCGCCGAGCACATCGTGCTCACCAGCCGCCGCGGCCCGGCGGCACCCGGCGCCGACGAACTCGTCAGGGAACTGGCCGAGTCGGGCTGCGAAGCCACCGTCGTCGCCTGCGACCTGACCGATCGCGGCGCCGTGGCCGACATGCTCGCGACCCTGAAGGCCGAAGGCCGCACCGTCCGCACGGTCGTGCACACCGCCGTCACCATCGAACTCGCGCCGATCGCCGAGACCACCCCCGACGCCTTCGCGAAGGTCCTGGACGCCAAGGTCACCGGCGCCCGGCACCTGGACGAACTCCTCGACGACGACGAGCTCGACGCGTTCGTCCTGTACTCCTCCACCGCCGGGATGTGGGGCAGCGGTGCCCACGCCGCGTATGTCGCGGGCAACGCCTACCTCGGCGCCCTCGCCGAGCACCGCCGCGCTCGGGGCGCCCGCGCCACCGCCGTCTCCTGGGGCATCTGGGCCGACGACCTCAAGCTCGGCCGCGTCGACCCCGCCCAGATCCGCCGCAGCGGACTGGTCTTCATGGAACCCCAACTGGCCCTCACCGGCCTGCGGCAGGCCCTCGACGACGACGAGACGGTCCTGGCCGTCGCGGACGTGGACTGGGAGCGCTACCACCCCGTCTTCACCGCCAACCGGCCCACCCCGCTCTTCGAGGAACTGCCCGAGGTCCGGCAACTGGCGGAGGCGGGCACCGAAGTCCCCGACTCCGGCAGCGAGTTCACCACCCGGCTGCTGGCCCTGGCCCCCGTCGAGCAGGACCGCCTCCTGCTGGACCTGGTCCGCACCGAGGCGGCCACCGCCCTCGGCCACGCCTCACCCGACGTCCTCTCCGAACAACGCGCCTTCCGCGACGTCGGCTTCGACTCACTGACCGCCGTCGACCTGCGCAACCGGATCGCCACCGTGACCGGGCTCGCCCTGCCGAGCACCATGGTCTTCGACTACCCCAACCCGCTCGCGCTGGTGGCCTACCTGCGTGACGCCATCGCCGGGTCCCGCGCGGGCACCGCCGGGACGGCCACGCACACCACGGCCGTCACCGACGACGAGCCCATCGCCATCATCGGCATGAGCTGCCGCTACCCCGGCGGCATCGGCTCCCCGGAGGACCTGTGGCGCCTGGTCGCCGAGGGCGGCGACGCCACCGGCGAGTTCCCCACCGACCGCGGCTGGGACGCCGAGGGCCTCTACGACCCCGACCCCGACCGGGCCGGCCACACCTACTCGACCCGGGGCGGCTTCCTCCACGACGCCGCCGACTTCGACGCCTCCTTCTTCGGGATCTCGCCCCGCGAGGCCCTGGCTATGGACCCCCAGCAGCGCCTGCTGCTGGAGACCTCCTGGGAGGCGATGGAGCGCGCCGGAATCGACCCCGCCACCCTGCGCGGCAGCAGCACCGGCACGTTCATCGGCGCCAGCTACCAGGACTACGGCGCCTTCGGCACGGGCCCGGAGGGTGCCGAGGGACACCTGATCACCGGCACCATCTCCAGCGTCCTGTCCGGCCGCCTGTCCTACACCTACGGCTTCGAGGGCCCGGCCGTCTCCCTCGACACCGCCTGCTCCTCCTCCCTGGTCGCCCTGCACCTGGCCTGCCAGTCCCTGCGCAACGGCGAGAGCTCCCTCGCCCTCGCGGGCGGCGTCAGCATCATGTCCACGCCCGGCGCGTTCGTCGGCTTCAGCCGGCAGCGCGCGATGGCCGCCGACGGCCGCTGCAAGGCCTACTCCGACCAGGCCGACGGCATGAGCCTGGCCGAGGGCGTCGGCCTCGTCCTCGTCGAGCGGCTCTCCGACGCCCGTCGCAACGGACACCAGGTCCTGGCCGTCATCCGGGGCTCCGCCGTCAACCAGGACGGCGCCTCCAACGGCCTGACCGCCCCCAACGGCCCGTCCCAGCAGCGCGTCATCCGCCAGGCCCTGGCCAACGCCAACATGGACCCCGCCGAGATCGACGTCATCGACGGCCACGGCACCGGCACCGCACTCGGCGACCCCATCGAGGCCCAGGCCCTCCTCGCCACCTACGGCCAGGACCGCGACCCCGAGCACCCGCTGCTCCTGGGCTCCGTCAAGTCCAACATCGGCCACGCCCAGATGGCGTCCGGTGTCGCCAGCATCATCAAGATGGTCATGGCCATGCGCCACGCGAGCGCGCCACGGAGCCTGCACATCGACCGGCCCTCCACACACGTCGACTGGAGCTCCGGCGCCATCCGGCTGCTCACCGAACCGCTGCCCTGGCCGAGCACCGGGCACCCGCGCCGCGCGGGCGTCTCCTCCTTCGGACTCAGCGGCACCAACGTCCACACCATCCTCGAACAGGCCCCGGAAGACCGGCCCGAGGGGGACGAGGGGGACGACGACGGCACCGTCACCACACCGGCCCACCCGGCCGAACCCGCCCCCGCCCCCGTTCCCCTGACCCTGTCCGGACGCACCGAAGCGGGCCTGCGCGCCCAGGCCGGACGGCTTCTGACCCACCTCGCCGACCACTCCCGACTCCCGCTCACCGACCTCGCCTTCTCCCTCGCCACCTCCCGCGCCGCCCTGGAACACCGCGCGGCCGTCGTCACCGACGACCCCGACGCCCTCACCCGCGCCCTGACCGCCCTGCGCGACGGCACCCCCGACGGCGCACTGCTCACCGGCCGCCCCGGCCGCGGCCGCCTGGCCTTCCTCTTCACCGGCCAGGGCAGCCAGCGCCCCGGGATGGGCCGCGAGCTCTACGACCGCCACCCGGTCTACGCCGAGGCCCTGGACGCCGTACTGGCCCGCTTCGACCTCGAACTCGACCGCCCGCTACGGGAGATCCTCTTCGCCGAACCCGGCACCCCCGAGGCCGAACTACTCGATGACACCGGCTACACCCAGCCGGCCCTCTTCGCCCTCGAAGTGGCGCTGTTCCGCCTCGCCGAGTCCTGGGGCCTGCGCCCCGACTACGTCGCGGGCCACTCCATCGGCGAGTTCGCCGCCGCGCACGCGGCCGGAGTCCTCACCCTGGAGGACGCCTGCACCCTCGTCGCGGCCCGCGGCCGCCTGATGGCCGCCCTGCCCGCCGGAGGCGCCATGGCCTCCGTCGAGGCCACCGAGGACGAGGTGCTGCCCATCCTCGACCAGTACGAGGGGCGGGCCACCGTCGCCGCCGTCAACACCCCGGCGTCCCTGGTCGTCGCGGGCGACGAGGACGCGGTACGCGCCCTGGCGGCGCACTTCCACGAGGCGGGCCGCCGCACCAAGCGACTGCGCGTCAGCCACGCCTTCCACTCGCCGCACATGGACCCGATGCTCGCGGACTTCGCCCGCGCCGTCGGCTCCGTCACCTGCCACGCCCCCACGCTGCCGCTGGTGTCCACCGTCACCGGCGCGCTCCTCACCCACGAGGAGCTCGCCTCGCCGGAGTACTGGACCGGGCAGGTCCGCGGCACCGTCCGCTTCGCCGACGCCGTACGCCACCTCACCGAGCACGGTGTGACCACCTTCTTCGAGCTCGGCCCGGACGCCGTACTCAGCGGCGCCGTACGCGAGACCGCCGACGAGGAGACCCCGGCCGCCGCCGTCCCGGCCCTGCGCCGCGACCGCGCCGAGGCCCCGGCACTGACCACGGCCCTGGCCCGGCTCCACCTCCACGGGGTGCGGATCGACTGGGACGCCGTGTTCGCAGGTACCGGCGCCCGCCGGACCGACCTGCCTACCTACCCCTTCCAGCGCGAGCGCTACTGGCCCGAGGCGGCCACCGGCACCGCCGCGCCCGCGGGCCCCGCCGACGCGGTGGACGCGGAATTCTGGTCGGCGGTGGAGCGCGCGGACCTGGAGACGCTGGGCTCCTCGCTGGACCTGGACGACGACACCCTCACCGCCGTCCTGCCCGCCCTGTCCTCCTGGCGCCGCAAGAGCCGGGAGCGCTCCACCGTCGACGGCTGGCGCTACCGGACCACCTGGAAGCCCCTGACCGGCCCGGCCGCCTCCGGCCCCGCACACCCGACCGGGACCTGGCTGGTGCTCGCACCGGCGGGCGCCGACCCGGACCGGCTCGAAGCGGTCACCGGCGCCCTGGGCACCGACACCGTACGGGTCGAGGTCAGTGCCCCCGAGCGCGCGGATCTGGCCGAGCGGCTGCGTGAACTGGCCGCCGAGAGCAGCGGGTTCACGGGCGTCCTGTCCCTGCTGGCGACGGCGGGCGATGCCACCGAAGCCGCCGAAGCTGCCGAAGTCGCCGACGGGGCCGACGGGGCCGACGGGACCGGTGCGGCCGCGGGTCTGCTGCTGACGGCGACGGCCGTACAGGCCCTGGGCGACGCCGGTATCGAGGCACCCCTGTGGTGCGTGACGCGCACCGCCGTGGCCATCGGCCGCTCCGAACACCCGGCCCGTCCGGCCCAGGCCGCCGTCTGGGGCCTGGGCAGGGTCGCCGCACTGGAGCACCCGCAGCGCTGGGGCGGCCTCGTCGACCTCCCCGACGAGCTCACCGACACCACCCTGCGCCGCCTGGCCGCCGCCCTCGCCGCCGGCGACGGCGAGGACCAGCTCGCCGTACGCGCCACCGCGACCTACGCCCGGCGGCTGGCCCGCCACCCCCTCGGACAGGCCCCCGCACCGAGCGAGTTCCACCCCACCGGCACCGTGCTCGTCACCGGCGGCACCGGCGCCCTCGGCGGCCACCTCGCCCGATGGCTCGCCACCCACGGCGCCCGGCACCTGCTGCTGGTCAGCCGCCGCGGTGCCGACGCCCCCGGAGCCGCCGAACTGACCGCCGACATCGAGGCATTGGGCGCCGAAGTCACCCTCGTGGCCTGCGACACCGCCGACCGCGCGGCCCTCACCGCCGTACTCGACGCGATCCCGCGGGAGCACCCGCTCACCGCGGTCTTCCACACCGCGGGCACCGTCGACGACGGCACCATCGACAACCTCACCCCCGAGAAGTTCGCCGCCGTCCTGCGCGCCAAGGTCACCGCCACCCTCAACCTGCACGAGGCGACCCGCGGCCACGACCTGACCGCGTTCGTGCTCTTCTCCTCCATCGCCGGCACCCTCGGCGCCCCCGGACAGGGCAACTACGCCGCCGCCAACGCGTTCCTCGACGCCTTCGCCGAACACCGCCGCGCCCACGGCCTGCCCGCGACCTCCCTCGCCTGGGGCCCCTGGGCCGGGACCGGCATGGCCGCCGACGGCACCGACATCGAAAGCCGGGTCCGGCGCGGCGGCTTCGCCCCCATGGCACCCGAACTCGCCCTCACCGCGCTGCGCCAGGCCATCGAGCACGACGCCACGGCCCTGACCCTCGCGGACATCGACTGGGACCGGTACGCGGACGCGTTCACCGCGCTGCGCCCCAACCCGTTCGTCGGCGACCTCCCCGAACTGCGACCGGCCGCCGCCACGGCACCCGCCGGGACACCGGACGCCGCCCTGCGGGAACCGGTGCTGCGCGGGCGGCTCGCCGGACTCTCCCAGGCCGCCCGCCCCCGGTTCGTCCTGGACCTGCTGCGCGGACAGGTGGCCGCCGTGCTCGGGCACTCCGGCACCGGCGGCATCGCCGTCGACCAGCCCTTCAGCGACCTCGGCTTCGACTCGCTGACCACCGTCGAACTGCGCAACACCCTGTCCGCCGCCACCGGGCTCAAGCTGCCCGCGACCCTCGTCTACGACTACCCGACCCCGCTCGCCCTCGCCGACTTCCTGCTCACCGAACTCCTCGGCACCCTGCCCGAGTCCGGCTCCGAGACCCCGGCCCCCGTCGGCCGGGCGGCGGACGAGGACCCCATCGCCGTCGTCGGCATGAACTGCCGCTTCCCCGGCGGCGTACGGTCCCCCGAGGACCTCTGGCAGCTGCTGAGCCGGGGCGAGGACGCGATCAGCGGATTCCCCGCGGACCGCGGCTGGGACCTCGACGCGCTCGCCCGAGGTGCCTCCGCGACCCTCGAAGGCGGATTCCTCGACGGCGTCGGCCTCTTCGACGCCGCGTTCTTCGGCATCTCGCCCCGCGAGGCCCTGGCCATGGACCCCCAGCAGCGCCTGCTGCTGGAAACCACCTGGGAGGCCTTCGAGCGCGCCGGAATCGACGCGACCGCCCTGCGCGGCAGCCGCACCGGCGTATTCGTCGGCACCAACGGCCAGGACTACGCGACGCTGCTGCGCAAGGGCACCACCGCCGACGTCCGTGGCCATGTCGCCACCGGAAACACCGCCAGCGTCATGTCCGGCCGCCTCTCCTACGCCTTCGGCCTCGAAGGCCCCGCCGTCACCGTCGACACGGCCTGCTCGTCCTCGCTCGTCGCGCTGCACATGGCCGCGCGGTCGCTGCGCAGCGGCGAGTCCACCCTGGCGCTGGCCGGCGGCGTCTCGGTCATGTCCAGCCCCGACGCCTTCGCCGAGTTCACCGTGCAGGGCGGGCTGGCCCCCGACGGGCGGTGCAAGCCCTTCGCCGACTCGGCCGACGGCACCAGCTGGGCCGAGGGCGTGGGCGTCCTCGTACTGGAGCGACTGTCCGACGCCCGCCGCAACGGGCACGACGTCCTCGGCATCGTCCGCGGCACCGCCGTCAACCAGGACGGCGCCTCCAACGGCCTGACCGCGCCCAACGGGCGGGCCCAGCAGCGCGTCATCGGCCAGGCCCTCGCCGACGCCGACCTGGCCCCCGCCGACGTGGATGTCGTCGAGGCCCACGGCACCGGAACCACCTTGGGCGACCCGATCGAGGCCCACGCCCTGATCGCCGCCTACGGGCAGGACCGGAGCCTCCCGCTGCTGCTCGGCTCGATCAAGTCGAACCTGGGCCACACCCAGGCCGCCGCCGGTGTCGCGGGCATCATCAAGATGCTCCTGGCGATGCGCCACGGCGCGTTGCCCAAGACCCTGCACATCGACACCCCGTCCTCGCACGTCGACTGGACCGACGGCACGGTCTCGCTCCTCACCCGGCCGCAGCCGTGGCCAACGACCGGGCACAGCCGCCGGGCCGGTGTCTCCGCCTTCGGCGTCAGCGGCACCAACGCCCACGTCCTGATCGAAGAGGCGCCCGCGCCCGAGCCGGAGCCCGCGGCGGACCGGCCGGTCACGGTGCCGGGCGCCGTGCCCTGGCCGGTGTCGGCCAAGTCCGAGGCCGCGCTGACGGCGCAGATCGAGCGGATCGGCGCGCTGACCGGCCCGTCACCCGTCGACGTGGGCCACTCGCTCGCCACCGGCCGGGCGGCGTTCGCCCACCGCGCGGTGCTGCTGGCCGACGGCGAGCGGGTCCGGGAACTGGCGCGCGGCGTCACCGGGGACGTCACCGGGAAGCTCGCCGCGCTCTTCTCGGGTCAGGGTGCGCAGCGGGTGGGGATGGGTCGGGAGTTGTATGGCCGGTTCCCGGTGTTCGCTGAGGCTTTGGATGCGGTGTTCGCCCA
>NZ_JBFAIP010000064.1:0-37718 GCF_040654775.1 Streptomyces sp. NPDC050636
GACTTCACTATCTTTAAGGTTATCACTCCGGGGCGGGGGGGGGGCCCCCCCCCCCCCCCCCGGCCCGTTGGTACAAGCGCTACAGCCAGGTAGCGAACTCCAGCAGCAGCTCGCCGCGCTGCCGGCCGCCGGCCGCCGCTTCCCGTACGCCCGCGTGCACCGCCCGGTACAGCGTCCAGCCGCGCAGCCGCTCCCGGTCCACATCCAGGGAGTCGGCCAGCTTGGCGACCCTGCGGCGGGCCGCGGCGGGCGCGCCCGAACCCGCCACCAGATCCTCGACGCGGTCCAGCACCAGGCCCGCCAGGTCGTACGCCCGCTCGCCGACCACCGGCGCCGGGCCGACCGCCAGCCACGGCGCCCGCTCACCGGCCAGCACCTTGCCCTGCCGGAACGCGCCGTGCAGCAGGAACGCCTCGTCGGAGCCGGCCGGCAGCGTACGGCGCAACTCCAGCGCCTCATCGACCAGCGGCCCGGCCGCCTGCGTCAGCGCGCCCCCGGTCCGCAGCTCCGCCGCCGCCTCCTCCACGCTGTCCGCCAGCGTCTCGAAGGGGTGCCCTTCGCCAGGCGGCACCCACAGGCGGCGCACCGTGCCCGCCGCCTCCAGCATCGCCTTGGCCTCCGGCAGCGACCGCAGCGACACCGAGCCCTGCAGCCGCTCCAGAAGCAGTGCACCGCTCGCGTCGTCGGACCGCAGCAGCCGCACCGCGCCCCAGCCGTCCCACACCGTCAGCGCCGCGCCCTCCTGCACGGAAGCCCGCCCCGGCACCGGGAACTTCAGCGCCGCGGGGGTCCCGTCCTGCTGCCGTACGAGCGCGACGAGACTGCTGCGGCCGCCGGGGGCGTGCACCCGTTCCAGCGTCAGCTCCCAAGCGTCCAGCCGCTGCTGAACCAGCGTCGGCAACGCCTCCAGCCAGCCCTGTACGGGACCCTCCTGATCGCCGCTCAGCGCGCTCACCAATCGTTGCGGCGGTTCGATGGGTGCCGTTGCCATGCTTGAGCTGTCCTTTTCCTGGGGCGGTGGCCGCGGGCGGCCGGTCGTTCAGAGCGCGTCGGAGGGGGCGCTCGCAGAGCCGGACGGAGCGCCGGCCGCGGCCCGCTCCACGAGCCCAGGGAAGGCTACGCCGCTGCCGCGCCAGCGCACCGCCCGCACTGCCGCCTCGCGCAGCGCGGCCGCCGCCTCCTTGCGGCGCGCCTCTCCGCCGGCCCGTACGAGGTCCGCGTAGACGGCTGCCAGCCGGTCCTCCAGCTCCGCGGCGAGCCGGGCCGCGGCGGCGGCATCCGGTACCGGGAAGGGCAGTTCGTAGGCGGCGGCCGCGGCCTTCGGCTTGCCGCCCAGGTCGCGCACGGTGCGGCGCAGCGCGTCCCGGCGCGCGCGGTGTGCGTCGTATGCGGACTGTGCCTCCTGACGACGGGCGCCGGCGATCCGTCCGCCGACTACGCCGTAGCCGTACACGGCGGCGTGTTCGGCGGCCAGGGCTGCCTGCACGGCGGTCAGCTCGTCGTCGTGGGCGCTGTCCTTGTCGCGAGTTGTTCCCGTCATCGGGGGCGTGCTCCTTCCCTGGTCATGTCCTGGTCGCCGGACGACCCCGCCGAGGGGCGCCTCACGCCCCGGCCTCCGTGAGGAGATATGCATGCGCCGCGCCCGCCGCCGCCACGGAGGCGAGCAGCCGGGCCAGCTCCGGCGGCGCGGTGGTCAGTGCCTTCGTGCGCGCGTCGGCCAGCTTCCGCTCCGCGTCGGCGAGCGCCGTACGCGCCGCCTTCTCGTCCTCGGGTACCGACTCGTCGTCGGGCGCCGAGGGCCCGGACGCGGGCGCGCCGGAGTGGTGAACGGGATGGCCGGAGGGCGCGCCGCTGGCGGACGGGGCCGCCTTCCTGCCGGCCTTGTCGTCGGTGAACGCATCGGCGTGCCGCACGACTTCGGCACGCAGCGGCCGCAGCCGCGCCTCCAGGGCCGGGTGCGCGGCCAGCGTCGCGTCATAGCGCGCCAGCAGCGCCGCGCTGTCGCGGGCGGAGCGCTCGCGAAGCCGGTCGGCGGCGGAGGAATGCTCGTCCCGCTCGGGTCCGGGCTCCTCGGAGCAGCCCGCCAGCAGGGCCGCGCCCCCGAGGGCGGCACCGGCCAGCAGGGTCCTTCTGCGCGTGAGCGCCACGTTCGGCACGTTCCACTTCCAGGGGTCTTCCGTTGTGATCACCGCAGGCGAGAGTATCCGTGACCGCCCACGGAATCGTCAGTACCCCGCCGGAACCGATAGGCTTTGACCCGACACGCGACCTACCCACAACAGCACACGCGGCCGAGGAGTCACCCGGATGAGCACCACCCAGAGCGAGAGGCTGCGCGGACTGCTTGAACCGCTCGTCGCCGCGCGAGACCTGGATCTGGAAGAGATCGAGGTGACACCGGCGGGCAAGCGGCGAGTGCTGAGGATCGTGGTCGATTCCGACGAGGGCGTCCAGCTGGACGAGTGCGCCGAGCTGAGCCGCGAGGCCTCCCAGGTCCTGGACGACTCCGATGCGATGGGCGGCGCCCCGTACACCCTTGAGGTCACCTCGCCCGGCGCCGACCGGCCGCTGACCGAGCTGCGGCACTACCGCCGCGCCACCGGCCGCCTCATCAAGGCCCAACTCCGCGAGGGCGGCGAGGTGGTCGCCAGGATCACCGCCGTCGACGACGCGGGCCTGGACCTCGAAGTGCCCGGCGTCAAGGGGCGCAAGCCGACGGCCCGCCGGGTCGCGTTCGACGACATCGCCAAGGCGCGGGTCGAGCTGGAATTCAGCCGTAAGCCCGAGAAGACAGACAAGCGCGACGCGCAGCAGGACGAGAAGATCGACGAGAACAAGGAGGAGGCGTAGCCGTGGATATCGACATGAGTGCCCTGCGGGGTTTGGTGCGGGAGAAGGAGATCTCGTTCGACCTGCTGGTCGAGGCGATCGAGTCGGCCCTCCTCATCGCATACCACCGCACCGACGGCAGCCGTCGGCACGCGCGGGTGGAGCTGGACCGCAGCACCGGGCATGTGACGGTGTGGGCGAAGGAGGACGCCGGGCCCCGCGGCGATGTGGAGGAGGGCGAGGAGCCCCGCGAGTTCGACGACACCCCCTCCGGTTTCGGGCGGATCGCGGCGACCACCGCCAAGCAGGTCATCCTGCAGCGGCTGCGGGACGCCGAGGAGGAGATCACCTTCGGCGAGTTCGCCGGACGTGAGGGCGATGTCATCACCGGCGTCGTCCAGCAGGGCAAGGACCCCAAGAACGTCCTGGTCGACATCGGCCGCATGGAGGCCATGCTGCCGGTGCAGGAGCAGGTCCCCGGCGAGGACTACTCGCACGGCACCCGCCTGCGCTCGTATGTCGTCCGGGTGGTCAAGGGTGTCCGCGGCCCGTCCGTGACGCTCTCGCGTACGCACCCCAACCTGGTGAAGAAGCTGTTCGCCATGGAGGTCCCGGAGATCGCGGACGGTTCGGTGGAGATCTCCGCCATCGCCCGCGAGGCCGGCCACCGCACCAAGATCGCGGTCCGCTCCACCCGCTCCGGGCTGAACGCCAAGGGCGCCTGCATCGGCCCGATGGGCGGCCGGGTGCGTGCCGTCATGGCCGAGCTGCACGGCGAGAAGATCGACATCGTGGACTGGTCGGACGATCCGGCCGACCTGGTGGCGAACGCGCTGTCGCCGGCCCGGGTCAGCAAGGTCGAGGTGGTGGACCTGGCGGCGCGCTCCGCCCGGGTCACCGTCCCCGACTACCAGCTGTCACTGGCCATCGGCAAGGAAGGGCAGAACGCCCGGCTCGCCGCCCGTCTCACGGGCTGGCGGATCGACATCCGCCCGGACACCGAGCACCAGGCACCGCAGGACTGAACCATGCGGCGGACGCCGTGGCGCACCCCCGAAAAAGGGTGGCGCCGCGGCGGCCCGCCAGGAATTCTGAGCAGCCGTTCGGGCATTACCCCATCAGGGGTGAGCCGGCACGGGGAGGTAGACTTAAGCAGTGTCTGGTCGGACGCATGCCCGCGCATGCCCTGAGCGAACCTGTCTGGGATGCCGGGAGCGAGCGGCCAAGGGCGATTTGCTGCGCATCGTGGTGATCGAGGGTGAGTGTGCCCACGATCCTCGCGGTACGCTGCCCGGCCGGGGTGCTTACGTGCACCCGACACTGGTCTGCCTCGACCTGGCGGTTCGCCGCCGGGCGTTTCCCCGGGCCTTTCGGGGCCGGGGACCGTTCGACACGACGGAATTGCGTCGGTTCATCGAGCGGGGCGCTTGGTTGAAGCCGCCATTGCAATAACGCACAGCAGTAAACGCACAGCGCACGGAAAACCGTGCGGTCAGGTACCTCGCGAGTCGGAAGTAGGTCGAGATTGCGATGAGCACTCGATGAGTACGCGATGAGTACGCCCATGAAGTAGCGACGGTCCGGTGGACAACCCGGACCTAGAAGGAGCGAAGTGGCTAAGGTCCGGGTATACGAACTCGCCAAGGAGTTCGGCGTTGAGAGCAAGGTCGTCATGGCCAAGCTCCAAGAACTTGGTGAATTCGTCCGTTCGGCGTCCTCGACGATCGAGGCGCCGGTTGTTCGCAAGTTGACCGACGCTTTCCAGGCAGGCAGCGGCAGCGGCCGCGCCTCTGGCAAGCCCGCGGCACCGCGCAAGTCGGCCCCCGCTAAGCCGTCCCCGTCGGCCCCGTCGCCGGCGCAGGCGGCGCGTCCGGCTGCCCCGAAGCCGGGCGCCCCCAAGCCGGGCCCCGCGGCTCCGGCAACCCCTGAGGCCCCGGTGACCCCCGTGGCCCCCAAGAGCACTCCGGCCGCCGGCCCGACCCCGGGTCCGCGCCCCACGCCGGCCCCGAAGGCGCCGGCGCCCAAGCCCGCTCCGGCCGCCCCCGCGCAGCCCGAGTTCCAGGCTCCGCCGTCCGCG
Organism: Streptomyces sp. NPDC050636; assembly: GCF_040654775.1. Classification (NCBI taxonomy): domain Bacteria; kingdom Bacillati; phylum Actinomycetota; class Actinomycetes; order Kitasatosporales; family Streptomycetaceae; genus Streptomyces; species Streptomyces sp. NPDC050636. The sequence continues at coordinate 4,907 of NZ_JBFAIP010000064.1, forward strand.
CCGGCCGCTCCCGCCGCCGGCCAGTCGGCTCCCCGCCCCGGTGCCACCCCCGGTCCGCGTCCGGCCCGTCCGGCGCCCGCGCAGGGTGGTCAGGGCCGTGGTGGCGCGCCGCGTCCCGGTGGCGACCGCCAGGGCGGCCGTCCCGGCGGTGCCCGTCCGTCCGGCCCCCGTCCGGGCAACAACCCCTTCACCTCCGGTGGCTCCACGGGCATGGCCCGTCCGCAGGCCCCGCGTCCCGGTGGCGCCCCGCGTCCCGGCGGCCAGGGTGGCCCCGGTGGCCCCGGTGGCCCCGGTGGCCCGCGTCCGCAGGGCGGCGGCCAGGGCGGTCCCCGGCCTCAGGGTCAGGGCGGCGCCCGTCCGACCCCCGGTGGTATGCCTCGTCCGCAGGGTGCCGCTCCCGGTGGCGCTCCGCGTCCCGGTGGTGGCGGCGGTAACCGCCCGAACCCGGGCATGATGCCGCAGCGTCCCGCTGCCGGCCCGCGTCCGGGCCCCGGTGGCGGCGGCGGTCGCGGTCCCGGTGGCGCTGGTCGTCCCGGTGGTGGCGGTGGCGGTCGTCCGGGTGGCGGCGGCGGTTTCGCCGGTCGTCCCGGTGGTGGCGGTGGCGGTCGTCCGGGTGGCGGCGGTGGTTTCGCCGGTCGTCCCGGTGGCGGCGGTCCCGGTGGTGGTGGCGGCGGCTTCGGCGGTCGTCCCGGCTTCGCCGGTCGTCCCGGCGGTCCCGGTGGCCGTGGTGGCACGCAGGGTGCGTTCGGCCGTCCCGGCGGTCCGGCGCGTCGTGGCCGCAAGTCGAAGCGGCAGAGGCGCCAGGAGTACGAGGCCATGCAGGCCCCGTCGGTGGGCGGCATCATGCTGCCGCGTGGCAACGGTGCGACGGTTCGCCTGTCGCGCGGTGCCTCGCTGACGGACTTCGCCGAGAAGATCAACGCCAACCCGGCGTCGCTCGTCCAGGTCATGCTGAACCTGGGTGAGATGGTCACCGCGACCCAGTCGGTCTCCGACGAGACGCTGCAGCTGCTCGCCGAAGAGATGAACTACGTCGTCGAGATCGTCAGCCCGGAGGAGGAGGACCGCGAGCTCCTGGAGTCCTTCGACATCGACTTCGGTGAGAACGAGGGCGGCGAGGAAATGCTCGTCGCGCGTCCGCCGGTGGTGACCGTCATGGGTCACGTCGACCACGGTAAGACGCGACTGCTCGACGCGATCCGCAAGACGAACGTCATCGCGGGCGAGGCCGGCGGCATCACCCAGCACATCGGTGCCTACCAGGTCGCGACCGAGGTCAACGACGAAGAGCGTCGGATCACCTTCATCGACACCCCGGGTCACGAGGCGTTCACCGCCATGCGTGCCCGTGGTGCCAAGTCGACCGACATCGCGATCCTCGTGGTGGCGGCCAACGACGGTGTCATGCCGCAGACGATCGAGGCGCTGAACCACGCCAAGGCGGCCGATGTGCCGATCGTGGTCGCGGTCAACAAGATCGACGTCGAGGGCGCCGACCCGACCAAGGTGCGCGGCCAGCTCACCGAGTTCGGTCTGGTGGCCGAGGAGTACGGCGGCGACACCATGTTCGTCGACATCTCCGCCCGCGAGGGTCTGAACATCGACCAGCTGCTGGAGGCCGTCGTCCTGACCGCGGACGCCTCGCTCGACCTGCGCGCCAACGCGGAGCAGGACGCGCAGGGCATCGCGATCGAGGCCCACCTCGACCGCGGCCGTGGCGCCGTGGCGACCGTCCTGGTCCAGCGCGGCACGCTGCGCGTCGGCGAGACGATGGTCGTCGGCGACGCGTACGGCCGAGTCCGGGCGATGCTTGACGACAAGGGCAACCACGTCGAGGAAGCGGGTCCGTCGACCCCCGTCCTGGTCCTGGGTCTGACCAACGTCCCGGGTGCCGGCGACAACTTCCTGGTGGTCGACGAGGACCGTACGGCCCGCCAGATCGCCGAGAAGCGCGCGGCGCGCGAGCGCAACGCGGCCTTCGCCAAGCGCACCCGCAGGGTGTCGCTGGAGGACCTGGACAAGGTGCTCAAGGCCGGCGAGATCCAGCAGCTCAACCTCATCATCAAGGGTGACGCTTCTGGTTCCGTCGAGGCCCTGGAGTCCTCGCTGCTCCAGCTCGACGTCGGCGAAGAGGTCGACATCCGGGTGCTGCACCGCGGCGTCGGTGCGGTCACGGAGTCCGACATCAACCTGGCGTCCGGCTCCGACGCGATCGTCATCGGCTTCAACGTGCGCGCCGAAGGCCGTGCCACGCAGATGGCCGAGCGCGAGGGCGTCGACGTCCGGTACTACTCGGTCATCTACCAGGCGATCGAGGAGATCGAGGCGGCCCTCAAGGGCATGCTCAAGCCGGAGTACGAGGAGGTCGAGCTCGGTACCGCGGAGATCCGCGAGATCTTCCGCTCGTCCAAGCTCGGCAACATCGCGGGTGTGCTCATCCGCTCCGGCGAGGTCAAGCGCAACACCAAGGCCCGTCTGGTCCGCGACGGCAAGGTCGTGGCCGAGGACCTCAACATCCAGGGTCTGCGCCGCTTCAAGGACGATGTCACCGAGATCCGCGAAGGCTTCGAGGGCGGTATCAACCTCGGAAACTTCAACGACATCAAGATCGACGACGTCATCGCGACGTACGAGATGCGCGAGAAGCCCCGCGGCTGATCACGCAGGGACCGACTGGGGCCGGTCGGCGGAGCGTAAACTCCGTCGATCGGCCCCGGCCGTTCCGTGTACGGTTCGAATGACTCGTACTCCCCCAGCTACCGCTGGGAGGTGCCCCCAAGGCCCCGCGGGTGGCTTGACCCGTCTTGCATGTATCTAGGGACACTGTCCTTTGACCTGCTTCTCGGCGACATTCGGTCGCTGAAGGAGAAGCGCTCCGTGGTCCGCCCGATCGTCGCCGAGCTGCACCGCAAATACGCGGTGAGCGTCGCGGAGGTCGGGGACCAGGATCTGCACCGCAGGGCCACCATCGGCCTGGCGGTGGTGTCCGGGGACCCGGGGCATGTCACCGAAGTCATGGACCGCTGCGAGCGCCTGGTCGCCGCACGGCCCGAAGTGGAGCTGCTGTCGGTACGCCGGCGGTTGCACGGCGACGACGACTGGTCATGACGACTGGATGTCGACAGGGCAGTCATCGCCGGTGGAAGCACAATTGTGGAAGACAAGAAGGAGACGGACCAGTGGCCGACAATGCGCGGGCGAAGAAGCTGGCGGACCTCATCCGGGAGGTGGTCGCCCAGAAGCTGCAGCGCGGAATCAAGGACCCGCGACTCGGCACGCATGTGACCATCACGGACACCCGGGTCACCGGCGACCTGCGGGAGGCGACGGTCTTCTACACGGTCTACGGCGACGACGAGGAGCGTGCCAGCGCGGCCGCCGGGCTGGAGAGCGCCAAGGGCATCCTGCGCTCCGCGGTCGGGGCGGCGGCGGGGACGAAGTTCACGCCGACCCTGGCCTTCGTGCCGGACGCCCTGCCGGAGAACGCCAAGACGATCGACGACCTGCTCGACAAGGCGCGGGCTTCGGACGCCAAGGTGCGCGAGGTGTCCTCGGGCGCCGAGTACGCCGGCGAGGCCGACCCGTACCGCAAGCCGGGTGAGGACGAGGACGACGAGGGCGCAGCGGCAGAATGAAGCGTGAGAGCAACAAGCCGGGCGGTCTGGTCATCGTCGACAAGCCGTCCGGCTTCACTTCGCACGACGTCGTGGCGAAGATGCGGGGGATGGCCCGCACCCGCCGGGTCGGGCATGCCGGCACGCTCGACCCGATGGCGACGGGTGTGCTCGTCCTGGGCATCGAGCGGGCCACGAAGCTGCTCGGTCATCTCGCGCTGACGGAGAAGGAGTACGTCGGCACGATCCGGCTCGGGCAGACGACGATCACCGACGACGCGGAGGGCGAGATCACCGCGTCGAAGGCGGCGCACGGCATCGCGCGCGAGGACATCGACGCCGGGGTCGCCCAGCTGTCCGGCGCGATCATGCAGGTCCCGTCCAAGGTCAGCGCCATCAAGATCGACGGCAAGCGGTCGTACTCGCGGGTGCGGGACGGCGAGGACGTGGAGATCCCGGCCCGGCCGGTCACCGTCTCCTCGTTCGTGGTGCACTCCGTGCACGAGGCCGAGGCCGAGGACGGCACCCCGGTGACCGATCTGCTGGTCTCCGTCGTGTGCTCGTCCGGTACGTACATCCGGGCGCTGGCCCGTGACCTGGGCGCCGGGCTCGGCGTCGGCGGCCATCTGACCGCGCTGCGGCGCACCCGGGTCGGCCCGTACAAGCTGGACCAGGCGCGCACGCTGGAGCAGCTCCAGACCGCGGTGGACGACACCGAGGGCGGCGGGCTGCCGGTCATGCCGATCGGAGAGGCGGCCGCCGCGGCGTTCACCCGCTGGGACGTCGCCGAACCGCAGGTGCGGCTGCTGCTCAACGGCGCGCGGATCCCGATGCCGCTGTTCGACGGCGACGGTCCGGTGGCGGCGTTCGGGCCGGACGGCACGTTCCTCGCGCTGGTGGAGAACCAGGGCGGGAAGGCCAAGAGCCTGGCGGTGTTCGCCTGAGGCGCCTTCGGGCCAGAGGCGGCGGCTGACGGTGTACGGCCGGGTCCGGAGCGGGAATTCGCTCCGGACCCGGCCGTTGCCATGTGGGGTGAGCGGCGGGGCACCTGGCAACGGCGGGCACCCACGTCGGACAGGCCCTAGCGCAGCGCCCCCGCGGCCGGGATCAGCGGGTCGGGGTCGGCCCGCAGGCCGATGGTCACGAAGAAGCCCACCAGCGCTGCCAGTTGGCCGTACAGCGTGACGCGGCGGCGGAAGAGCGAGCGGTGCCAGTCGGCCGCGGTGTCCGGATGGTGCAGGGCGGTCTGCGCGGGACCGCCCACCGGGACCGGGATGCGCAGGCGGGCCGCGCGGGCGGTGGGCGGCTCGGTGGCGGCGGGCCGATGGGTGGGCTCGGGGGCAGGTCGGGTTGGCTCGATCCGCTCGCTCGGCGGCTCCGTCGGCTCGGCCGGGTGGCTGGTCAAGGTTCGTTCTCCGCTCTGGTCGAACCGGCCGGACCGGCCGCTCGCCACATACCATCGCCGCCGCGCCGCTGTGCGAAAGCGTGCTGCACCCGGCATCACTGAGCGTGCACCCTACGGGAGGGGCGTGCCGGGCCCAAGGGTCTCTGTGGCGGCGGCGCGGGGCGCCTGGCCGGGCGCTGACCGGCGGGCGGGGCGAAGGTGGTGGAACGCGGAACGCCCGTACGGGCGCAGGGCGTTGGCCCGCGTTCCGCCATCCCCCTCACTCTGTGTTTGTCCATCCGGATCCGGCAATTCACTCAATTGGGTAGGCGCTCGGGGTGAATCAAGGCGTGGACGGGGGCGCTTTGGTGGGGGACACCTGTTGCGAAGATCACCACCTCCCTACGGTCGGAACAAGGGGACCGACGGGGAGGGAATTCGGCCATGGCGTTGCTGGATGCCGATGCGGACAGGGCGTTGGTGCGCGTCCGGGACCTGGCGGGAAGGCCACGCGGCACGGGGTTCCTGGCGGATCACCACGGCACGGTCGTCACCAGCCATGAAGCGGTCGACGGGCTGGCGCGGGTGGTGCTGCACCCGATGCGGGACACCGGGGCCGGAGTCGGGGTCGGGTACGCGGCCGTCACACCGTATGGCGCCGAGCGGGCCTGCCTGGTGGACGCCGACGCCGTCACGCCCCTCGCGGGGGCCGATCTCGCCCTCGTACGGACCGACGGGTTCGGCTTCCCGCAGCTCACGCCGCTGCCCATCGCCGCGGGCCGCCCGGAACCGGGCACCGCCGTACGGCTCTGGGCGGACGGCTGGCTGGACGGGACCGTTGTCGGGACGGGCTCCGAGGTGACGTACACGGCGACGGATCTCTTCCATCTCCTCGGCGAAACCATGGAGTTGGCGCTCTGCGTCCGCGGCAGGGAGGCGCTGCGGCTGGGCGGCCCCGCGGCGGGCGGGCCGGTGCTGGACGCGCGGACCGGTGTGGTGCTCGGGGTGCTCGGCACGGCGCTGTTGCCGCAGGCTCCCGGCTGCGCTCCAGGAGGGGAAACCGCCGTCGGACGGCGGGCGGGCGGCTTCGCGATTCCGCTGCGGGCGGTGGCCGACGCGGCTCCGCGGGGTGCGTTGGCCGGGCTGCTGGACCGCAACGCGGCGACCGTCCCGGCGTACGGGAGCGAGCTGAACATGGCGGGTGTGCTCCGGCTCACCGCGATGTCCGAGGGGGCGGCGGGGCGGCCGGGTCTGTGGCGGGAGCCGGTCGAACGGCCGGATGTGGTGCGGGAGTTCACGCGGTTCGGGGCGCAGGGTTCCGACGGGGAAGATTCCGGCGGGCTTGGTTCCGATGGGCTTGGTTCCGGTGGGGGCGACGGGGATGCCGGGGCGCTGGTGCTGGGGCTGGTGGGCGATCCCGGGACCGGGCGGAGCACGGAACTGACCGGTCTCGCCGCACGCCGCGCCCAGGGGGCGCCGGCCCCGGCCATCCGGCTGCGGGGCGCGGACCTTCGGGTCGGCGACGACGGCCTGCGCACGGCGGTGGACCGCGCCCTGCGCTCCGCCGGCCGGAGCGTCGCCGCGTCCGGGCATACGGCCGGCGACCCGGCGGACATCACGCCCGACGCCGTGGCACGGCTCGCGGCCGCGGCCGGGCGCCCGCTGCTTCTGCTGCTCGACGGGCCGGAGGAGATGCCGCCGGCCCTGGCGCAGCGGCTGGGCGACTGGACCGCTGCGACGGCCGCCTGGCTGTGCTCGTCCGGTGTGCGCCTGATCATCGCCTGCCGCCCCGAGTACTGGGAGCGGGCCGGTGAGCTCTTCCCGCCCGGACTGCTGCACCGTCCCCGCCCCGAGCCCGGGGCAACGTCGCCCGTTGGACCGCCGGCCTGGGAGCTTCCCGCCTGTGTGCGGCTCGCCGACCTCCCGGAGGAGTTGGCGGCGCGTGCCCGTGGCCGCTACGGCCTGTCCGAGGACAGCGGCCTCCCCGGTTCGAGCGCGGTCGAGAACTTGGGGAAGCAGTCCGCGGCCGACGCCCGGCATCCGCTGACGCTGCGCCTGCTCGCGGAGGTCCGGGCGGCGCTGCCGAAGGGGGACGCGGAGTGGCAGGCCGGTGGCCCGCCGGAGGGTGAGCCGGACCCCGCCGGTCCGCCCGGCCGGCACGAGATCTTCGACGCCTACCTGGACCTGGCGAGCCTGCGTATCGCCGTACGGATCGCGGCCGCGCACCGGCCCGCGCCGCGCGGCACGGCCCTGCGCAGGCTCGCCGCACAGGTGGCCGGGCAGGTGCACGAGGCGGCCCGCCGGTGCCTGGGCCCGGGGCAGGGCGGGCTGGACCGCGCGGCGTTCGAGGCGGTCTTTCCGCCTGGGCCGGGCTGGGCGGCCGCGGTGCTGGCCGAGGGGCTGCTGGTCCCGGCGGGCACGGGATACCGCTTTGCATATGAGGAGTTCGCGGAGTGGCTGGAGGGCGGCCATCTCGATCTTGATGCGGCGTTGTGGGTGCTGGTGCACCAGGGGTGCGGGGCGGGGGAGGCGCCTCCGGGCTCGGGCTCGGGCGCGGGCTCGGAGGCGGGGCCGGGTACGGACCCGGTCGGGCCGTCCGGTCGGCTGCCGTCGCTCGACGGTGAGCTGCTGGCCGGATCTGGCCCCTCCGTACGCTCCCATCCCGTCCCCGGGTACCGCATCGGTCCGATCGTCCAGGCGCTGCTGCTCCTCGCCCGACGCGAGGGAACGGTACAACTGGCCCGTCGACTGGCCGAGTTGGTGCCGGCCGCGACCGCACCGGCTGCCGGACCCTGGTCGGCGCACCACTGCGCCGACTCCCAGTGGTGGGCCTCCCACCTCCTCGGTGAGGCGCTGCTCCGCGTCCCCGACGCAACCCCGTACACCGGCGTCCTGCGGCTGCTCGCCGACCAGGTCACGAAACGTTCCGTCCAGGCGGGCGGCTTCGCGCGCACCGGTATGAACGCCTTCGGTCCGGGCTTCTGGCGCCGCCTCCTGCTGGCCGACGAGGACCGGATGGAGCTGCTGCGCGTCCTCCTGCCGGCGGACGGACCACCGGCCGCGGCGATGGGCGTACGGACGGACGCCCGGCCGACGGCCGCGGAGCCGCCCGGCACCGGACCCTGCGAATCAACGCCCTGCGAAACAGCGCCCCCTGGCACTGGCCCGGCCGCCCCACGCCCCGGCCGCCCCTTCGCGCAGCCGCCGCGCGTACGCGTCCACACGGCCGATGCGCCCACGACGACACCCCCCACGGAAACCTCCTTCTCCGAAGCCGCGGACTCCTCCCCTGAAGCCCCTGAAGCCCCTGAAGCCGCTGAAGCGCCCAAGGCATCCAGCGCCAGCGCCCCGCCGCAACCACGCTTTCTCGACACCGCCGCGGAGCTATTGGTTGCGGACCCCGAACGGATCCAGCCACTGCTGTGCACCTGGTTCGACGACACCCGCCGCCTGCAACGCATCACCCCGGGAAGCGACACCCCGTCCGCCCCCGTGCACACCACCCCTCACGAGATCACCGTCGCCTCCGCCGCTCAGGCGCTCCTCCACACCCACCGCCGGCGCGCCCTCGACGATCTGACCGAGGCGCTCGTCGCCGCCGCGCACCCGAAGGCGGACGAGCTGCTGGACGCGCTCGCCGAGGACGAGCCCTCCGCGGTGTGCCGGGCCGTGGACCGCTGGGCCCACGACGGGCGCCCGGAGCGCCGGCTGGCTGCCGCCTCCTACGGCCTGCGCGTCGCCCCGTACACCGCCACCGACGCCGACCGCGCCCTGCTGCGCTACGGCGCGCTCACGCTGCTCTCCCGGACCGCCGACGGCGCCCACCACGGCCCCGCGCTCGCACTGCTGGTGAGGGATCGGACCACCCGCTCCCGAGTGCTGGAGCGGGCGCTGGCCCGCTTTGTCGCGGGCGATCCGCGGCTGCCGCCCGGGACCTTCGCGGACGCCCTGGCCACCCACCCCGAGCAGGTGCTCGACGCGTTCCGGACCCGGCTGCTCGGCGGCGCCGGCTCGTCGGCGGCGACCGCGGTGCTGCGCACACTCGTCGAGACCGGCGGTTCCGCCCCCGTACCCCTGACGCTCGCGCACCGTGCCGCCGGCCTCGTCCGCGAGTACGCCGAGCAGTACCCGGACCATGCCGCGCGGCATATCGCGGACTGCGTCGAGCGGCGCCTCGCTCGCGGTCCCGGCGCGCGCGCCGCGCTCCGCCCGCTCGTCGTGGAGCTGCTGACGACCCGCTCCGCTCCGGTCCGGTGCGCGCTCGCTCCCGTGCTGGCCGCGGCGGATTCCGGTGCCTCGGCCCCGTTGCGCCGCGAGCTCCTGGACGTGCTGCTGGCCGGCGAGACATACGACGCGCCCAGCCCCGCGTACGCCCCGCGGAATGGCGGGAACAGGCCGGTCAGAGCAGACACCCGCGTGCTGGAAGCGGTGCTGCGGGCAGCCGCGGAGGGTGCCGATCGGCGGTCGGAGGGCCGTACCCGGGAGCTGGTGCACCGCACCGGGCTGCTGCTGGTCCGTACGCCCGAGGGCGCGGCCTGCTTCGACCGGCGGCTGGTGGAGCTGGGGCGGCAGGTGCCCGGCTTCGCGCGGCGGGTGCGGGAATGGGTCGCGGCGGAGCCGGGGGAGTGGGCGGCCGTGGTGGGGCCCGGCGCCCGCGCCACGCTCGCGGGATGACCCGGCCGACCGGCCGTGGACGCCCGGCCGCCGCCCGTACATGACACCTGCCGCACCGCCGCCGGCACGCCGGCCCCGGGGGTGTCCTATGCAACAGCGGCGAGGCCACCCTTCGCGCGTAGCACCATCACCGGCATGGCAGTCTTAGACCTGCGTCATGCCGAATTGGCGCATTGGACGGACAAGAGTTCGGGCGAGGAGCGGGCACAGTGCAGCGCTGGCGTGGCTTGGAGGACATCCCCGAGGGCTGGGGACGCAGCGTCGTCACCATCGGCTCGTACGACGGTGTGCACCGCGGCCACCAATTGATCATCGGCAAGGCGGTAGCGCGCGCCCGTGAGCTGGGAATCCCCGCCGTTGTCGTCACCTTCGACCCGCACCCGAGCGAGGTCGTACGGCCCGGCAGCCACCCGCCGCTGCTCGCTCCGCACCACCGCCGCGCGGAGCTGATGGCCGAACTGGGCGTGGATGCGGTGCTGATCCTCCCGTTCACCAAGGAGTTCTCGAAGCTGGCGCCGGCCGACTTCGTGGTCAAGGTGCTGGTCGACAAGCTGCATGCGCAGGTCGTCGTCGAGGGCCCCAACTTCCGCTTCGGGCACCGGGCCGCCGGCAATGTCGAGACGCTCGCCGAGCTCGGCGGCACCTACGACTACACCGTGGAGGTCATCGACCTCTACGAGCGCGGGGAGGCGGGCGGTGGCGAGCCGTTCTCCTCCACGCTCACCCGCCGCCTGGTCGCGGCGGGCGATGTGGCCGGCGCGATGGAGGTCCTGGGCCGGCCGCACCGCGTCGAAGGCATCGTCGTACGCGGTGCGCAGCGCGGCCGCGAACTGGGCTTCCCGACGGCCAACGTGGAGACCCTGCCGCACACCGCGATCCCGGCCGACGGCGTGTACGCGGGCCTGCTGAACGTCGAGGGCGAGGCGATGCCGGCGGCCATCTCGGTCGGCACCAACCCGCAGTTCGACGGCAAGATCCGCACGGTCGAGGCGTACGCGATCGACCGCGTCGGCCTCGATCTGTACGGGCTGCATGTCGCCGTGGACTTTTTCGCCTACATCCGGGGCCAGGAGAAGTTCGACACGCTCGACGCCCTGTTGGAGCGGATGGCGATCGACGTGAAGCATGCGCGGGGGCTGATCGCCGCGGCGACGTGACGGCTTGACGCAGCCCCGGAAGGGGACGCGGCCCCGAAGTTCACCCATTCGGGGACAGCGGCATAAGGGAAGGGCCCGGCACTCGTGCCGGGCCCTTCCCTGTTGGCCGTTTCTACTGCGGGGGCGGCTGCTGCGTCCACCCGCCCCCGTCGGGCAGCGGCGCGTCCGGAGCGGGCTGTTGCTGCTGCCACTGGCCCGGCGGCTGGGCGGGCTGCTGGGTCCAGCCACCCTGCTGCGGCGGGTATCCGGCCGGCGGCTGGGCGGGCTGGCCCTGCTGCTGCGGGTAGCCCTGCTGCTGCGGCTGCTGACCCTGCTGCGGGTACTGCTGCTGGGCGTACGGGTCGCCGCCCATCTGCTGGGCGTTGGGGTCGCCCCACCCGCCCTGTTGCTGCGCCCGCCGCGCGAAGTCCTCGGCCACCAGGGCGGAGAGGTTGAAGTACGCCTCGCGGGTCTTGGGCCGCATCATGTCGAGGTCGACCTCGGCACCGGCGGCGAGATGCTCGTCGAAGGGCACCACGACCACACCGCGGCACCGGGTCTCGAAGTGCGACACGATGTCATCGATCTTGATCATCTTGCCGGTCTCGCGGACACCCGAGATGACCGTGATACCGCGCTGCACCAAGTCGGCGTAGCCGTGCGCGGAGAGCCAGTCCAAGGTGGTGCTGGCGCTGCTCGCACCGTCCACGGACGGGGTGGAGATGATGATCAACTGGTCGGCGAGGTCGAGGACTCCGCGCATCGCGCTGTAGAGCAGACCGGTACCCGAGTCGGTGAGGATGATCGGGTACTGCTTGCCGAGGATGTCGATCGCGCGCCGGTAGTCGTCGTCGTTGAACGTCGTCGACACCGCGGGGTCCACGTCGTTGGCGAGGATCTCCAGGCCGGACGGCGCCTGCGAGGTGAACCGGCGGATGTCCATGTAGCTGTGCAGATGCGGAATCGCACCCACCAGGTCACGGATGGTCGCACCGGTCTCGCGGCGGACCCGTCGGCCGAGTGTGCCGGCGTCCGGGTTCGCGTCGATCGCCAGGATCTTGTCCTGCCGCTCGGACGCGAGGGTGGAGCCCAGCGCGGTGGTCGTCGTGGTCTTGCCGACACCGCCCTTGAGGCTGATCACCGCGATCCGGTAGCAGGACATCACCGGAGTCCGGATGAGCGCCAGTTTCTGCTGGCGCTCGGCCTCCTCCTTCTTCGCGCCCAACTTGAACTTGGACGGCTGAGCGTTGGCGCCCGGCTTGCGCTTCTTGGGCTGGTTGCGCAGCAGTCGGTCGGAGGTCAGCTCGACGGCGGCGCTGTAGCCGAGCGGCGCGCCGGGAGTGGCCCGCTGCTGCGGCTGCTGCTGACCCGGCTGTGAGTACGACGCGTAGTTGGCCGCCGCGTTCGGGTCGCCGGGCTGCTGCCCAGGGAACGGCTGGTGCGGGGTCTGCTGCTGGGCGGCCTGTTGCTGGGCGGCCTGTTGCGCCTGCTGGGCTTGGGCTGCCTGTGCTTGTGCCTGCGCCTGTGCCTGGGCTTGCGCCTGCGCTGCCTGCTGGGCGGCCTGCTGCGGGTCGTAGCCGGCCTGCGGCGCCTGCTGCTGGGGCTGCTGGCCCTGCTGCGGGTACCCCTGGGCAGCGGTCTGCGGATAGCCGTAAGCGGGCTGCTGCGCGGGCGCGTTGGGGTTCTGCTGCTGCGGGTGTGCCTGCTGCGGCTGGCCCTGCTGGGGGTAGCCGTACGCGGGCTGCGGGTAGCCGTAGGCAGGCTGCTGCTGCGCGGGTGCACCCTGCTGCTGTTGCGGGTAGCCCTGCTGCGGCGCCTGCTGGGGCTGGCCCTGCGGGTAACCGGCCTGCGGCTGCTGCGGGTGCGCCTGCTGCTGGCCCTGCTGTGCCTGTTGCTGGGGCTGCTGCTGCGGCTGACCGGCCTGAGCCTGAGCCTGGGCGGCACGCGGGTCCGCGGGCTGGAACTCCGGCGGCAGTGGCAGCGGCGGCGCGCCCTGCGCGGGCGCACCCTGCTGCTGGCCGTCCGCGGCGCCCCAAGGAGCGCCCTGCTGCGGCACGCCGTGCTGAGGAGCACCCTGCGGCGCCCCCTGTTGGGGGACACCCTGCTGCGGCGGGGCCTGCTGAGGCGCCCCCTGCGGCTGTCCCTGGGCGGGCGCCGCGGCCTGGGCGGCTACCGGAGCCGTGGGCTCGGGTGCGGGCGCCTCAGGGGCCGGAGCGGCGCCCTCCGCGGGAGAGTTGGGGGCGGCTGCGTCCGGCTGCGGTGCCGGAGCCACCGGGCCTGCGGCTTCCGCCTCGGCCGCAGTGGCCTCCGCTCCCGTGTCATCGTCATCGTCGTCGTCCCAGAGCCCGGCCGACGGATCGACACCGCTGCCCGAGCGTACATTGCCGGAATCGGACGCGGCGTCCGCGGCCGGTGCGGCATTCGGCGCCTCGGCGGCCACCGGCTCGGCCGGGGCAGGCGCGGCGGCCGGTGCGTCACCCGTGTCGTTCGGGCGCAGCATCGGGAATCCGGGCGGTCCGGCGTCCGCGGGCGGCGGCGCCATCGGGGCGGGCGCCGTCTGGCCGGGCACACCTTGCGGCGGAACTCCGGGCACCGGGGCGCCCTGCGGCGGCCCCTGCAGCGGCTGGCCGACCGGCGGACCTACGGGTGGAGTGGCGGGTGCAGACGCAGGAGGAGCCGCAGCGGAGGCCGCGGCAGGCGTGCCGCCTCCACTGGTGTCGTTGCTCGCGTACCAGGCCGGTGCGGCAAAGTCGATCTTGAACTCACCGGTCAGATCGAACTCGGACTGGTCGTCGTCAGGATCGTTCCCGTCCGGGCGGAAAGCCTCCTGCTCGTTCACTGTGCCTCCTGGTGTACTGCAACGCACCTGAACGGCAGGACCGGATACAGGCGGATCGATCGGATGTAGCGGAAGTCGGAACACACCACCCGGGGTTGTGCCAACACTAACGTTCTCCATCCCCGTACCGTCGGCCGTCGTGATGTGCTCCTGCGGCTCTCCACACAGCCTAATCAAGAGTCGGCCCATAACGGCAGTCGGTGTCATGTCGTCTTCAAGCCCCGTCGGCACACCTACGGGCGCACCCATGGATGCGCCCGTAGGTCGTGCCCGGGACCGGTCGCGTACGCGCGGCGCGGAGCGCCCCGCGGGCGGCCGGCCCGGAAATACGTCAGTCCATGCGGCGCGGGCCGCCGAGCAGGTTGGTCTCCGCTTCCGTGGGCTGGGTCATGACGAACTGATGGCCGTCCCGCGAGCACCACAGCATGGCGTTGTCGCTGAGCGTCGGCAGCACCGCACCGACCTGCTCGGGCAGCCGCATGATTCGCGTCACAACCTCGGCCTCTTCGGGCGAGAGCCGCTGCAGACCGATCAGGTCGGCGCGGCTGAGCATCTGCGGCGACCGGGGCCCGAGGAACGGCAGCACCGTCAGCACCGACTGCCAGGGGCTCGGCGCGAGCTGATTGCGCGGCGGGCGCGCGCCCATGTCCCGGACGACGAGCACGGGGCTGGAAACCGACGGTCCCTGTGGCGCGATCTGGCGCACCTCATGGACCGACACACACTGCTGACCGCCGCCCGCGGACTGCGCCATCTGACCCCAGGCCGGCGGCCGCGCGGTCTCCACCGCGACCCGGGCGCCGGTGGCGACCGTACGCAGTGCCAGCACCTGCGCCATCCACATGCTGCCGACCAGCACGATCTCCACCGGAGCCGGCCGCAGCACGCTCAGTACGGCCGGCTGGTTCTGCGGGTCTATGCCGATGATCACGCCGTCGTCACCGACCGGCAGGGTCAGCGAGCTGAGCGACTCCGCGGTCAGCACATGCGGGCTGCGCCGGGGGCCGCGCAGCCCGAAACCGGGCCTCGGCTTCGGACCGGTCGGGCCCGACTCCTCCTCGTCCGGCCGCGGTTGGTGCGACATACGGTGGCTCGCACCGCCGACGGGGGGATTGCGCCAGCCGTCGCTGCTGACGTTGACACGGGGCTGATAGGTGGGAGTGGCCATCAGCGGGTACCTCCGAGGGGAAGCGTGGCCAGGAGGCCGGGCAGCTGCTCACGGTCGAGCCGTACGAGCCCGACCTTCGCCGAACCGGAACGCCGCTCCAACTCGTTCTGCGCGGCGGAGAGTTCGTTCTCACTGCGGGTCGAAAGACGGACGTAGCCGGTGATGGCCGGGGCGCGGCCGCCACCGTGCGAGGCGGTCAGCGAGAAGGTGCTGGCCATCGCCCTGGTGCTGGTCAGCAGCTGGGTGACGGCGGCCAACGGCGCGCCGCCCTGGCCCAGTTGGGGCCACCGGCCGATCCAGTACGTCGTGTGCCAGCGGTCGTCGCAGCGCCACGCCCGGGTCGTCTCCTGGGTACGGCGGGCGGCCCGGCCGTCCCGGCCCATCGCGCCGTTGGCGGCCCGCGGGCTGACACAGACCGCGGTGCCGATCGCGGCCACGACCTCGCGCTCGTCCAGCACCCTGGCGCGGACGCCATGCGCGGTGAGCCGGCTGACGAGCTGGTCGGCGGCGCGCAGCAGCGAACGCTGGGCACCGTCCATCCCGCCGCCGCGCGCC
This sequence comes from Streptomyces sp. NPDC050636, assembly GCF_040654775.1. Lineage (NCBI taxonomy): Bacteria > Bacillati > Actinomycetota > Actinomycetes > Kitasatosporales > Streptomycetaceae > Streptomyces > Streptomyces sp. NPDC050636. The sequence goes on from NZ_JBFAIP010000064.1 coordinate 20,277, forward strand.
TCGATCGCCTCCGAGCACAGCTCCGGGTCGAGCTTCAGCGCGATCCACGTCAGCTGCAGGGCGGGCGTCTGGGCCTGCGCCTGCAGTGGCGCGTACGAGCGGGCCGCGACGGCCTGTTCAGGCAGATGCGGCGCCGGCGCGGGCTGGGTGTACTGAACGAACTGCACCGATTCGAGGTGGATGTCCTCGACGTCGAGCGCGGTGTGCAGTACATCGAGCGGCAGCATGTGGCTGCCGCGCTGCGGCCGCAGCGGCTCGTCGCGGGCGTCCACCTGCACGATGGCGGTGAGGAACGTACCGTCGCCGACGAAGCCGATGGGGCGCTGCTCGATATCGGTGTACTCGTAGGTCCGCAGCGCCGGTTCGCACTCCACGACCGGGGCGAACGCGGGGTCGGCCCCCTGCGTCGCGGCCACCGCGGCGGCGCTGTTCTTGCCGCGGCGCTTCATGGCCTGGACGGTCGTGATCCACTCCGGAAGCGGAATCTTGCGACGCCGGCCGAGCGCGAAAACAACGAGGAGGGCAGCCACCACGACGGCCGTGGCCAGCGCGACCGGGTGGTCTACCGCCAAGCCCACCAGCACTAGTGCCGCGGCGAGTTCGATGATGGCCAGCTGCTGTACGCGGACCCCGCCGATGTTTCCGGCCTGCTGGCGCAAACGAGGCGACACCGGCCCGGCAGGGCGGGCGGCCGCGCGGCGGCCGCCGTTCCCTCTGCCGCCGTTACCGTTCTGGCCCGCGTATTGCGGTGCAGCGGAAGGCTGTTGCTGCTGTTGCCGCCCATTGCGGCGTCGAGCCCTGGTGGCGCTGGACATCCCCCGGCCTGCTCCTCTACTGGTGGTGTGGCCTCTAGGCGTATCGGCCGCCGCTGAGACTGGTGTGTTGGAAGGTGGCACCCGTACCGTACGGGTCGATCGACACAGGGCATAGTAGAGGGCGCTACGGCGGGAGTGCCGGGGGCGGTCGATGTGGATCCAACAATCGGGGAGAGAAAGCATCAATGGCATCACGTCGGGACGAGCTGAATGCGTATTCATTCGCGCGAAAGCGAACGAATGCGGCATTTCTGAAGCCGCTACCGAACGGCTCGATCGAGAGCGCGCCCAGGCCGCTGAAGGCGGTGATGCCCGGCATCATGGTGGCGCTGCTGATCCTCGTCGGCTTCGGAGCGTGCGGCATTCTCAAGCCTGTCGCTCCCAAGGGATGGGACGAGGTGCAGAAAAACGTCATCGTTGGCGCTGATTCCACTACGCGCTATGTCGTTCTGCCCAGCACGGACGCTAACGGCAAAGACCAGAAACTGCTCCATCCCGTACTGAACCTCGCATCGGCCAAACTTCTTCTCGACCCGGGATACAAGGTCGTCAACGTCAAGGAATCCGAGCTGGACGGGAAGCTCACGCACGGACCGGCCGTCGGTATTCCGTACGCCCCCGACCGGTTGCCCGACGAGACGGAAGCCAACAAGCCGAAGACCTGGGCGGTGTGCAACCGCCCCGGCAGCGGCGACAACAGCAAGCCCCAGCAGGCCGTGTTCGTCCTGGGTGGTAAGGAAAAGGACAAGGTCGAGGGCGGGGGCAGGCTCAGGGGCAAGCAGGCGCTCTACGTCCGGGACCCCGAGGGGCAGCACTGGCTGGTCGACCAGTACGGTGTCGCGTTCCAGTTCAGCACAGCGCCCGTCGGGACCATCCGTCCGAAGGGCGAGCAAGACAACCCTGCGCTGCGCCAGGTGATCTTCGGTGGGGCCGACCCGCAGGACGTCACCCAGGAGTGGATGGACACGCTCATCAAGAGCCCGGTCCCGCTCTCCATGCCGCGGTTCCAGAACGCGGGGCACCCGCGCAACGACGATGGTGTCCCGGCGGAGTACAACAAGGTCGGCACGGTGGTCGAGAACAGCGCCTCGTTGGAGAAGTACGTCGTGACCCCCGAGGGCGTCCAGAAGGTGTCGAACTTCGTCGCCAAGCTCCTGCTCACCGGGCAGAACGCGACGGACCTGAACCACAGCGGCGACCAGCTGCAAGCGAAGCAGCTGCCCAGCACGGACATCAACCCGCTGAAGGACGACCAGGACAAGCCCCGCCAGTACCTGGGCAAGGTCGGGGCGACGGACATTGACATGCCGTGGCCGTCCGAAGTCGTCGAACCGGCGAACAACTTCAAGAAGGGTTCGCAGACCGGCGGCCTTCCCAGGCCCACCGCCAGTGGGGTGTCCTGCAGCGTCTACCAGGGCACCAACACGAAGTACCCGGAAGCCAAGTTCCTCGGCTTCCCGAACGGGGTGCCCAACATGCAGACCTGGATCGGCACGGACTACCCGGCCAAGATCGCCTCTGGCTCGTCGTCCTACGTCACCCCGGGCAGCGGCCTGCTGTACCAGGAGGTGAAGGCCTCCGAAAAGGACGGCCGCCTGTACCTCATCACCGACACCGGACTGCGCTACAACGTTCCGGTGGGCAACGACAGCAACAGCAAGGCCGGCAACGACAAGCAGGAGCGTGACCAGGCGCGGCTCCACCTCGGTTACAAGAACGGGCATCCGCCGCTGATCTCGGCTGCCTGGTCGGAACTGCTCTCGCAGGGTCCGTCCCTGAACGTGCACGACGCTGAGAAGCCGCAGTCCCAGTGACCGCTGGAGGCCGCGCCGAAGCCTGGAATCGGGCTTCGGCGCGGCCTCGTGCCGCATCAGGGCTGTGATCTTCACCCCGTTCCTGCGCTTACGGCTCCTGACCGAAAGCGCCGCATCTGCCCGATTCCGTCGAACAACGTTTCAGTGACGGGTAGTTGACAATGTTGTGATCCCGTCACAAGACCCCGCACCCTGTTGGGAACAGACGTGTGGAGTGGTTAAAGTGGCCTAAGGCATCAGCAACAGATGCCAACCGCGCGAGTTCCCTAGCCGGCACAGCGCGGTACGACGTACGAGTCTCATGGGGGACGTTGACTATGGCTGGTCAGCAGTACACAACCACCGAGGAGGAGATGGTTGCGTTCAGCGGCAAGATCTCCTCGGTCAACCAGTCGATCCAGGGCGAGATCTCGCGCTTGAACACGGTCGTCGACACCATCACGTCCGGGTGGAAGGGCATGGCGGCCTCCTCGTACAACCAGCTGCAGTCGCAGGTGAACGAGGACGCCAACCGTCTCAACCAGCTTCTGAGTGAGATCAAGGAAGCGATCGACTCGACCACGAAGAACTACGCGGCCTCCGAAGAGGAGCAGGCTCAGTCGATCTCGCACGTCTCCTCGAACGCTTCCCCGTTCGGATGATGCGGCCGCGCTGCTTCCCGCGGCGCATCGGCCCAGCCGCCGCAGTACGGGCCAGCCGGCCAGTCCCGCCGGCCCGCTGCGGCATTTGAATCGACCAGGCCTTATCAACTCCCGGAGGGGACACCATGGGTGGCCAGATCCTCGTCAATTTTGCGACGATCCAGCAGGCGAGTTCCGACGTGCGCGGGACGGCCAACAACATCCGTCAGCAGCTCGATGACCTCGAGGCGGGCGTGAAGAAGATCGCCGCGAGCTGGGAAGGTTCCGCGCAGGAGGGCTACCAGGCCCGCCAGCGCGAGTGGGACCAGCGCGCCGCTTCTCTGCACTCCACGCTTGAGGCCATCGCCAAGGCGCTGGACCAGGCGGCTCAGAACTACCAGAGCACTGAGCAGAAGAACGCCGGTATCTGGGCAGGCTGACCTGGCGTCAGCGCAGGTACGGATGGCAAACGGCTGAGCAGCCCCGACGGCTCGCACAGTGGTCAATGAGGGCGAGCGCGCTGCAACAGTGCGCTCGCCCTTCTGCCGTCCACCAACGCCTCGCAGATTCCCTCCCAATACCTCAATACATTCCCTTTCTCCACTCCTTCCTCACCCCTCGTTCCCGTCCAATCCACCACACATGGAGAGCAGACAACCCGTGGGATCTCGCGCCATTGGTCACCGAGCCGGGCACCGTCGACGAGCGGCGGGCGCACTGGTTACGGCAGCGTGCGCCGTTGGCATGTCCTGGGCCGCTGGGGCGCCGGCTGTCGCGGACGAGAACGTGCCGCTGCAGAGCGGCGAATGCAAGTTCGGCACCGATGACATCAAAGAGACCCCCTGGTCCCTGCAGCGCCTCCTGACCGAACAGATGTGGGCGAGCGGCAGAGGAGAGGGCATCCGGGTCGCCGTCATCGACACCGGCATCGACGCGGGCAACAAGCAGCTCGAAGAGGCGATAGGCCCCGGCGGTACGAGCATCGTCAAGGGCAACGAGAAGCCGACCGTGGACAAGGTCGGCCACGGCACCAAGGTCGCGGGCATCATCGCCGCCCGGCCCAGGCCCGCGAAGTCCGGCTTCTTCGGCATCGCGCCCGGGGCGAAGGTCATCCCGATCCAGCAGACCTCCGAGGAGAAGCCCGGCACCGCGGAAAGCCTCGCCAGGGCCATCAACTATGCGGTCGCCAAGGGCTTCGACATCATCAACATCTCGCAGGGCACCGGCGCCAACCAGCGCCTTCTGCCCCAGCTTGAGGCTGCGGTAGGAAGGGCCGAGAAGCAGGGCATCCTGATCGTGGCTTCGGCCGGCAACGGTGGCGCCGACGGCGGGAAAAAGGAGATGTTCCCCGCTGCCTACTCGGAGCGCTACAGCAACGTCCTGGCCGTAGCCGCCTCCGACCGCAACAACGAGCGCGCGCCCTTCTCCCAGTCCGGAAAGTTCGTCAATATCGCCGCACCGGGCGTCGACATGGTTTCCACGGTCCCTGACGGCGGCAACTGCGTCGACCAGGGCACAAGCTTCGCCGCTCCATACGTCGCGGGAGCCGCGGCCCTCCTCAAGGCGAAGCACAAGACCGACAACTGGACGCCGCAAGAAATCATCTGGCATCTGGAGCAGACCGCGGATCGGGTCAACAAGGACCGGGACGACTACATCGGCTGGGGCGTCATCGACCCGGTGGCAGCCCTCAAGGACGACACCCGGCCCACCGGCCCGCCGAAGCCGAACAAGGGCAACAACGCAGCCGATGCCATCAACATCCAGGCGGCCGCCGTTCCCATCGGTGAAACCCCCGAGGAACGACGCACCCGCATTTCCATCTACATCCTGGGCGGCGGCATTCTCGCCGTCGGCCTGGTAGTCGGCTCCGCCATCGCACTCCGCGACTGGCGACGTAGGACTGGTATTAGCACACACGGGGAGGCTTAATCATGGGTGGTAAAGGCGAGTATGGCGTCGATCTGGACGCCTTGGATCAAGTCATCGGGAAGCTCAATCACGTTCTCCAGAACATGGACGAGCCGGTTGGTCACGCCAAGAACGGCACGTACCTTCCGAGGGGCGCCCTTGGGCAGGAGTTCGCTGAAGAGAAGCTGCTGCATGACCACCACGACGCGATGAAGCAGGACATCGAGGCCCTCGTGGCAAAGGTGAGGGGCCTGGTCGACAGCTTTGGCAAGAAGTCGTCCAAGGTCAGAGATGCGTACCAGGACGCGGAAGCGGACAACAAAATTGATATGAGCTGACTTCGGCTGAAGGCTCACAGTGGCAGATAGGGAATGTTCGATGACGGAATGGGGGACAGCAGATGGCATCGGATGACAGTGACTTCAAGCCGGCTCAGGTCAAGGGGCCAGCGAACGGTGGTCAGAGTCGAGGTGGCGCCACAGAGGCGAACTACGACACCAAGGAGAGCCGTCCTCAGTTCACCAAGGGCTCGCTCGCCGAGATCAAAGCGATGGTGGCAGGCGCCAACCCGAATGAAGTTGCCAACGTCGCTGAGGGTTGGCGGAAGGTTCGCGTCTCACTCGTGGGCGAGGACTGGAACAGCGGCATCAAGAAGCAGTTCGATGACGCGGTGCAAAAGGTCCTGGAATCCTGGCATGGTCCGTCCGCCCAGAATTTCGCGAAGGCTGCTCAAAAGGTCAGCAATAACTTCGCGAAGCTTGCTCCTTACCCGCACAGCGTGAACGTTGTCATGGAGCAGATCAGCGAGAGGCTGCGCCAGGTCAAGGAAGCGGTCGAGGCTGTCGAGGAGCCCAGCGAGTTGGACCGCATCAAGGACCGGGCCGCTGACGGGTTGAAGTCTGGTGCTGGAAAGGGCGCAGCTATCGGGAACGCGATCGCGCCCGGAGCGGGTGGCCTGGTCGGCGGCCTTGTGGGTGGGATGGTCGGGGGTAGCGGCCGGGATGACACGCAGCTGAACGCGGACCTCGAGAACCCGAAGATGACCATCGGCGAAGCCGCGATCAAGAACCGGAGTTCCCTGTCGATCGACAGGGAGCGTCAGCTCGAGGCTGGCCATTACATGGAGCAGCTTGCGACGACGTACAGGGCTGGTAAGGCGATGATCGGGGAGCCGCCGCTCACTGGTCGTCCGCCTGGAGGAGGACGTATTGACGACGACGTCGTACCGGAGTACGACGGTCCTGGCGGCGGTCCGATGCCCCCAATCCCCCCGTTCGGTCCCTCGGGGTCTGGCCCGAAGGGCGGTGCGACACCCAACATCCCGGACATGAAGGGCGGCGGTTACGCGACCCCGCAGCCGATGGAACCGCCGCGTCCGAACGGTATTGACGGCGGCATCGGCAGCATCCCCAAGTCTCCCGCACCGAACATTGGGACGGGACTTGATGGCCTGTCAGGCGGCGGGCTTGGGACCGGTGGTGGTGCCGGCGGACTCAGCGGTGGCGGTGCCGGCGGCGGCGTAGGCACTGGCGGTCTTTCTGGTTCTGGTGCTGGCGGAGGCTCAGGTTCGGGCATCGCTGGCGGCGGCATGCCCGGCATGGTCGGCGGCGGTGCCGGCCGCACGGGTGGTGCCGGCGGCGGAGCGGGTGCCCGGGGCGGTGGCCGTGCCGGTATGCCGGGCATGGCTGGTGGTGCTGGCGCAGGCGCAGGCAGGGGAGCCGGAGCCAAGGGCGCTGGCGGCAAGGGCGGTGCCCTGGCACGGCAGAAGGGCGGTGTCGTCGGCGGCAAGGGCGGCAAGTCCGGAGTCGGCGGGCAGGGGGGTTCCGGCCTGCATCGCAGCCGTGGCGGTACACAGCAGGGCGCAGCAGGCGGTCGCCGTCCGGCCGGGATGGCCGGTGCTCCTGGGGCTCACGGCGGCAAGGGTAAGGACAAGGCCGAGAATGGGCAGCGTCCTGACTACCTCGTCGAGGATGAGGAGACCTGGACCAAGGAGCGTAATGTGGCGCCCAAGGTCATTGAGTAGGGACCTGCCAGCCAAGATCAAGTAATCGGCGGAATCGAAGTGGGGCCCGCAGTCTTCGGGTTGCGGGCCCTACCTTGCTAGGGAGAGGTGTACGGCATGAGCTTCACGCGAACGCTGCGTGCAGTGGGCGGCGCGGTGGTGGCGGGAGCACTGCTCTTCGGCTCCGCCCCGGCTGCTTTGGCGGACCAGATCAGAGATGACCAGTGGCCGCTGAAGTCATATAAAGCTGAAAGCCTGTGGAAGGTATCAACAGGTAAAGGCGTCACGGTCGCTGTGCTCGATGATCCCGTTAACGGTGATCATCCCGACTTGAAAGGTAATGTTCTAGCGGGAAAAGACTTTCCCGAGGGCGGGCCCGCTAATCAAGAAGATATGTATGATCATGGCACTTCTATGGCATCCATCATTGCTGGTCATGGGCACGGTGCTGGCAATTCAGATGGAGTGAAGGGGCTGGCCCCGGAAGCCAAGATTTTGCCAGTGGGTATCCCCAGGGAAGATGATGTGCCGGACCAGAACTCAGACCCCTTGGCTGAGGCACTGGAATACGCTGTCGATAACGGCGCGTCTGTCATCAATATGTCATTCGAGTGGCCTGTTCTAACCGAAAAAGAGAAGCAGGCCCTTTCCTATGCGGTCAAGAAAAACGTACTTCTCGTTGCCGGGACAGGTAACAACGGAGTGGGTCATCTTGATCAATTGACTTCCTATCCGGGAGTAGTCGCTGTCGGAGCAGTCAACGCGGCCGGCAAGGTGTGGGATAAATCGAATTACGGCCCGCAGACCATGCTGACCGCACCTGGGACACTCATTCGATCTGCGGCGGCCTCGAAGCCGTATCGTTTGGCAAATGGCACTTCTGACTCAACCGCGTATGTCTCGGGCGCCGCAGCACTTCTCCGTTCCAAGTACCCCGACCTCACCGCTGGTCAGATCGCCAATCGCCTCGTGAAGACGGCTGGTCTGCCGCCGGGGCAGGAAAACCTGAAGCTCCCGGACCCGCACTACGGGTATGGCTTCATCCGGCCCCTGCGGGCGCTGACGGAGAATATCCCTGCCGGCCCAAAGAATGGCCCGCTGAAGTTGCCCAAGGAGGAGCCGTCTGCGAACAAGAGCGAATCGGCCGCTCCCGGCGCATCGGGTAGCGGCGGCGACCAGGCAAGCGACCAGCAGGACAGCGGACTCGGCACCGGCGCCATTGTCGGCATTGCGGCCGGCGTTCTCGTCGTTGTCGCGATCATCGTCATCGTCGTGGTCCGGCAGAAGAAGAACGGCCGCAACGGCCCGCCCCCCGGCGGTCCTGGTGGCTACGGTGGTCCTGGTGGGCCCGGGTTCCCGCAGCAGCCTGGTCCTTACCAGCAGCAGCCTGGCCCGTATCAGCAGCAGCCCAGCGGGCCCGGTTCGTACCCGCCGGCTCCGCCCATGCAGCCGCCGGGCCAGTAGCGCGTTGCCGTAGCTGAAGACGGTATTGGGGAAGACGGTATTGGGGTCCGCAGCCTTGGGCTGCGGGCCCCGATTTGTTGAGGATTTGTTGAAGGGCGACTTCGGCCGAAAGATATGGGGCCGATGGTTACGCACTCCCGAGATCGACGCCTTGAGGATCGCGTGGCTTCCCAGTGAGGTAGCCGGAGTTCGGGAGGGCTACCCGTTCGTCGAGTGGGCGGCCCGTTCCGTTCCGTCCAGGGTCCAGGGCGCCTTCGGCATCGGATGTGTGATGAGTTGCGCTCGCCCTGTGCGGGGGCTCGGCCCCGCCCCAGCGTCTGGCTGGCCATCGGGTTGCCCCACAGCTGTGACGCTGCTCTGTGCGTATGTATGCATGTGTCTGGTGCCCGCGGGATCCATATCCAGGAACCCTGCGGGGAATTGCGTGAACTTCCCCTGGGGAATGGTGCTCATATTGTGCCGCCGTTCACAGCTTTCCTGTGGGTGGTGTGCTGTGCCGGAGCCGTTGAGTTGTTACCCCGTATAGCCGTGATGCCCTCAGCTCTGTGGACTATCGCAGGAGGCTCAAGCGACTCAAGAGGCTGAGGGCATCAAGGCTGCTTTAGTGGGCAGCTGGATGTGGAAACGTGGGAACCGTTACCCGAAGACTGAGCGGACTTGGTCGGTGACGACCGAGCGGGCCTCGTCCGTTACGTCCTGGTGGCGGGTCGCGGCGCCGCCGGTGCGGTTGTCGACTCCGCGTTGGGCGGCGTCCAGACCACGGTTGGTTTGGGTTTCCGCCCGGTTGGCGAGGTCTTCCTTGGTGTGGTCGATGTAGGTCTGCGGGTCGGTGAGGGCGTCGGTGGTTTCCTTGACGTACTCGCCGGCCTTTTCCTTGGCGATGCCCGCGGTTTCGCCCCAGTCGATGCCGTCGCGTGCGCCGAAGTGGCTTTCGATGCCTTGCTCGACGACGTTCGCCGCCATCTCTTGGCCGGCTTCTGTGGCCTTTTCCTTGGCCCCCTCGACCACGGTCTCCTTGACCGTTTCCTTGATCTGCTGCTTGGCGTAGTCCGTGACCATCTTGCGGGCTTCCTTGGAAACCGCCTTCTTGGCCAGGTCCTTGGTCATCTTCTTGATGGCGTCCATCGTGGCGTGTTCCATCGCCTTGGTGGCCGCCTCCATGACCTCGCGCTTGAGCTTGTCGAGGATCTGGCGGATGATCACGCGGGACGCCTGGACGGCGCCGGCCGCGCCGAGCTCGGAGAGGCCCAGGGTGAACGGCGCGGCAGCCTGGGCCGCGATGAGTTCCGCGGCGGTGATCACGAGCTGGACAATGACCGCGATCTTGCCCGCGATAACGGCGAGGGCGGCTGCGTCGAAGGCGAATGCGATCACCTCGGCCGCCATGGCGGCGTCGCGGAGGTAGTTGTCGCCGCCCGCGCTGCCGTTATAGGCGCCCCATTCTTTGGAGAAGCCCTCGACGGCCTCGCCCGAGTTGGCGGAGAACACTTCGTTGGCCGCGGTCGAGCCACTGGAGTTCGCCTGATTCACGGCTTCGGCGAAGTCGCGCCAGATCTGGGCGCATTCAAAGAGCTTGTCTTCGTCAGCGTTCGGCCAGTTGAATCCGAGGAGGTCGAGGACCCAGTCGACCCCTCCTGGCAGCTGGATTGACACAGTGATCGTCCCCCGTGCGGTGGTAGCCGAGTGGTGCTGAGTGGTGCCGAGTGGGATGGCGGTGGAGCGTCAGGCGGAGATGGAGCGGGGTGAGGCGTGCGATTGCCGGCCTGTCGCGGCTGGCCGGGGGTGGCTGCCTCAGTGGCGCGGTGGCGCCTCAGATGACGGGGCGGCCGACGGCGCTGATGGTGTGGATGCCCTGCTCGTCGGACTCGGCGTAGTGCTTCGCCATGGAGGTGAGTTTGTCGCCGATGTCTTCGAGGCGTTCGCCGAGGGAGTCCATCGAGTCGAACATGCCGTTCGCGATGGGCTCGTAGATGGTCAGGAAGATCTCACCGAAGTCGCAGCCCTCGAAGGCCGCTTTCGCGGCGTCCTGGTTGACGCCTTGCTTCAGCTTCTTCGCCGCATTGGAGAAATCGCCGCCGATGTCGACGAACGCGTCGCCCTGCGTCCTCAGTACGTCGGGATCGACGTCGAATGCCTTGCCTGCCACTGTTGTCCCCCGTGTTCGCTGGTTCCCGGACGCTGCCCGTCGAGTCGACCGATCCCAGTCGAATGGTCTCAGTCGAGTTTTATGATCTCACTTTAGGCGACCTGGGCGTTGGGGTGTCAAGGCGGGGATGTGGTGGCTCGGTGGGGTTCGCGGCATTCAACTGGGTGGAAATTGCCGGGAATTGACCTGGGGTGGGATGAGTGAATGTTCGGTGAATCCGGGGGCGGGTTGGGCTTTGAGTGCCGCGAGAGAGAGTCATGGCCGAGCTTCGGTGTGCGAGCGGTCAACTGTGCGGTGGGGTTGATTGTTAGTTCGGCGGCGTGCGACGGAAGTCCTGGGGATCGGGGCACGCGGACGATCACAGGTCCCGTAGCATTTCCGCTCATGGACGCACCGGAACCCGAGGCCACGCCCGAACCTGAGGACACGCTCGAACCCGAGGACTCGCTCGAAGCCGAAGAGTCCCTCCCCGACAGCCGTGTGGGGCTGACGCCACGTCAGGCCAGGCGAATACGCATCGTTCTGGCCTCGGTCCTGATGGGGGCGATGGCGCTGGTGTTGGTGGTGCGCCTGGCGTCTCGTACGTCGGTGCTGGTGGTCGGGGTCTACGGAGCCGCGCTCGTACTCTGCGGCATTGTGATCGAACTCAGCCGGAACGGGCGCACCAGGCTGGGCACCTGGCTGCTGGGCGTGGGCCTGGCGGCGGCGCTGGCCGCGGACTGGCTGCTGTTGCCCTGAGGATGACCCGTTGCCTTGAGGATGACGGAGACGCCCCGGTGAGGATGGCGGAGACGCCCCGGTACGTGAAGCGCCCGGTGCGTGGTGCGCCCGGTGCGCCCCCGGTGTCCCGGTACATGAAGCACCTTCGATACGCGAAGGCGCCGCCGTCTCGCCTCAGAACCACCTGTGGCCTCAGAGGAACTACCTACGGCCTCAGAACAACCCGTGCCACATCTGCTCGATGATCAGCGACCACCAGTTGCCCTGGTCGTCCAGCGCCCAGGAGTCGATCGCCGCGATCTGCTCCTGGAAGGCGGCCACCGCCGCGCCCGCCGCATACGGGTCCATGCCCTGCATCTGCTGCCGCGTGGTCACCAGCAGTGCCAGCGAGCGCAGATACGCGGCGAGCGTGCGGTTGGCGAAGCGGCCGCCGCCCGACGACGGCTGGACCGCCCAGACCGTACCGACGAGGCTCTGGTTCGTCTCCGGTGCGACGCACTGCACGGCGACCGTGTAGAAACCGTCGGTGCCGATCCGGACGTAGCCGGCGAGGGTCTCCAGGGGACCCTCCTGCGCCTCGGTCCCGATCTCCCGCAGATGGGTGGCCACATCGGTGAACAGACCGCCGGCCGGCGGGTTCCCGGCCTGGTCGGCGGTGAAGAAGTACGGGACCTGGAGGGGCAGTCCGGCCCAGGTGAGCGTCTTCTTCGCGGCCTCGGGCAGCTGGGTCGCGGCGATGTCGTCGGCGTCCGGACGGATCACGCCCTGGGGGCCGAACACCTCCGTCAGGTGCTTGCCGAGCGCCACATCGCGCATCGGCGGCGCGGCCTCGACGTTCTCCGGCACCGGCGCCCGGTGCGGCCGAGGCGGCGCCGGCCGGCCCGCCAGCTGATGCATCATCTCGACGTGCCGCAGCAGCCCGGCGACGCCCTCCGCGCGCTCTTCGGGCCGCATGCCGTAGCCCTCGGTGCAGGAGAACGAGGCGTTCGGGAAGCCCCGGAAGATGAAGTCGCCCGGATAGCCGCCGGGCAGCAACGCCGGCCGCAGATCGGTGTGCACGGCCCGGACGTCCTCGCCGCGTACGCCGAGGCGCAGCAGCTCCTCGTGCAACTGGAACTCGACGGGCGGCATTCCGGGAGCCGAGATACGGGCGAGGCTGGTCTCCTCGCCGGTGGCCGGGTCGTTGAAGGTGGCGACGGCGGTGTTGCCGGGGCCGGTGACCGGCTGCTGGGCGGGTGCCGCCGGAGCGGCGCCCGCACCAGCGCCGTGCTTCTGCTGGTACATCCGCACGACCTCGTCGACCGGCACGGACGGCCACACCGTCAGCTCGCCGGAAGCGCGGTCGACGACGCCGCACGCGGTGCCGATCTCCGCGGGCGGGCGCCGCTGCCCGGTCACCGGGTCGACCTCCGGGGGCGGCGGAACGGCCCACACCACCCAGCCGAGGTCGAACTCCTGCATGGCGACCTCGCGCGGCGGGCCCTGATGCCCTTCGGGGTTGAGCCAGCGGGCGGCGGTGGCGTGTGCCTGCGCCTGGGTGATCACGAGTGGTCTCCTTCGAGGCCGTGGGAAGCGTCAGCGTCATCGGGGCCAGCGGCCTGGGCCGGCACGGTGGGGGTGGCCGCCAGGGGGACGGCCGCGGTGATCTGCCGGGCGTTCACGCCGCGCTCCGTGGCGACGACGAGGACACCGTCCGGCGAGAGATCGGCGCCGGTGAACGGGGTGTCGGAGACCAGGGCGGCCACCACCTCCTGGCTCGCCCGGGCCCAGACGCGCAGATAGTCGGCGCCCCGGCTGATCCCGAACGGCGCCGCCGCCCGCTCGTCCTCCGAGGGGCGCACCACCAGCGTCGGGTCGGTGTCGACGTACCCGGGGCGCAGCAGATCGTGGATGAGGAAGGCCGCGCCGCCGCCCTCGGAGGCCTCGCCCTCCGCACGCGGCAGCGGACGGGAGCCGGGAGTGCCCTCGGGGACGAGGACGGCGGCCACCGGGCGTGCGGCGGTCGCGCCGGGCGGCCCGTCGCTCTCGCCGCCGGCAGCCGCACCATCGGTAGCCGTTTCCGACTCGCTCCGCTGCTGCGGGACGGACTCGCCCTGCGGAGGCAGGGAGCCGACCGTCACCGCGCCCGCCCCCGTGAGCGGCAGGCTCCACAGCGTGCGCCACGGCAGCGCGAAACCGAGACCGTGCAGCGCCTCCGCCCATGGCGCCAGCCCGTCCTCCACGAAGGCGGTCTCCAGCAGCGCCGCCCGCATATCGGCCGGTGCCTGGGTGCGGGTGAGCAGGGGAGCGATGCGCAGATACGTACGGGCCGGGGCGCCGAGCTGCTCCAGCGGTACGGCCTCCACGGCGGCCCGCAGCGACACCGGGTCGGCATGGGCGAACAGGCCGGGGTCGGTGAGGAGTTGGGGCAGCAGCCCGGCTTCGAGGGTGTGTGCGGCGAGGTGGTCGCGGATGTACGGATCGGCCTTGGACCAGTCCTGCTCGGGCACCGCCTCCAGCAGCGCCATGGCGATCTTGGTTTGCGCGTCGCGGCCGTCCGGCAGGCCGGCGCGGATCTCGTCGGCGATGCCGTGGTGGATCAGACGCAGCAGCGTACGGCCGCCGGCGCCCGCGGACTCCTCGGCGTCGGAACCGGCCCCGTCTCCGTCGTCGCCGCTGTGTCCGTCGCCGTCCGCCACCTCGACCGGCTGGATGAACGGCGCCGCGAGCATCATCCCGTCCGCGATGTCCTGGCTCATATCCCGCCCGGCGACGGCGCCGGCCAGTGTCCCCAGCAGTTGGACGGGCAGCCCCTGGCCCTCGGCGAACGCCAGCGGGGCCAGTATCAGCCGCAGGGTCTGCGGATCGGCGCCCAGCCTGCGGGCGTGCAGGTCCAGCGCCTCGCCGACAGTGGCAGGCAGCTGGGACTCGTCCGACGGGTCGAAGCCCTCGGGCTGCATGAGCAGCGACTGCACGGCGAGTTGGACGGTCAGTCGGTTGCCGTCGGCGCGTCGGGCGATCGCCTCGGCGAGCGTGCGGCGCGCGTCGGGGTCGGTGGTGTACGGGCGTTCGGGGGACTCGGTGGCGGCGTAGAGCGCGGTCTCGGCGTGCAGGGCCAGCCCCTCGGGGTCGGCCCACTCGGGTTCGTCGAGATCGATGATCTGCACCTGGCCCCGGGGCAGCGAACCGGCCAGCTCGGTGGCGAGTTCGCGGGGTACATCGGCGAGCAGATGAACCGTTTCGGTGGCGGCGAGCGGTTCGAGGACGTCCTCCACGAGGCGAGCGGGTTCCTCCGCGGCCCGTACCGGACCGGCCCTGTCGACGTCCGGCACGACGATCGTCACCGGCTCCTCGCGGGCGCCGAGTTCGGTGAAGATGTCCTCGGCGCGGCCGGCCGACAGCTCGAAATGGTCGGCGATGGTCCACAACAGCTGTGCGGCGGTGAGCCCTTCGGGGTTCGGTACGGCGGGCGCCGGGAGCTCCGGCGGGACCGTCGCCGGGTCCAGGTCGTCCAGCGGCAGCCGCTTGCGGTACTCGGGGTCGCACAGCATCAGGAACCCGGTGACCAGACGCGAACGCCCGCTGCCCGGGCTTCCGGTGAGGACGATGACGCGGGGCGCACCGGGCCACCGCATGCGCCAGGCCGCGAGCGCGCGGAGTACGGCGGTACGGCCGCCGACGAATGGATGCGGCGCGTAGCCGGCCGTTGTGGCTTCGGCGGTGCCAGCGGCGTTAGTGGCGTCTGTGGCGTTTTCTCCGCCTGAGGCGCTCATGACTTCCTCGTCCCCCATGAAATCCCGCCCTCCACAGTCGTGGATTCCTGCGTCTACCTGGCCGATCCTATGATCCGGGGCGCGCTTGTGGGACCGCCGGGGTCCGGCTGTACCGGAACCGGAACACGAAGGCCGGAGCTCCGGACGGGAGAGCACGGATGGTCGCGCGTCGGCACACCACGAGAGGCCGCGCCCGTGCCGACCCATAGGGCGTGTGGGGAGGAAATGGGATCACTGTGTGTGGAAAGGGAGCAGATCTTCGTGAATGCTCCGGTAAGTGATCCGCTTTTTTCCGTATGGCCTGTCGGGAATTTGACGGTGATCCGATCCGCTCACCTGGAGCGGATCGAATCACCGCATTCGGACATATGGAGCGTCGCGCAACCTGACAGGCGCTCAGCCCCGGTGGCCGCCGCCCCGGCCGCCGCGCCGCGGCGTGGTGACGATGTTGAGCGAGGGGCCGTCCCGCTCGGCGCGCTCCTTGTCCTCCTGCTCGTCCTGCTTCTTCTGCCAGGTGGCGAACTGCTCGCGCGAGGCCTCCCGCTCCGCCTGCGTCTGGTTCTCCGCGGCCCGCCGGATCTCGCCCATGCGGTCGCCGATCGCCTCCATGTAGGACGGTGTGTCGATGGCGTCCTTCATGCCGATCCGCCCGGAGAGCACCTCCCGGGCCATCTCCTGGAGCTTGCCGCCCACATTGGGGTTGTCCGCCAGGGTCTTGAGCGCCTTCCGCAGCCGGTGCGCCTGCTCCGGATCCGCGGCGACGTCCATCAGGTCCTCGTCCTGGATCTGCCGCTCATTGCTCATGTTGCCCCCTATGAATGTGGTGGCACAGCAACCGCGTGTGCTGCACCGGCGTCCTGAGTGTAATGACGGGTGTGAACGGGACGTCAAGGCGGGGTTGTCGGCATTGCCGGATATTGATCCGTATTCCTTCCCACCCCGTTGTCCGGCCGTTCCGCTCACGGCCTCGGTGACAATGCCGGTGTGCTAGACCTGTTGGGATGATCGGCAGGTCGCTGTCATTCAATTCGGGGAGAAATGATGTCCGATGAGGTCCGGATCAGTACCGAGGAGCTGCACAAGCTCGGTACCACCTTCGAGATATCCGCGGAAGATCTGGGCCGGCAGCTGAGCGCATTCAGACGGCGGGCGGACGCCGAGGCGCTGCGGGACGGATTCGGCAGCGACGAGGCGGCGGCCCGGCACTTCCGGGAGCTGTACGAACAGGCCGAGCGCGCCCTGGGCCAGCTGCAGCAGCGGCTCGCCGACGTGGGCACCGGCATCAAGGAGACCGTCGCGAACACCCAGGCGGCCGAGGACGAGCTGGCCGAGATGATGCGGAGCGTCAAGTGACCGAGCGGCGCAACCCCGAGGCCCTGCACGAAGCGGCGGCCGGCTGGCGGGACATGGGCAAGCATCTCGACGGACTCGTACGGGACCTGGACCGGCACGTCGGCAGGGCCGCGTCGGCCAACTGGCACGGCCCGGCGGGCGAGGCGTTCGCGGCGGACTGGCACCGTCTCAAGCGGTCCGTGGACGACTCCCTGCCGGCCTTCGAACTGGCCGCCGCGGATCTGGAGACCGCGGCCGCCTCCGCGCAGCACGCCGAGAACAACAACGGCACCTCGGACAGTGCTGCCGCGCCGCCTGCGGACAACTCCGCCTCGCAGTCGTCCGGCCGCGACGCCGCGTACGGCTTCATGGCGCTCGGCCAGCTCGCCTCCGGCCTCGGCGGCGCGTTCGGCAACCGCGGCGGCAAGGGAGGCCAGGGCCAGCGGCCGCCCGTGACCCAGGAGTGGGCCACCTCCGGGGCGGCGCACGGGCCGGATCCGTTCGGGCCGCCCGGGGCGGGCGACGCCACGACGCGCGGCGGCGAGGGCATCGCCAAGGGCGTGCGGACGAGCCCGCCCGCCGAGGCCGCGCCCGCCGCAGGGGACCCGAAGGGCAAGCAGGAGAAGAAGGGTTCCGCCGCCCCGGCCGCGTCCGGTGACAAGGCGAGCGCCACATCCGCCGCCTCCGGCGAGCCCAAGCCCGACGCCCAGCAGCACGGCGCCTTCGGCTGACACGGCCCACGTAAGGGCCCGCAACAGGCCCATGTAAACGGTTCACGCAACGGCTCACACAAAACGGCGGTGGGGGGGCCCGCCCCAGAGGGGAGCCCCCCCCCCCGTAGTGGTGTGTACCGAAAGCCCCTGGGG
>NZ_JBFAIP010000065.1:0-37589 GCF_040654775.1 Streptomyces sp. NPDC050636
CCGGCGTCACCACCTCCGACCTCCTCGTCATCAACAAAACCGACCTCGCCCCCTACGTCGGCGTCAACCTCGAAAGCATGGCCCGCGACGCCAAAGCACAACGCGGCGAACTCCCCGTCGCCTTCACCGCCCTGAAGTCGCAGAACGGCGTCCAGCCGGTCGCCGACTGGGTCCGCGCGCGGCTGGCGGACTGGACCGCGGGCCCGGTATGACCCCCGCACTCCCCGGAACTGCGGTGACGCGGTCCGCCGCCCTCTCGGCGACCGGTCTGCGGGCCACCGCCCGTATCACCGCGCGGGCCGATGCACACGGCACCACCCGGCTGCCCGTCCTCGACGGCGACGGCCCGCTCGCGCTGCGCCGGGTCCGGGCGCACGGGAACCAGGCCCGGGTGTGCGTCGTGGGTGCCATGAGCGCGCCGCTCGGCGGGGACCGGCTGTGCATCGAGGCCATCGCCGAGGCGGGCGCGCGGCTGCACATCACGGCCGCGGCGGCGACCGTCGCGCTGCCCGGCCGTACCGCCGGACACGCCACCTACGACGTGCGGTTGACGGTGGCCGACGGGGCGCGGCTGGACTGGCTGCCCGAACCGCTGATCTCCGCCGCGGGCAGCGATCTGCGGATGATGACGACCGTCGACCTGGCCCCCACCGCCCGCCTCGTGCTCCGCGAGGAACAGGTCCTGGGCCGCAGCGGCGAGCAGCCGGGCACGTTGCGCAGCCGGCTGACCGTCCGCCGCGCCGGCCGCACCCTGCTCGACCAGGAGACGGCCTATGGCCCCGGCGTCCCCGGCTGGGACACCTCGGCCGTCCTGGACGGCCAGCGCGCCGTCGGGCAACTCCTTGTCGTGGACCCGGAGTTGGACGACAAGCCGGCCGATGTGCGGCTGCTGGGGGATGCGGCGGGCGAGCGGGCCGGGAACGGCGACGCCGCGGGGCGTGGCGTGCTGGCGCCGCTCGCCGGTCCCGCGGCCCTGGCCACCGTCATCGCCCCGGATGCGCTGCTGCTGCGGCGCCTCCTGGATGAGGCCGCCGAGGTTGCCCCGAGCGCCGCCGCCGGGTGAGGGCGCCCGGACCGGCGCCCTCATGCGCGTCACACCTCCAGATCGATTTCGAGCCGGGCGAGGCGGTGGCGCGCCAGCGCGAGGTTGGCGCGCTTGCGGTCCAGCACCAGGTAGAGGAAGAGGCCGTTGCCGTTCTTGCCGGTCACCGGGCGTATCAGGTGGTACTGCGAGGTCAGTGTGATGAGTATGTCCTCAATGGCACCCTGGAGTTCCAGCATTTCCATGGTGCGCAGCTTGGCGCGTACGACATCGGTATTTCCGGCCGCGGCGACATTGAGGTCCAGGGCATTGTTGTCGCCGAGCGTGGCGAGCGCCATGCCGCTGGTGTAGTCGACAAGGGCGACGCCGATGGCGCCCTCAATGGTCGACATCGCTTCGGCGAGAGCGGATTCCATCTGAGCCATGACAGATTCAGGCCTTTCGTTTTCTGGGGTGCATTGTTGTCCGGGTGGGTGATTACTGGCGCGGTGCGGCGTCCACGAGCGCGCCGATGCGTTCCGCTGCCCGTCTGGCCTGGAGATGCAGCCGCCCCACGTTTGTGTCGGGGCCGGCCACGGCCGTGAGGACGGCGCGGCGACCGGCCGAGTAGGCCGCGATATAGCCGCTGGTGCCGCGGGTCAGGGACTCCTCGAAGGTGCCCTGCCCGGTCGCCTCGGTGAGGCGTTGGGCGACCCCGATGGCCGCGGCGGTGAGCGCGGCGAGGCCGTCCGGTTCGATATCGCGGAGATCGTGCGCGATGACCATGCCGTCCGCGCTGGCGACCATTCCGCCCTGCAGATGGCGCACTTGGTCGCGCAGTATCTGAAGTTCTTCCTGTAAGAGGGGTTCGATCGTCATCAGTCTCCTTTTTCTGGCACGCTTTCCGAGTAATTGCTTCATGGCCGGGGTTCGCCAGGGATCAGGAATTGGCAAGGTCCCGGGAATTCGCAAGGATTCGGGAGTTCACGAGGTCTCACAGGTTTTCCTCCAGCGCCGTACGCAGTCGGACAAGGAGGGCAATATCCGGGTCGGCGGTATCGAGGATGTCCGGGACCGGGAGTTGCCAGGTCGGGGCGCGGCGGCTGTCGGGTGCGGGATGCCCGTCCAGGCAGGCACCGGGCCGCCGCCGGGGGAGGGGCGTCGGTGACTGCGGCATACGGACGAGGCCGGCCGCAGCGAGCCGGCGGATGTCGAGCAGCGTCACAAACGCGGACTGGCCCAGTGCGCGGGCGAGTTCATGCGGAGTGTGCCGGCCGTCGGCACGGTCGAGCAGCCGCCGCTGCCGACCGGTGGTGGAGGGACCCGAGCGGCCCGGGGGGACCGGGACGACGGGTGAGGTGTCGGCCGCCTCCCAGGGGCGCAGCTGGTCGAGCAGCGCCCTGCGGCGGGCCGTCGCCCGCTGGAGGGCGGCGGCGCTGATCCGCCGTACGACGCCCAGCCAGTGTGCGGTGCCCGGGGTGAAGGAGGTGGTCTCGGGCGGCAGGGGGAGGGCGAAGAAGGCGGCGTCGAGAAGGGCGCCGAGATGGCAGATCTCCAGTTCGCCCTGCGTCAGCCAGCCTTCCCTGACCAGGAACTGGCCGCCGCTGTGGTGCGGGCCCGCCGTTTCGACGGCGTTCCGCCAGCCGTGCGACGGCACCTTGCCGGCGGCGGTGAGCCGCACATCGAGCCCCGGTGCCGTGGCGGCTTCGACGCAGTAGACCGCGCCGTCGAGCAGATAGAAGCAGCCGTTGGGGCCGCGGAGAACGCCGGTGACGCGTTCGGCGGCGAATCGATCGAGCAATCCGGCGGCAGCGTGCGGCGTGCGTGGAGGTAAGGGCCGGCCCATCTCTCAGGCCGCGACCAGCTCCGCCGCCAGCTCGCGTAACCGTAACCGGGCGACGGCGAGGTTGGCCTGCCCCCGGTCCAGCCAGAGGTAGAGATACGTCTGGCTGTCGAAGGCCGTGTGCACGAAGCGGATGAGGTGGTAGCTGCCCGCTGCCGTGATGATGAGGTCCTCCAGAGCCGGACCGGAGCCGCCCGCGGTGTCGAAGGTGGCGTTGCGCGCCACGGCCTGGACCACCTCGGCGGTGTCCGCTGCGGCCGCTTCGTGATCGCCGTGCGGTGCCCGCCCGGCCGTACCGAGCGTCAGACCGCTGGTCCAGTCGATCAGTCCGGCACCCAGGACGCCGGGAATCCCCATCGCTCGGGACAACACCTGATCGATACCCGGCACTTCGGATCTCCTTCTGGACTGTTCGTACGGGACTGCGCGCGGCGGACGGTTCGCACCGAGGTGAAAACGCCGAGGCCCTCCCTCGTGGCAGCGTGTGGGAGAGCCTGCACGGAAGGTTACATACCGGATTGCTGCTGGCACATGCCCTACCGGCGGGTGCCAGGCAATTGACGTGTTATCGCCCCTCTGCGGCCCGTTGTCGTCCGATGGGCCAGATGGCCTACAGGCACTTCCCGCCCGGTCGCGCGGCAGCCGTAAAAATCCTACGGGTTGGTAAAGAATTGCCGGTTCGCGATGGTCACACCTGTTCAGGAAGGGATGTGAGAAGCAAGGATCCTCTTTGTAGCTCTGTGATCATCGCCGCCACAAGCGGCGCACCATGCAGGGGGATCAACCACGTGAGACGAACAGCAGCGCTCGGCGCCGCCGGCACCCTGGTGACCGGCACGCTCCTCGCCGGAGCGATAGCCGCCACGCCCGCCACCGCGGGCGAACACCACAAGGGCGCATCGCCCGAATCGCGCGGCGTACAGACCGCCGCCGCGCGCGCAGCCAAGACAGGCATCGACTGGCAGGACTGCCCCGCGGACTGGGGACTGAAGACCCCCGTCCAGTGCGGCTATGTCACCGTCCCGGTCGACTACGCCAAGCCCGACGGACGCACCATCAAGATCGCCGTCGACCGGGCCCTCAGCACCGGGGACAAGAAGGAGCGACAGGGCTCCCTCCTCTACAACCCCGGCGGCCCCGGCGGTTCGGGCATGAAGTTCCCGACCCGCATCACCACCAAGAACCCGCTGTGGACCAAGGTCGCGAAGGCGTACGACTTCGTCGGCTTCGACCCGCGCGGCGTCGGCCACTCCGCGCCGATCTCCTGCATTGACCCGCAGGAGTTCGTCAAGGCCCCCAAGGCCGACCCGGTGCCGGACAGCGAGGCGGACAAGCTCGCCCAGCGCAAGCTCGCCAAGGAGTACGCCGACGGCTGCGCCGAGCGCAGCGGCGACCTCCTGCCGTACATGACGACCGCGAACACCGTCCGTGACCTGGACGTGATCCGCGCCGCGCTGGGGGAGAAGAAGCTCAACTTCCTCGGCGTCTCCTACGGCACCTACATGGGCGCGGTGTACGCGACGCTCTTCCCGGACCACGTCCGCCGGATGATCGTCGACAGTGTCGTCAACCCCTCGCGCGAGAAGATCTGGTACCAGGCCAACCTCGACCAGGACCTCGCCTTCGAGACCCGCTGGGGCGACTGGAAGAAGTGGGTCGCGAAGAACGACGCGACGTACCACATCGGTGACACCGACGAGAAGGTCCAGGCGGCGTGGGAGAAGCTGCGCGCGACCGCCAAGAAGAACCCGATCGGCGGAGTCGTCGGCCCGGCCGAACTGACCGGCTTCTTCCAGAGCGCTCCGTACTACGACTCCTCCTGGGCCTCCACGGCCGAGGCGTGGCGCGCGTACCTCGCCGGTGACGAGAAGCCGCTGATCGAGAACGCCGGCCCGGACATGAACGACAAGGCCGGGAACGTCGCTTCCGAGAACAGCAACGCCGTCTACACGGCTGTCGAGTGCACCGACGCCAAGTGGCCCACCAGCTGGCAGAAGTGGGACCGGGACAACACCCGGATCCACCAGCAGGCGCCGTTCATGACCTGGTCGAACGCCTGGATGAACCTGCCCTGCGCCACCTGGTCGGCCAAGCAGCAGCGGCCGGTCGACGTCAAGACCGGCAAGGGTCTGCCGAACGTCCTGATCGTGCAGAGCGCCCGTGACGCGGCGACCCCGTACGAGGGTGCCGTCGAGCTGCACCAGCGGCTCAAGGGCTCCCGTCTGATCACCGAGCGGGACGCCGGTTCCCACGGTGTCACCGGCCTGGTCAACCCCTGCATCAACGAGCGGGTCGACACCTACCTGCTCACGGGCAAGACGGATGCCGCGGATGTGACGTGCGCCCCGCACGCCACGCCCGAGCCCGGCAAGCCGGCGGCCAAGGCGGCCCACAACGGGTCCACCGACCTTCCGGTCGCTCCCTGACCGTCGCCTCGGCGCTTCATGTGCTGCCTCCACGGGCGGCCGGGATCCCTCCCGGCCGCCCGTGCGGCCGCGTCATCCGGTGAGAACGTCGGTAAAGGTCCTGGTGAAAGCGGCCCTGGTGGGGGAGTCGTCCCGGCGGTCCAGCACAGCGAAGACCACATGGTCGAACCAGCCGGCGAAGCGGCCGCCGTCCAGCAGCTGGGCCGCGAACGCCCGTGCCACATCGGCCGGTTCATTGCGGAAGACCCCGCAACCCCAGGCGCCGAGCACCAGTTGACGGTGCCCCCCGACCGCCGCGACCTCCAGTACACGCTCCGCGCGAGCCGCCAGCGCCGCCGCCACCCGGCCCGCCTCGGCCGGCCGCTGCCGCGCGATGACCCCGGCATTCGGCGCCGCCGCCGTCAAGAAACCCGCCTCGTACGGTACTTCCAGCAGCGCGCCCCGGTCGTCACGGAACACCGGCACGCCGGGGGAGAGAATCACCCGGTGGCTGTAGAACGGGCTTGGCTCCGCCCGATGCGCGGCATAGAAATCCGGCGCCTCGCGCACACACGTATACAGCGCCGACCCGCGGCACAGCGCCTCCTCCTGGGCCTGCGCGCCGTTGAGATAGCCGCCGCCGGGATTGCGTGCCGAGGCGAAGTTGAGCACGGCCACCCGGCCGGGCTGCCCGCCGCCCTCCGCCGCCAGCCGGCGGCCGGCCGTGAGGCTGCCTTCCCCCGTCACCTCGAACACCGTGCGCGCGCCCGGGGCTTCGCCCGTTACGGCCACCGGCTCCGGGCCGTACAGCCGGGTCCCCGCCCGTGCCTTCTCGACCGCCCCCGCGATCTCCACCAGCCGTCCGCTCGGCGCGCGGTACGCGCCCGCCGTGACGATCCGTTCCGTCTCCTGCGCCATTCCGCGCAACCGCGCGCTCATCGTCGGTCCCCCGTATCCCGGTCACCGACTCCAGCAAACGCTGGGAGGTGCCCCATCGATCAAGGTACGGCCCGGCAGCCCGCCCCGCGACGGGATTTCGGCACCCGGCGCGCGGGTAACGCGGGCCCCACGGCTCAGCTTCCGGTGCCGCTACCGTGCCCGCGCCGGCCCCGTGCCCGGACCTGCGCCTGTGCCTCCGCCTTGGCCTCGCCGGCGTACGTATCGACGTACTCCTGCCCGGACAGGGTGAGGATCGCGTACATGATCTCGTCGGTGACGGCGCGCAGCGCGATGTGCTCGTCCGCCATGGCCGCATACCGCGAGAAATCCAGCGGCGCGCCGAACCGGATACCGATCCGCATCACCCGCGGCAGCCGCCGCCCGGTCGGCTGCGCCTCGAACGTGCCGATCATCGCGCACGGCACCACCGGCACCCCCGCCTTGATCGCCATCGCGGCGACCCCGGTGCGTCCCTTGTAGAGCCGTCCGTCGTGCGAGCGGGTGCCCTCCGGGTAGATCCCCAGCAGCCGGCCCTTGCGCAGCACCGAGAGCCCCGAAGAGATCGCCGCCTGTGAGGCGCGGCCGCCGGAGCGGTCCACCGGGATCTGCCCGATGCCCCGGAAGAACGCGGCGGTGAGCCGTCCCTTCAGACCGGGGCCGGTGAAGTACTCGGCCTTGGCCAGGAAGGTGACCCGGCGCGGCAGGATCGCGGGCATCACGAAGTGATCGGCGAATGACAGATGATTGCCCGCGATGATGGCCGCGCCCGCTTCCGGCACATGCTCAAGCCCCTCGACCCGCGGCCGGAAGATCAGCCGCAGCAACGGCCCGAGCAGCACGTACTTGAGTACCTGGTAGAACACGTCAGCCCCCCCACTCTGCCGGGACCGCCTTCGGCAGCAGCGTGGTTCCAGGTCACGAGTGATCCCGGGCGTGGTCAGTGTAGGGGCAGGGTGATGATGTGTAACCAGGGCCTGTCCGATGGGTCAGGGCCGGTGTTTCCGGTTCGACGGCTCGCCGGCGGGGCGATGACCGTCCACATGGAACGGGTGCCAGAGGTGAAGTTCGCCATGGCCGCCGCCGAACCGCTCGCGCAGATTCCGGAATTGGTGGTTCTGCATGACGAAGTGGGCGGGTTCGCCGAGCAGACGGTCGACGGCCCACATGAGAGGACGCGGTCGGCCACGGCCACGGGTGCGCACGATGAGGCGGGTCTCCCCGTCCGGGGCCGGCTCCAGGTGGAATCCCCAGATCCCGCCGCTGTAGGCCGGCGGCAGGGGCCAGTGCTGCGGGTCGAAGGACGCGCAGGACGGCAGCTTCAGATCGGCGCGCAGGACCAGCGACCTGGGCGGATCCACGACCACCGCGGTGAACCACGCCTTGCCGTTCGGCAGCGAGTCCAGGTGCCGGCCCTCCTTGAGGTCCTGCCACTCCGGCACGATCCTCCGGGCGCTCGGCCGGCCTCCGTTGTCGAGCCGGTCCCAGCTGTACCAGCCGGCCCGGTCGCAACCCATCTGCTGCAACCACGCCCAGACCTCCTCGGGCCGCGCCGGCAGGGTGGTGGCCATCGTGGTCTGGCCGTCCGGATACGGCACGAGCTCGTCCCCAGGGAAGGAGCGGGACGCTTCCTCTCCCGTCGCGCCCCAGCGCAGGATGCGCGGCCGCACGGTCCTGCCGTAACCACCGAGCGCGATGGCCAGGAGCACCGCGAGCCGTTTCACGAGCGGTCTCTTCTCCTTCATACGCTCACTCTCATCCATGCTCTCGTTCATGTCGTCAGGGCTTCTCCCGCCCCGACACGGTGCGGCGGGGCTCTGACGCCGGGGGAGCGGCGGAACTCCGACGGTGCTCGATGAGGCGCCGCCGCACCTGGCCGACCAGGGCGTTCAGCCGCTCGGACGGCACCGCTCGCGGCGCGATCGGGGACCGCACCCGCAGGGCGGCATGCGGCAACTCCTCCAGATCGGCGGTGAACCGCGCCTGCTCCTCTTCGAGAGCCGGGCGCTCCGCGATGCGCCGGCCGTCCCGCATCGCCGGCTCCAGCAGCCGGTGGCCCCGCCCGGGAGCCCCCTCGTCCCGGAGACCGATCACATCCGCGTACCCGGGACAGCGGAACACCTGCTTCGCGCCCGGTGCCGTCACCTTCGCCGAGGACAGCTTCATCACCGGGTTTCCGTCGTACTCGACCAGCTTGTAGGCGGAGTCCAGATACGGGGCGTCGGCCGCGACCCCGATGCGGGTGCCCACGGCGTAGGTGTCGATCGGCGCTCCGGACTGGACCAGATCGTCCACGGAGTACTCGTCCAGGCCGCCGCTGGCGACGATGCGTACGTCCGGCAGCCCGGCGGCGTTGAGGATGCCGCGCGCTCGCACCGCCAGGGCACCGAGGTCGCCGCTGTCCAGCCGGATCGCCGAGCCGGTCGTGAGGTCGAGGTCCCGTAGCACGCGCGCCGCCGTGCGGACGCCCTCCTCGGTTTCGTACGTGTCCACCAGGAGCGTGATCGGGCCGGGGTGAGCACGGGCGAAGGCGCGGAACGCCTCCTCCTCCGACGGGAACGCCTCCACATACGAGTGGGCCATGGTGCCCACCGCGGGCACCCCGACGGCGGTCGCCGCCGCCACATTGCTGGTCCCGGCGAATCCCACCAGGGCACCGAGCCGCGCGGCCTGGAAACCGGCCTCGACGCCGTGCGTACGGCGCAGCGAGAAGTCCACGACCGGGCGACCCGCCGCGGCGAGCACACACCGGGCGGCCTTCGAAGCGATCGCGGTCTGGTAGCTGACCTGATTGAGCAGGTACGTCTCGACCAGCTGCGCCTGGGGGAGGGGCGCGGTGACCTCCAGCAGCGGCTCGCCGGCGAGCACGATCCGGCCCTCCGGCACCGCCCGTACCTCTCCGGTGAACTTCAGCCCCCGCAGCCTCGCCAGGTCCCGAGTGGGCCGGTTCAGCGCCGAGGCGAACGCCTCCACGTCGGCGGGTCTGATGCGGTACCCGGCCAGGTAGTCGAGCGCGGACTCCAGACCTGCGGCGACAAGGAACCCACGGCCGGGCGGCAGGTCGCGGACGAAGAGACTGAAGGTCGCCGGACGGGTCATCCGTTCCCGCAGGTACGACATCGCCATCGTCACTTCGTACAGATCGGTTGTCGTTGCCTCAGACATGCGCGTACCTCCGCACCTCCTCGCCCCAGAGGCGGCCCCGGAGCGCGTCTGCGCCGCCCCTCACCACCGTCGGACATCCGCGGAGCGCAGTCACGGGGCCAAAGGTCCCGGGTCGGGCCCGCACGGCCACCGGCAGGGACCAATGGCCCCTGTCGCCGGCCCCCGGCCCAAGAGCCACGCTGGAGAGGCGGACGCACACCGTGATCCGGTACCGGAACGAGACGGAGGCACTCGTCATGGCTTCAGCCGACACGGAACCAGCCGCCACGGAACCAGCCGTCACCGTCGGCCTCGACGGCTCCCCCGAGAGCCTGGCCGCCGCCCGCTGGGCCGCCCACGAAGCCGAACGCCGTGGGCTCACCGTGCGCCTGCTGCACGCATGGATCATGCTGTCCCCCGAGCCGACGGACGTCCCCGCGGAGATGGACCAGAACTACTGGGCGCGGCGGATCGTCCGCGATGCGCAGGCGGAGTTGCAAGGGCGTCACCCGGGGCTGTCCGTCACGGTGGACCTGGTCGCCGAGGAGCCCGCGACCGCGCTGCTGCGCGCAGCGGTGGAGTCACAGCTGCTCGTCCTCGGCTCACGTGGCCTGGAGACCGTCGAGAGCTTCTTCCTCGGCGATGTCAGCATGCACGTCGTGGCGCGGGCCGAGCGCCCGGTGGTGCTGGTGCGCGCCGGGATGCACGAAGCGGAGCCGTCGCCCGCACACGCCGGAGGCGTGGTGGCCGGCCTCGGTCTGCACGGCTCCTGCGACAGCGTGCTCGACTTCGCCTTCGCCGCCGCCGCGCAGCGTGGTGTCCCCCTGAGGGCCGTCCATGGACGCAGCCTGCCGGTCCAGGCGTTTGTGCCCTGGGGCGTCGACCCCGACGTCTCCAAGGAAATCGACGCGGCAGCCCGCAAGGAGGTCGGCGAGGCGCTCCACCCATGGCGCGAGCGGTTCCCCGATGTGCAGGTGACCGAGAGCATCCGGCTCGAAAGCGCGGCCAAGGCGGTCGTCAGGGCGGCGGAAGACTGCGATCTGCTGGTCATCGGCCGGCGGCGGCACCGGGCAGGCCTGACGGGCCGCATCGGGCCCGTGGCCAATGCGGCCCTGCATCACGCACCGTGCCCGGTGGCCGTCGTCCCCCACGACTGAGCCGGGCCGCCAAGGTGATCGGGCCACCGGTCTTCCGGTCTTCCGCCGCTCCTAATCAGTGACTGATGCCCAGACCGGGCAGGAGCAGCAGGCCCCGGTCCGCACAGCTGATGTCCGCCGCACCCAGATCCCCCGGTGTGAGCGCTCCTCGTGAGCGCACTTCCGCGATCGCTATCCGTGCGGCCGCCGCGGCACTCTCCCAGCCGGGTTCCGGGAACGTCGCCTCCCACCACCCGTGAACGGCGACCTGCCAGCCCCGGCTCTCCATCGTGGCCCGGTGGCTGCCGCCCTCCGGGGCGTCCCGGTCGTCGACGACCAGGAACATCCCCTCCGGGCTGTACCCCACCGACAGGGGCCGGTCGCCGTCCTTGTGGTTGACGATGTTGAACGCCGCCGACTCCTCATTGCCGACCTGCGCGGGCAACTGCTCCGACCACGCCCACAGGATGCTCTCCACGGACTCCTCCAGCCGGTGCCAGTCCGGAGCCATGGTCGCCGTGGGGAAGGTCGGCGCGAGGGTGCCGGGACCGTCGCGGTACAGCTGCCACAGGTACGGCAGGCTGCTGAAGAACGACACCTGCTCCTCGCCGTCGCCCACGCCGTGCGCGAAGCGGTCGGACTCGGAACGCTCCAGCTCCTCGGTCCGGCGTACCGAAACCTGCAGGCAGGCGACGCCGTGGTCGAGCAGCAGGATTCGCTCGTCGGTCCGCCAGCGGATGGTCGGGCCGTAGGCGCTGCCGCCGTAGAGGGTGGGTGGACCGATGCGGTCCACCAGGGCGTTCAGCACCTCGCGGATGGCGTTGGTGCGCTGAGCGGGCGTCATGGACGCCTTGTAGTCGCGCAGCGGGTCGGGCGGGCGGTCGAAGTCCCGCGGCAGGGGCTCGCTGCGCAGACGTTCGGCGACGTCCGCGATATCGCCTCCGTCGGTGACTCCCCGCCTCCGCGTATCCATATATCCACTCTGCCTGAAATGCCGTCTTTGGCAATATCGGGCGGGCCCGTCAGCCGGTGAGCCGGAAACCGGTGATCAGGCCGGGGCGGATGCGTACCGCATGGTCCATGGCGTGGTCCACCCACGGGCGGAGCAGCCGCTGGTATCGGGCCAGGTCCCGGGGCTCTGTGACCAGGCACGCATAGCCGGTGACGACCACGCTCCAGCCGAGGTGGGTGGTGGGGTCGATGGCGTCGGCCTCGTACGCGACGACGGCGCCCGGATCGGCCTGCCGGGTGTGTGCGGCCAGCGCCGCGTCGGCATGGGTGCGGATGACGATGTCGCCGTTGTCCACGATGTGGTTGACCGGACGGATCGCGGGCAGCGCCTGCCGGGTGAAGACGACCCTGCCCAGCGGGACGCCGGCCAGCAGCCGCAGCGCCTCGGTGCTGTCCATTTCGACCGTGCGGCGGGGCCGGGTTCCCCCGGGGCGGGTCGGCGGGCGGGGCATCATGCGTATCCCTTCGTACGGTGCGACCTGCGCACGCCGCGCGGGTGGCCGGGCCATGACCCATCGGACAGGCCCTAGTACAGAGCCCGCCGATCGCTTGGCGCCAGGGGCCGTTCGGCCCTGCCGCCGTCCGCGCGAACTGTGTTGACTGATCTTCAGGGGCCGCTCGCGGGCGACACCGGGCGGGCCCTTCCGGCACGAGGGCGAGCGGGAGGTACAGCAATGGCGGCGAAGCGGTCGGAGCTGGGCGCGATGGGCGAAGGGTGCGACCGGGCCGACACGGGCCACAGCACCGGAACCGGCGGATTCGGAGACTACGACGCGTACCACGCGCTGCTCGCACGAAGGGACGCGATGCGGCTGCGTCAGCGGCTGCTGGCCCCCGCGCGGGGAGCATCCCGGGCCTTGCCTCCGTACGCCGCCCGCCGGCGCGGAGCCGGGAGTTCCTATGACGGGGCGGCCGACCAGCGGGTCATCACCCGGGACCTGCCGCTGGTGACCCCCTTCAGCGCGCTCATCGACCACCTGTATGCGGCCATGTTCGAGCAACACCCCTATCTGCGCGGACTGTTCCCCGCGTCCATGGAATTCCAGCGCACGCACCTGGAACGGGCCTTCTGGTACCTGATCGAGAACCTGCACCGCCCCGACGAGGTGGCCGCCGTCTGCGCCCGACTGGGCCGCGACCACCGCAAGTTGGGTGTGCTGCCGGTGCACTACGAGGTGTTCGAGGCCGCCCTCGCCGAGGGGCTGCGCCGGTGCGCGTGCGAGCGGTGGACCGAGGGCCTGGAGCAGGCGTGGTTACGGATGCTGCGGTTCGCCGTCGCCGCGATGGTGGACGGCGCCGAAAGCGCCGTGGCCGAACCGCCCTACTGGAACGCCGAAGTGACGGGGCATGAGTTACGGCGGCCGGACCTTGCCGTGCTCCATGTCCGCACCGGTGAGCCCTACCCCTACCAGGCCGGACAGTACGCGCGCCTCCAGTCGCCGCTGCTGCCGCACGCCTGGCGCCCCTACGCCCTCGCCTGCGCTCCGCGTCCGGGCGGTGAGCTGGAGTTCCACATCCGCCGGACCGGGCCGGGCGGGCTGAGCCAGGCCCTGGTGGCGCACACACATGTCGGAGACAGCCTGCGGCTGGGGCCGCCGCAGGGCGCGATGACGCTGGACGACAACCTGACGCGGGATGTGCTGATCGTGGCCGCCGGAACCGGCTGGGCCACCGCCAAGGCCCTGCTGGAGGAGCTGGCGGCCCGGCGTACCCCCGGCCGTACCGCCCGGCTGTTCCTCGGCGCCCGCACCCGCGACGACCTGTACGACAGGCGGGCGCTGGCCAGGCTGGAGCGCCGCTGCCCGTGGCTGCGGGTGGTCCCGGTGATCGGCGAGGACGCCGCGGCCCCCGCGTACGGCCGGCTGGTCGAAGCGGTGGCCCGGGACGGCGACTGGTCCGGCCACCTGGCCTACGTCAGCGGACCGCCCACCATGGTCACCGCCGTGGTGCGGCGGCTGGCCGACCTGAACCTCCCGGCCGACCGGATCCGCCACAGCCCCGCCCTCGGCGCCACCGCCCGCGCCGAACGCTGACCCGTGACAAGACCTCCCGAGACACGCGACAAGACCTCCGACGGAGCCACACACATGCACCCACACGCCGCCCCCGCCGCCCCCGCCGCCCCCGCTTCCCCCCTGCGGGTCTTCCTCCTCGACGACCACGAGGTGGTGCGCCGGGGCGTACGCGATCTGCTCGAAGCCGAGCCGGACATCACCGTGACCGGCGAGGCGGCGAACGCGCGCGAGGCACTGGCCCGGGTGCCCGCGGCGCGCCCGCATGTGGCCGTGCTGGACGTACGGCTCGGCGACGGCGCGAGCGGCGGAAGCGATCACGAGGGGGTCGAGGTGTGCCGTGAACTCCGCGCCCGTACACCCGAGTTGGCCTGTCTGATGCTGACATCCTTCGATGACGACGAGGCGCTGTTCGACGCCATCATGGCGGGGGCGGCCGGCTATGTGCTCAAGCAGATCGGCGGTTCCGACCTGGTGACCGCGGTACGTACGGTCGCCACGGGCAGGTCGATGCTGGATCCCCGGACGACCGCACGGGTGATGGACCGGCTGCGCCGCCCCCAGCCCTCCGGCGCCCCGGAGCTGGACCGGCTCTCCCCACGGGAGCTGGAGATCCTGCAGCTGATCGGGGAGGGGCTGACGAACCGGCAGATCGCCGAGCGGGTGTATCTGGCGGAGAAGACGGTCAAGAACCGGGTCTCGGCCATCCTCTCCAAGCTGGGGGTGGGCCGCCGCGTCCAGGCGGCGATCCTCGCCGAGCGCCTCAAGGAGCAGCAGGTCTCCCGGACGGTCTAGACGAGTAAGTCCTGTGTCCCTTCTGGCTCGCCCTACGGCCGGACAAAGGGAACACAGGACTTACTCGTCCAGGGGCGGCCCGTCCGGCAGGTCACCCCTGTGCGGGCAGCGGCACGCGCCACACGATCCGGGTGCCGCCGTCCGACGGGGAGCGTAAGGCCAGCGTGCCGCCGTACTGCTCGGCCCGGGAGCGCATGTTGGCCAGCCCGCCGGTGTGCTCGACGGTGCCCATGCCCAAGCCTATGCCCACGCCGTCGTCGGTGACCGTGAGCGTGAGATGGTCCCCCGTGCCCGGCACCGCGAGGACCACGTCCGCCCGGTGCGCATGGGCGTGCCGGGCGATGTTGCTGAGGGATTCGGCGGTCACCGCCAGCACATGCTCGGCCAGTTCGTCCGGAACGCCGGAATCCACGGGGCCTTCGACACGCAGGGACGGGGTGAACCCGAGCGACTGGGCCGCGAGGTGGGCGGTCTCGGCCATCCGGCGGCGCAGGCGCGGCCCGCCGCGGCCGTCGTCGGCCGTGGCCGTCCGCAGTTCGAAGATGGTCGACCGGATGATCTTGATGGTGGTGTCCAGGTCGTCCACCGCACGGGAGACCCGGTCGGCGGCGTCCGGGCGTTCGATCATGCGGGTCGCGCTCTGCAGCGTCATCCCGGTGGCGAACAGCCGCTGGATCGCCAGGTCGTGCAGGTCGCGCGCGATACGGTCGCGGTCGTGCAGGACGGCCAGTTCCTCCGACTCGGCGCGGTGCCGGGCGAGTTCGAGGGCGATCGCGGCCTGGTCGGCGAAGCCGGAGATCAGCGTCACCTCGGTGTCGTCGAAGGTCGGGCGGCCGGCCCGGCGGCTCAGCCGCAGCGCTCCGCACGCGGCGGCGTCGAGGGGCAGCGGTACCGCCACGGTGGGACCGTCCGCCTCCCCGTCGCCGCCGAGCCGGTGGGCACGGGAGTCGGCGCCGATCTCCGCGGTCACCACGGGTTCTTTGGTACGCGCGGCCAGACCGGCCAGCGACCCCGCCGCGGGAACGGTCGTCCCCCGGATCGGCTCCGCGCCATGGCCGAGCGCCACCCGTACGGCGAGCCGGCCTTCGTCACCGCTGGGGAGCAGCACGGCGGCCAGGTCCGCGTCGGCGGCCTCCATCGCCCGCCGGGCGATCAGCTGGAGCACCCGGCTCACCTCGGTACCGGCGAGCAGGCTGCTGGTGATCTCACCGAGCGCTTCGAGCCAGCGTTCCCGGCGGCGGCTCTCGTGGTACATACGGGCGTTGTCGATGGCGATCCCGGCCGCGATGGACAAGGTGGTCAGCACCTTCTCGTCGTCCGCGTCGAACCCTCCGCCGCCGCGCTTCTCGGTGAGGTAGAGATTGCCGAAGACCTCGTCCCGGACGCGGATGGGCACCCCGAGGAACGTGCGCATCGGCGGGTGGTGCTCGGGGAAGCCGTAACTGCTCGGATGCCGGGTGAGGTCCGTCAGCCGCAGCGGCTCGGGGTTCTGGATGAGCTCCCCGAGAATGCCATGACCGCAAGGAGACTGGCCGATCTTCGACACGAGGTCGTCGGCCATGCCCACCGGCAGGAACTCGGACAGCCGCTGCCCGTCGCCGACCACTCCCAGCGCGCCGTACTCGGCGCCGGCGAGGGTGACCGCCGCTTCCACGATGCCCCGCAGTACCTGGGGGAGTTCAAGGCCGCGCCCCACGTCCATGACGGCGGTGAGCAGGCTGTGGATCCGGTCCGGTACGTCGAGCCTCGGCCACGGCGATGTCGATGTCGATGCCGTGTGGGGTAATGCTTCGGTCATACCTGCCTGCTCCTGAACCGGTTCTCGGGCAGCAGCAGCGTATGGCACAAGCGGCGCAGCCGAGGGCTTACCAGCAGGTCAGGCGAGGTATCCAGCCACGCGCCACACACAGATCGAGGAAGCCGGGAAGACCGGTGACCGGGCTGCTCGCCTCCGGGGAGGGCCGCTCGGCCCATGGGCCCGGCCACCGCTCACCGTGATGCTGGAGGCAGGCAGGCCGTGCTCTGGTGGTCTGGAGGTGCGTCATGGCAGCGCCCGTCGTCGTGGGACTGGACGATTCCGAGGCAAGCCTGACCGCGGCGCGCTGGGCCGCCGACGAGGCAGCCGTGCGCGGCCTTCCGCTGCACCTTCTGCACTCCTGGGTCTCTCAGCCATTGGACTCCGGCATCGCGCAGGAAGCCTCCGACAAGCAGCGTTACGGGGAGGAGGTGCTCGGCGCCGCCGAAGCAATCGCGCACAAGCTGCACCCGGAGCTCACCGTGACGACGGAGCAGGTTCCCGAGCAGGCGGTGCAGGCGCTGGTGGAGCACAGCGGGCAGGCGGCCTTGATGGTGCTCGGGTCACGCGGACGCGGCGCTCTCGCGGGCTTTCTGCTCGGCTCGGTCAGTCTGCACGTTCTCGGGCGGGCGGAGTGTCCCGTGGTGACGGTGCGCGCGAAGGAAAGCGGTACGCCCGAGGACGCGGCGGCGCACGAGGCGGAGGCCCAGCCGGAGATCGCGGAGCCGGAGATCGTGGTCGGTGTGCACGACGTGGGGCCGGTCGACGAGGCCGTGCTCGATTTCGCCTTCACCGCTGCCGATATGCATCACAGGAAACTCCGCGCCGTCCGGGCCTGGGGGCCGCCCACGTTCGTCAGCCCCGTCCCGACCGCGCCGCCCACCCTGCCGGACGAGATCACGCTGTTCACGTCCGGAGAGGAACAGGCACTCGCCGAAGCGCTCGCGCCCTGGCAGACGAAGTTCCCCGGCGTCGAGGTGATCCAGCACGTCGAAAGCGGGTCGGCCGCACCGGTGTTGCTGGGTGCCGCCTGCCACGCCGGGCTGCTGGTCGTCGGGCGGCGCACGCATCGTTCGCCGATGAGACTCGGCCCTGTGGCGCATGCGGCGCTGCACCATGCCTGCTGCCCGGTGGCGGTCGTCCCGCGTGACTGACTCGCCGGCCGTTCCGCATGACTGGTCCGACTCGCTGTGACCGTGCCCCCGTGCCCCCGTCTGCCCGTCTGCCCGCTGCTACCGCTCCTGTGGACGAGGCACAGCGACGAGCGGGCACTCTGCGTGGTGGAGCGCCCCCTGGCTCACCGAGCCCAGCAGCATTCCGGCGAAACCACCGCGGCCCCTGGTTCCCGTCACCAGGGCGAGGGCGTGCCGCGATTCCCGGACCAGCACCTCCACCGGATGGCCGGCCATCACCTCATGGTGCAGATCGACGTCCGGATAGCTCTCCGTGCGCCCGGAAACCGCCTCGTAGAGCACCGCACGGCACTCCCGCCAAGCGGCGTCCTCGTCGAGATTCCCGAGCAGTTGCGGATGCCACACGTAGATCGCGCGCAGCATGGCCCCGCGCAGCGCCGCCTCCTCGAATGCGAAGTCGATGGCGGCCTGCGAGGTCGGGCTGCCGTCGACGCCCACGACCACGTACGGCTGCTCCTGAACCGTGTGCTCCCAGTGCCGCACCACCGCAACGGGACACCGCGCATGGGCCATGACGGGCAGCGCCACGGAGGCGGAGGTGAAGAGTTCCTGCCGCGCCGAGAGGAACTCGGAACCGAGCACGATCATCTCCGCCCCGGGACCCTGTTCACCCAGCACCCACGACGGTTCGCCCTCGGCGAGCAGCCCCGTCACGGGCAGCTCCGGATGGCGCTTCTCGGCGAACGCGACGGCCTCACTGAGCGTGTGCTCGCCCGAGCGGTGCAAGGCGTGCTTCCACTGCTGCCAGGACGGCAATTGCTCCGCCTCGGTGACCGCCACAGTGGCCCGTCCCTGTGCATGCACCACGGTCAGCGGCAGCCCGCGGCGGTTCGCCTCGTCGGCGGCCCACGCGAGCGCCAATCGATGCCGGGTGCCGGACTCGACGCCGACGACGATCGGCCGGTGTCCTGCGGAAGGTGTCGTCGTATGCACCGCGGCCCTCGCAATCGGAACGTGTTCTGCGCCGTGCTCAATGAATCAGGATCAGGATCAGGATCAGGGTCGGGGTCGGAAGCGGAATCGGGAAGCGGGAATCGGGCGGCCGCCGGAGCGTGGACCTGCGGCCTGCGGAGACCTAGGTGCCCGTGCGTGCCATGTCGTGGTCGGCCACCCGCATCAGATGCCCGGCGAGGTCGTGCATCGCGCGGGCCGCCGCCAGCTCGTCCCCGATCTCCGGTACGTCCGTGTCGCGGGGACTGCATCTGGCGGTGCCATGCCCGGTCATCGACGAGGTACCGGTGTCCAGCACCACCCGCGCCTTGGTCGTCCCGTCCTCCTCGAAGAGGTACAGACGGACATTCCATTCCAGTGTCCTGCTCATGGCCTGCCTCCGCATGCTCCGCATCGTCCGTACGTCCCGGGGAACCTCCGCATCCGGGTGGGCTCCCCGAAGCGCGCGCGGAACGCCGCATCGGTGCCCCGTACCACCACGGTCGGATGTCGCCGTGACGGGAGGCAGGGGCCAATGGTCCCGGTGCCACGGCCGACCGGGCCTCTCCACCGTGGCGGAATCGGGCCTCTTCACCGTGGCGGAACCGGGGCGCCCGGACGGGGGGCCGGTCGGCCCATGCGCCGGTTTGCCGTGCGCCGTGAAGCTGGAGGCACGAAACGGGTCGGCCGCGGCGGGGCGGCGGCCTTTGGAAGGAGGGCGGAGGCGCATGACCAGCCACGACGCGCGCAAACCGGTGGTAGTCGGGGTCTCCCGTTCGGTAGCGGCCCGTAGTGCGCTGGACTGGGCCGCGGATGCCGCGGCCCGGCGTGGCCTGCCGCTGCACCTGATCCATGCCCAGGAGTGGCCCACGGGAGCCGCGCCGAAAGACCTGCACGACTCACGCGAGCATCTGTGGGCCACGCACTTCCGCGCTACCGGGCAGACGTTGCTGGACAGCCACCGGGGCTGGGCGGAGGATCGCCGTACCGGGTTGGAGATCACCGTGGAAGTCGTCGACGGCAGACCGGCGCATGTGCTGCGGGAGGCGGCCGAGCACGCCGCTCTCCTGGTGGTCGGCGCGCACCGGGCGTCGGGGCCGGGGGAGGCGTTCACCTTCGGCGGGGTGGGGCCGTCGCTCGTCGGGCATCCGCCGTGCCCGGTTGCGCTGGTATTCGAGCCGGAACGCGGCGGTGAGGAGTCCGGCCCTGTCGTGGTGGGGGCGGACGGTTCCGTGGCTTCCGCACCCGCGGTGGCGTTCGCGTTCGAGGAGGCCGCCTTGTGCGGTGTGCCGCTGCGGGCCGTCCTGGTACGCCGCCCGAGCCGCGGTGACTGGCCCGAGGACAACGGGGATCCCCTCTCTGAAGCGTCCGGACTGCTCTTCGGCCGGGGGGAGAAATACCCCGAGGTTCAGGTACAGCGGGAAGTGCTGATCGGACGCCCGCCGGGGAAACTGGCCGGGGCCGCGGCGGGAGCGCACTGCCTGGTCGTCGGGTCGCGCGGACACGGGGGATTCCGCGGCATGGTCCTCGGCTCCGTCAGCCGCACCCTTGTGCACCTGGCGCCGTGCCCGCTGGTGGTCGTCCCCGGGGAACCCGCGACGCACTGACCGTCTCGCGACGCAGTGACCGTCTCGCTACGAGCTGGCCGTCTCGCGCCGCCGGTACGGTCTGCGTTCACAGCTCTTCCGGGTGCTGCAAGAGCCGGTCGACCGCCCGCAGATAGCGGGCTCCGATGGCGCTGTCGGTCGCCCGGTGGTCCGCCGACAGTGTGGCCGTGACCGTGGGCCGTACGCCGACCACGCCGTCCACCGCACACGGCCGTTCGACGACGCGTCCGAAGCCGACCAGAGCGACCTGGGGCGGGTAGACCACACCCAACACCGACTCCACACCCTGGTCACCGAGATCGGTGACGGTGATCGTGGCCTCGGACGCCTCGGACGCCTCGGATCCGTGCAGTGTGCCTGCACGCGCGCGGGTGACCAGGTCCGTCAAGTCGGCCATCAAGCGCGGGAGTTCGAGGGTGTCGGCGTCGTGCAGGGCGGGCGCGATCAGTCCGCCGCCGCGCCTCGACACCGCCACGCCCAGGTGCACGCCGTCGCCCGGAGTGAAGCGGTCGTCGGTCCAGAAGCCGTTCAGCTCGGGGACTTCCCGTGCCGCGAGGGCGGCCGCTTTGAGCAGCAGGGCCGCGGGCAGCAGCCGCTCGGCAACCGGGCAGCTTCGGTTGTGTTCATGCAGCCAGTCCATCGCCGCGGCCAAGTCGACCGTCGTGGACAGGTAGTAATGCGGAGTCTGGAGGATGCGGGGACGTGCCGGGGGTGCTGCGCCGCGTGGGGGCGAGGGACCGGCGGACCGGGTGGCGGCGGCCTTGCGTACATCCGCGGCCCGGACGGCACCCTGCGCGCCGGTTCCCCGCAAGGTGCTCAGATCGACGGAGAGTACGTCGGCGAGCCGTCGGGCGAGCGGGGTCGCCGGAATCTGCGGCGGCGGGGTGACGGCGTCGACGGCCTGGTCGACATCGGCCCGTGTGACGCGACCGCCGCGTCCGGACCCATGGACGGTGTCCAGGTCGACGCCCCGCCGCTCGGCGAGATGCCGGATCAAGGGGCCCACCTCGGTGTGCGTTTCTTCGGGGGCCGGGGGAGTGAGCGGACCAAGGGGGTCACGGGGGATGGCCGTTGGCGCGGCTGCCTCACCCGGCTTCTCCTCATCACCAGGTTCACCAGGTCTCACCAGCCACTCCTGCAGAGCCCCCGCAGCGGCGCTTTCGGTCCTGCGTCTGCGGGTGCCATGGCCCGTGCTCATGGGGATCCCTCCAGAGTGGACAGATCGCCGGCGGGCAGCCCGACGTCGCGGGCGCGCAGCAGTCGCCGCATGACCGTTCCGCTGTGGGTCTTGGGCAGGTTCTGGTCGAAGGCGATCTCCCTGGGAGCCACGGCGGGACCGAGCCTGCGGCGGGCGAAGGCCAGCAGTTCCCGCTCCAGCGCCGGCGTCGGCTCCACGCCGGGCTTGAGCGACACGAATGCCTTGACGAGGTGTCCGGCGACCGGGTCGGGGCGGCCGATCACCCCGGCCTCGACGACGGAACGGTGCTCCATCAGCGTGCTCTCGACCTCGAACGGGCTGATCAGGTGGCCCGCCGACGTGATGACGTCGTCGGCGCGTCCGACGAACCAGTACCAGCCGTCCTTGTCGCGCTTGACCAGGTCACCGGTCAGATACCAGCCGTCGGCGAACGCGGCCGCGTAGCGCTCCTTGTCGTGCAGATAGCCGCGGAACATCGACGGCCAGCCGGGGCGCAGCGCCAACTCGCCCTCGGTGTCCGGGTTTTCCAGCAGCGTCACCCGGCCGTCGGTGAGCCGTGCGCGACCGTCCGCGCCGCATTCCAGGACCGCCGCCTGGACACCGGGCAGCGGCCGCCCCATCGAGCCGGGCCGGATCTCGCAGGCCGCGAAGTTGGCGATCATGATGCAACCGGTCTCCGTCTGCCACCAGTTGTCGTGGACGGGCAGCCCCAGGACGTCCCGGCCCCACACCACGACCTCGGGGTTGAGCGGCTCACCGACCGACGCGATGAAGCGCAGCGCCGACAGGTCGTAGGAGTCCGGCCACGTGTGTGCACCCTGTCGCGGGGTGGCGCGCATCAGCATGCGCAGGGCGGTGGGCGCCGTGTACCAGACACTGACCCGCTGTCCGGCAAGGATCCGGTACCAGCGCCAGGCGTCACAGTCATGACCGTCTTCGCGGTCGCGGTCATGGTCACGGTCATCGACAACGACTGTCACGCCGCGCGCGAGCGGCGCGATGACGCCGTACGACATCCCGGTGGCCCAGCCGGGGTCAGCGATGCACCAATAGACGTCCTCAGGGTGCAGATCGAGGGCGGTGGCGGCGCTGGCGTCATAGGCGATCACTGCCGCGTGGACATGCACCACGCCCTTGGGCGGGCCGGTGGTTCCGCTGGTGAAGTGCAGCAGCGCCGCGTCCTCGGGAGCGGTCGGCGGGATGATGAAGCGGTCCGGGGCGTCGGCCATCAGCACGTCGAAGGAGAGTGTGCCCGGCAGTTCCTCGGTGCCCGGCCCGACGATGAGGACATGGGCGAGGCCGGGCAGCGCTTCCCGGCGGTCCGCGACCTTGTGCCGGTAGAGCTCGGCGGTGGTCACCAGCACCTGCGCGTCGCCGAGCCGCAGCCGCTGGGCGACCGGCCCGGGGTCCAACGCGGAGCCGAGCGCACAGAGCACGCTGGTGTTCTTCAGTGTGCCGAGCACGGCCGTGAACAACTCGGGGCAGCGGCCGAGCAGGGTGAACACCCGGTCACCACGGCCGACTCCGAGTGCGCGCAGGACATGCGCGAACCGCGCGGTACGGCGCGCCAGCCCGGAGTACGTGACGGTGGAGACGGCACCGTCGCGCGCGATACAGCGCAATGCCGGCTTCTCGCCCTGACTCGCGGCCAGGTGCCGGTCGACGGCCTCATACGCCATGTTCAGTCCGCCACCCCCGGGCAGTCCCGCGAGTGCGGCCCTGGCCTGTGCCCAGGTGAAACCCAACCGGGCGCGGTCGTAGTCGGCCAGCTGCGGAGCGACGCGCGGCGCGGCGTTCTTGCGGATCGTCTCCCAGGCCATGGCGACTCCTTCCGCGGCGGCGCAGCCCTGCCTCCGCTCGGTGTCTGCTTCCACCGTCACGGAACCCCGGGCGGCCCGCATGGGCCGAAGGGCCCCGGGCAGGGGCCGAGCGGGACCTCGACCGTTCCTGCTCCGGGCCGCCCGTGGTGCGCTGACTCGCCTTGCGGAGCGGGCCGGACGGCCGGTCCTAGGCCCCGGACCCCTCCGTGACGCCGCCCCCCGTTGATACCCCCGCGTCCCCGGCGTCCCCTGCCTCCGTGCCGCCCGGTCGCAGCGGGACGGTGCTGCCCCGCGGGATCAGACGCGTGGGCAGGACGATGTGCCGGGCCGGGTCCGCATCAGGGTCGTTGATGAGTGAGCGGGCCAGCTCGCCCGCGGCACGCCCGATGTCCGCGGGGGACTGGGCGATCGTGGAGAGGTCGGACCATTCGGCGATCGGGTGGTCGTCGAAGCCGAGGACGGAGATCCGTTCGGGCACGTCGATACGGCCCTTGCGCAGCGTCCAGATGACGGAAGCTGCGAGCTCGTCCTGCTCGGCGAACACCGCGGTGGGCGGCTCCCGCAGGCTGAGCAGCTCGCCGACCGCTTCCGTGATCCTGCGCTTGTCGTCGACGGGCGCGGCCACCACCAGGTCGTCGTCCAGGGGGACGCCCGCCCTGGTGAGTGCCTGCTGATAGCCGATGAGCCGTTCGTTGGAGCTGAAGGCGAAGCCGCTGGCGCCGACCGACTGCACGAACGCGATACGGCGGTGGCCGAGATTGAGCAGATGCTGGGTGCCGCGGCGCGCCCCGGCCACATCGTCGACGTACACGCTCGGGCAGCCTTCGGCGTGCTGGCTGACGTAGATGACCGGCATGTGGAGGTCGTCCAGCCGCGCGGTCTCCTCATCGGTGAGGTCGAAGCAGAAGACCAGCAGCGCATCGGCGTTCCGGCGGGCCGGCAGACGCTCGAAGAAGTCGGCGCGCTCGCTCATTTCCGGAGT
Source organism: Streptomyces sp. NPDC050636 (assembly GCF_040654775.1). Taxonomy (NCBI): domain Bacteria; kingdom Bacillati; phylum Actinomycetota; class Actinomycetes; order Kitasatosporales; family Streptomycetaceae; genus Streptomyces; species Streptomyces sp. NPDC050636. Next base: position 23,829 of record NZ_JBFAIP010000065.1, read on the forward strand.
GAGGTAGAGGAGCAGGTCCATGCCCGCCGCGCGCAGTTCCGGCCCGAGGGTGGACACCGCCGAGCCGATGAACCAGGAGCTGAGTGTCGGCGCGAGTACACCCACCACCCCGGTCTTGCCGGTGACCAGGCTGGCGGCCTGCCGGGAGACCGCGAAGTTCAGCTCGCGGGCGGCCTGTTCGACCCGGGTGCGGACTTCGGGCGAGACCGTCGAGAGGCCGCGCAGCGTGCGCGAAACGGTGGAAGCGGAGACCCCGGCCCGCTCGGCGACGTCGGCCATCGTGGGGTGCCGTTGAGCTGGTGGCATGAGCGGACGGTAGCACAGCGAGCACACGGTCATGACGATTGATGACAGCGCTGTCATCAGTCTCGCGGTGGGCCGTATCCGTGGTCGCTCCGCCGATGAACCCCTGCTGGCACCGGGGGAAAGGCTGTGCACTACATCTGGATGGACTGCGCATTACCGCGACGTAACGCATTGACTTCCCCTGTGTGGCCTCCTAGCTTGAAAGCGCTGTCACGGACTGGTCAAAGCCACTCGCGCGGATCGCATCATCAAGATCTTGACCTGCTGTTTCGCCATAAGCGACGCCGATGGCAGCGCATTCACAGCGCATCCGCTGTGTTTTCATTGCCCTCATTTCGCATTCCGGACTGTCGCGTTCCTGTTGCACCTTCCTGTCCATGTGATCCGGCCGGCCGTCCCCCGCCGGTGAAGGGATAAACCCCCGCATGACTACAGCAAGATTCAGAAAAGCCACCCGGTGGCGTCCGGGTGCCGATCGTCCCGGCCCGCGCCGACCGGGCGTGGCCACCGGCGCGGTTCTCGCGGGGCTCGCAGCCCTCACCGCCTGCGGCGCGCCCGACGGCGGCACTTCCACCGTGGCCGGCACACCCGCCTTCGAGGGCCGCGGCCCGATCACCTACGCCGCCGGCAAGGACGCCACCGGCTCCGTCCAGCTGGTTCTCGACCGTTGGAACAAGCTGCACCCGAAGGAGAAGGTCACCTTCATCCAGCTGCCCACGGACCCCGACGCACAGCGTCAGCAGATGATCCAGAACGCGCAGACAAAGTCCGATGCCTATACGGTGCTGTCCCTCGACGTCGTGTGGACCTCGGAGTTCGCGGCGCACCGGTGGGTCGATCCGCTGCCGCAGGACCGTTTTCCGCTGCGGAAGATGCTGAAGCCGATCGTGGAGACGGGGAAGTACCGCGGCGGTCTGTACTCCGTCCCGGCCAGTTCCGACGGCGGCATGCTCTACTACCGCACCGATCTGCTGAAGCGGGCCGGAATCAAGCGGCCCCCGGCCACCTGGGCCGAGATGAGGGCCGACTGCGCCAAGGTGCGGAAGCTCCCCGAAGCCGAGGGGATGCACTGTTACGCCGGGCAGTTCCAGAAGTACGAGGGCCTGACGGTCAACTTCGCCGAGGCCGTGAACTCCGCGGGCGGTGTCGTCACCGACCCGTCCGGCAGGCCACAGGTGGACACCCCGCAGGCGAGGCGCGGACTGGATTTCCTGGTCGGCTCCTTCAAGGACGGCACGATCCCGAAGGACGCCATCACCTACCAGGAGGAAGACGGTCGCAGGGTCTTCCAGGCCGGGAAGGTGATCTTCCTGCGGCAGTGGCCGTACATGTATCCCCTGGTGACGAAGCAGGACGGCGCCAACAAGGTCGCGGGCAGGTTCGGTGTCGCGCCGCTGCCCGGCCTGAACGGACCCGGCGCGTCCAGCCTGGGCGGCCACAACGTGGCCCTGTCGGCCTCGGCCGGGAACAAGGCCACGGCCCTCGACTTCATGGAGTTCTTCACCAGCGAGAAGCTCCAGCGGTTCACGCTGGCCACCGCGCCGGCCGCGCCGACCTTCGACGCGCTCTACAAGGACCCGGAGCTTGTGCGGAAGTATCCGTACCTCCCCACGCTCAAGCAGTCGATCCTGCACGCCGTGCCGCGCCCCCGGGTCTTCCGGTACGGCGATGTCACCGCGGCGATCCAGCGGGAGGCCTATGCCGCCATGACCGGCAGCAAGAACAGCGCGCAGGCTCTGAAGGACCTCCAGAAGGCCCTTCAGCAGCAGCGTGCGGCGCAATAAAGGAGAGTCAGTCATGGTGATGACACAGAATTCACCGGCGCGATGTGAAGCCGCCGCATCCTTCGCCCTACCCAAGCGCCGCCGCCCCCGGGCGACCTCCGGCTCGGCACGACTCGCGGCCCTGCTGGTCTCGCCGACACTGCTGGTGCTGACGGTCGTGGTCCTGTACCCGACGGTCGTGGCCCTCAAGGATTCGCTGTTCGGCACTCCCGGTCTCGACCCGAAGACGGGATTCGTCCGTGACACCGACCCGTTCGTGGGCGCCGAGAACTACACCGCGATCTTCGGCGACGCGGGTGCCCGGTTCTGGAACGCCTTCTGGAACACCACCTTCCTCACCTTCACCACGGTCGCACTGGAAACCGTGATCGGTGTGGCGATGGCGCTGATCATGCACCGCGCGTTCCAGGGCCGGGCCCTGGTCCGGGCCAGCATCCTGGTGCCATGGGCGATACCCACCGCCGTGACCGGTCTGCTGTGGCGCTGGATCTTCAACAGTGACGGCATCGCCAACGCCCTCATCGGCCGGCATGTGCTGTGGACGACCGAGGGGTTCCACGCCAAGGCCGCGGTCATCATCGCCGACGTATGGAAGACCGCGCCGTTCATCGGGCTGTTGGTCCTGGCCGGCCTCCAGGTGATCGACAAAGCGGTCTACGAGGCGGCCAAGCTCGACGGGGCGAGTGCGCTCCGCCAGTTCTGGCACATCACCCTGCCCCTGGTGAAGCCCGCACTGCTGGTGGCCGTGCTCTTCCGGACGCTCGACGCGCTGCGCATGTTCGACCTGCCGTACATCCTCATCGGTGCGCAGAAAACCTCGGTGGAGACGCTGTCGATGCTCGCCCAGGACCAGGCCGCGAATGTGCGGTTCGGACCGGCCGCGGCCTATGCGGTGATCCTCTTCTTCTATGTCTTCCTGATAGCGCTGGCCTTTGTCCGGCTGCTGGGTGCCAATGTCGTCGGGGACGAGGACACCGGCACCGCCCCGAAACGCGGCAGATGGCTGCCGCGCCGTCGTACGGCGGTGGCGGCATGACGATCTCACCGACCTGGCGCAAGTGGCTGCTGTACGCGGGTGTCGCCGCGGTCGTCGCCTACTGCCTCGCACCGTTCTACTGGATGCTGGTCTCCAGCCTGCGGCGTACGTCCGACATCTTCGACAACTCGCCCTTCCCCACCCGGATTTCCTTCGAGAACTACCTCGCGGTCCTCGACCCGTCCCAGTCCTTCACCCGGGCGCTGCTCAACAGCGTCGTCGTGGCCGGCATCACCACCGTCCTGGCGCTGATCCTGGCCACCTTCACCGCCTATGCGATGGCCCGGCTGGAATTCCGGCTCAAGCGCCTGGTGCTCACCCTGATCATCGCCACCTCCATGTTCCCGGTGGTGTCGATCATGGTTCCGCTGCTGAAGATGTTCGTCGACATGGGCTGGATCAACAGCTACCAGGCGATGATCGTGCCCAGCATGTCCTTCACCCTGCCGCTCGCGGTCTGGAACCTCACCGCGTTCTTCCGGCAGATGCCCCGGGAGCTGGAACATGCCGCCATGGTCGACGGCTGCACCCGCGGCCAGGCCTTCCGCAAAGTCATCATCCCGCTGGCCGCACCCGGCATCTTCACCACCGCGATCATCACCTTCATCGCGGCCTGGAACGAGTTCCTGATCGCCCTGTCGATGACGAACAAGGCCGAGATGCAGACCGCACCCGTGGCGATCTCCAAGTTCTCCGGAGCCACCCAGTTCGAGACGCCGTTCGGCAGCCAGATGGCGGCCGGTGTCCTCGTCACCATCCCGCTCGTGATCGTGGTGCTGCTCTTCCAGCGCCGGATCGTCGCCGGCCTCACCGCCGGCGCGGCGAAGTAGCCGCTCCTCACCGCATATCTCTTCCTGGCACACCCCTGTCTGCAAGGAGTACGCAGAACCATGCCCAGCACCACACCATGGTGGCGCAGCGCCGTCATCTACCAGGTCTACATCCGCAGCTTCGCCGACGCCAACGGCGACGGGGTCGGCGACATCGCCGGCATCCGCTCCCGCCTGCCGTACCTCAAGTCCCTTGGCGTGGACGCCATCTGGATCAACCCCTGGTACAAGTCGCCGATGGCCGACCACGGTTATGACGTGGCGGACTTCCGAGAGATCGACCCGCTGTTCGGCAGCGTCGCGGAGGCCGAGGCGCTCATCGAGGAGGCGCACCGGAACGGCATCCGCGTGATCCCCGACATCGTGCCCAACCACACCTCCGACCAGCACATATGGTTCCAGGCGGCGCTGGCCGCCGGGCCCGGCGGCCCGGAGCGGGAGCGCTATGTCTTCCGGGACGGGCGCGGCCCCGACGGCGCCGAGCCGCCCAACGACTGGCGGTCCTGCTTCGGCGGTCCGGCCTGGACCCGGCTGCCCGACGGGCAGTGGTATCTGCACCTGTTCGCGCCGGAGCAGCCGGACCTCAACTGGGAACACCCCGATGTGCGGGCGGAGTTCGAGTCGATCCTGCGGTTCTGGTTCAGCCGTGGCGTGGACGGATTCCGTATCGATGTGGCGCACGGCCTGGTCAAGCACCCCGAGCTGCCCGACCTGCCGCCCCGCAGGGACCCCTCCGCCCCGCCGCTCGCGGGAAGCATCGACCACCCGCACTGGGACCGCGACGAGGTGCACGACATCTTCCGTGCCTGGCGCCGCGTCGCCGACGAGTTCCCCGGCGACCGGTCGTTCGTCGCCGAAGCCTGGGCCGACAGCCCCGAGCGGCTCGCCGCCTACGTTCGGCAGGACGGCCTGCACACGGCCTTCAACTTCGACTTCCTGATGACCAGTTGGGACGCCAAGGCGCTCCGCGAAGTCATCGACACCTCGCTCACCACACTCGGCTCCGTCGGTGCCCCCGCCACCTGGGTGCTCTCCAACCACGACGTCGTACGCCACCCCAGCCGCTTCGGCCGCAAGGTGGTCAAGAAGTGGGTGGCCAATGTGCCCTACCGGCCCGAAGGCCCCCTCGACCTCGAACTCGGCACCCGGCGCGCCCGCGCCGCCGCCCTGCTGATGCTCTCCCTGCCCGGCGGCGCCTACGTCTACCAGGGCGAGGAACTCGGCCTGCCCGAGGTCGAAGACCTGCCCGAGGAGGTGCTCCAGGACCCGGTCTGGGAACGCTCGGGGCGCACCGACCCCGGACGTGACGGCTGCCGCGTGCCCATCCCGTGGTCCGGGCAGACGGCTCCGTACGGCTTCAGCCCCGACGGCGCCACGGGCGCGCCCTGGCTGCCCCAGCCCGCGGACTGGAGCGCCCTCAGCGTCGCGGCCCAGACCGGCGACCAGGCCTCCATGCTGGAGCTCTACCGCCGCGCCCTGCACCTGCGCCGCGACCACCCGGCGCTCGGTGACGGCAGCCTCACCTGGCTCGACGCCCCCGCCGGCGTGCTCGCCTTCAGCCGCGAGCCGGGTTTCGTCTGCGCCGTCAACCTCTCGTCCGAGCCGTACCGGCTGCCGGAGCACGACTCGGTGCTGCTGGCGAGCGGGCCCGTCGAGGACGGCCGGCTGGCACCGGACACCGCGGTCTGGCTGGCGTTGTAACAGCGTCAGCGATCCAGGTACGAAAGGAGCTCGTGGGCGGCCGGGCCGGGCCGGTCGCCCGCGGGGAGCGCGATCGACACCTCCCAGACCGGGTCCTCCGCACCCGTCAGCGGCAGCGCGCACAGCGTTGCCGCCTCCGGCTTGCGGGCGATCGGCTGCGGGACCACGGCGATGCCCAGATCGTGGTGCACCAGCTCGATCAGGGTGTGCACGTCGTAGACCTCCAGGGCGACCCGGCGCTGCGTACCGCCGGCGGCGAAGGCGCGGTCGGTGAGCCGGCGGGCGCCCCAGTCGGGGTGGAAGTCGACGAAGGTCTCGTCCGGCAGGTCGTCCCACCCCACCGTCTCCGCCCGCGTGAGACGGTGGCCGGGGTGGCAGAGCAGCACCATGGGTTCCTGGCGGAAGGGCAGCAGGCGCACCCCCTCCGGCGGGGGACCGGGCAGCGTGACGAACGCCAGGTCCAGGCGCCCGGCCGCGATGTCGTCCACCAGGACCACGGATCCCGCCTGGCGGAGCCGCACCTCGACGTCCGGATGCTGCGAGCGGAACCGCGCGAGCAACCCACCGACATCGACGGTCACACACTGCTCGACACCGACCGAGAGGCTGCCCCGCAGCAGCCCCTGGACCGCCGCGACGGCCTCCTTGGCGGCGCGCGCTCCGGAGAGCGTACGGGTTGCCTCCACCAGCAACGCCCGTCCGGCACCGGTGAGTTCGACGCTACGGGTGGTACGGACGAAGAGTGGCGCCCCCAACTCCCGCTCCAGCGCCCGCACCGACGCCGAGAGTCCCGACTGAGAGACCATCATCCGCTCCGCTGCCCTGGTGAAGTGACGCTCCTCCGCGACGGCGACGAAGTACTCAAGCTGCCGAAGTTCCATGGCGACGAACCCTAGCGCATTAAGAAATCGGACTACTGAATCCGTCCTCTTTCTTCTATTGGACGGATGGCTGTGGTCGGGGACAGGCTGAAGGCCCCCCACCCCCCCGGCACTACGCCCTTCTCCCACGTCACCGTCACCCACGTCACCGTCACCCAAGGAGCCCCGACCGTGGAGTACCGCACCCTGGGCCGCAGCGGATGCAGCGTCTCGACGCTCGCGCTCGGCACCATGACCTTCGGCGCCGAGTCCGACGAGGCCACCGCGCACGCCCAACTCGACCGGTTCGTCGACGCCGGCGGCACCTTCGTGGACACCGCCGACGTCTACACCGCGGGCGCGTCCGAAGAGATCGTCGGACGGTGGCTCGCCAGCCGTCCCGCCACCATCCGCGACCGCATGGTCATCGCGACCAAGGGCCGCTTCCCCATGGGCGAGGGCCCGAATGACGTCGGCCTCTCGCGCCGCGGCCTCGGCCGCGCCCTCGACGCCTCCCTCCGCCGGCTCCGCATCGAGACCGTCGACCTGTACCAGGTCCACGCCTGGGACCCGCTGACGCCGATCGAGGAGACCCTGCGCTTCCTCGACGACGCGGTACGCCAGGGCAAGATCCACTACGTAGGGCTGTCCAACTTCACCGGCTGGCAGATCCAGAAGACCGTCGACATCGCCGACTTCCGCGGACTGAGCCGGCCGGTCACCCTCCAGCCGCAGTACAGCCTGCTCTCCCGCGAGATCGAATGGGAGATCACCCCGGCCTGTGCGTCCGAAGGACTGGGCCTGCTGCCGTGGAGCCCGCTCGGCGGCGGCTGGCTCACCGGCAAGTACCGCCGCGACGAGCGGCCCGCCGGGGCGACCCGGCTCGGCGAGGACCCCGGGCGTGGCGTCGAGGCATACGACCGGCGGGCCGGCATCGAGCGCACCTGGGCCGTCGTCGACGAGGTGCGCGCGGTGGCCGACGAGCGCGGTATCTCGATGGCACAGGTCGCCCTGGCCTGGCTGGCCGACCGTCCGTCCGTCACCTCGGTGATCCTCGGCGCGCGCACCGTCGAGCAGCTCGACGACAATCTCGCCGCGGCCGGTCTCCGTCTCTCCGAGGAGGAGCTGACGCGGCTGGACCAGGTGAGCGACCCGGGCGCGCCGGACTACCCGTACGGCGGCCCCGGCCGGGAGCAGCGCAGCCGGAATGCGGCGGGTGGCCGCTGACGGCCCCGCCGCCCGGGAACGGGGGAGCTCGGACGCCGCCGTCGTCCGGCTCTGCGCTGCTCGCCCGCCGAGCCGCACACGAGACTCCGTACGGGCGATCCCACGGCGTGGCCGCTTGCCCCCCGTCGCCCGGCGGGGTGGCCTGGGGCGGTTCCGGTCAGCCACCCGCACCACATCGCACCGAGGTTTCCAGGAGACACCGATGTCTGTGAGCCGTCGACGCCGATACGCCCGCGCCACCACGACCGCCGCCGCGGCCGTGCTCACCATGCTCGCCGGCGCCCCGGCCGGCGCCGAGGGGCGGGGCGGCGACCGGGCGCTGTTTCTCACCGTGTCCGGTTACGGCGGCACCTGGATCCGCGGGGTACAGCTCAATTGCCCGGACACCCGCGGCAGCCATCCGCACGGCGCCGCCGCCTGCGAGGCGCTGACCAGGTCGGGCGGCGATCTGAACCGGCTGCCCGAGGAATCGCGGCCGTGCACCAAGGAGTACGACCCGGTCAGCGTCACGGCGAGTGGCACCTGGAACGGTATCTCGGTGGACTGGCAGAAGAGATTCCCCAGCCCCTGCACTCTGGAGGCCGCGACCGGAGCGGTCTTCCGGTTCTGAGCGCCGGCCGGATCAGGCCTGCCGCGCCGCCACCACGCCCACCGTCACCAGCGCCAGCACCACCCAGGAGAACCAGAGCCAACCACTGCCGCCAAACGCGACGGTATAGGCGGTCGCGACCACCAGTCCGCCCACCGTGCACACGGCCATCGTCTTAGCAGATCCGGGCATACCCGCAACCTCCTCACGGCAGCCCGGGACACCAACGCCACGGGCCGCGGCCATGGGACCATCGTCCCTGGCCGCGGCCCGTGGCGCTAGCTCTTGGTGCGTCCGGCTCGTGGAGAACCCCGCTCACTGCCCCCGGGCGTTCAGCGACGCGAGATACGCGTTGTACTCCGCCAGATCCTTGTCACCGTCGCGATCGGCGGCCCGGTCCGCGCGCTGCGACTGGCGCTCCTCGGACTTGCGCCACTGGAAGACCAGCGCGATCAGCACCACCACCGACGGGATTTCGCTGAACGCCCAGGCGATGCCGCCCGCGGCCGTCTGGTCCGACAGCGCCTCGATGCCGAGCGAGGCCGGCGGGTGCAGGAACGTGCTGACCATCGGCTCGGACGCCATCATCAGCGCGATACCGAAGAACGCATGGAACGGCATGCCCGCGAACAGCTCCAGCATCCGCATCACATAGCCGGGCCGGTGCGGGCCCGGGTCGACGCCCATGATCGGCCAGAAGAAGACCAGGCCGACCGCGAGGAAGTGCACCATCATCGAGATATGCCCGGTCCTGGACTCCATCAGGAAGTCGAAGAGCGGTGTGAAGTAGAGCGCGTAAAGGCTCGCGATGAACAGCGGGATGGTGAACGCCGGGTGCGTGATGATCCGCATATAGCGGCTGTGCAGCAGCGCCACCAGAAGTTCACGTGGCCCCTTGCGGCCCCGCCCGGCGGTCGGCAGCGCGCGCAGCATCAGCGTCACGGGCGCCCCTAGCAGCAGCAGGATCGGCGACAGCATGCTGATCACCATGTGCTGCACCATGTGCACGCTGAACATCGCCATGCCGTAGTCGTTGAGCTTGGTGCACATGACCAGAGCCACCGTCAGAACGCCCACGACCCAGGCGACGATCCGGCCCACCGGCCAGGCGTCCCCCCGCCGCCGCAGCCGCAGCACGGCCCAGCCGTACAGCACCAGCCCCAGCAGGCAGCTGACGACAAAGAACGGATCCCCGCCGAACTCCAGCCCCCGCCCCAGCGTGAACGGCGGCAGATCCATGTTCATGCCGTGCCCGCCGTGATCCATCCGCTCGCTCCTGATTCGTACCGATACTCCGGCGACAAGAGTAGAACCGCCCCCGGCCGATCCCACGGCCGGGGGCGGGTCCTCCGGTACGGAACTATCGAGCGGAGGACGCGGGTGATGCGGAGGACCGGGAGGTCACAGCACGCACTCGGCCTCGGCGTAGCGCTCGGCGGGCACCGTCTTCAGCGACTCGACCGCCTCGGCCAGCGACACCAGCGTGATGTCCGTGCCGCGCAGCGCGGTCATCATGCCGAAGTCACCGCGGTGCGCGGCCTCGACGGCGTGCCAGCCGAAGCGGGTGGCGAGCACCCGGTCGTACGCGGTCGGCGTCCCGCCGCGCTGGACATGGCCGAGGATGACCGGGCGGGCCTCCTTGCCGAGGCGGTTCTCCAGCTCCACGGAGAGCTGCCGGGCGACACCCGCGAACCGCTCATGGCCGTAGATGTCCTTGCCTCCGACGTCGAAGGACATGGTGCCCTCGCGGGGCTTGGCGCCCTCGGCGACCACCACGATCGCGAACTTCTTGCCGGCGTCGAACCGCTCGGCGACCCGCGCCGTCAGCTCATCGATGTCGAAGGGACGCTCCGGCACCACGATCGCGTGTGCGCCGGCCGCCATCCCCGAATGCAGCGCGATCCAGCCGGTGTGCCGCCCCATCACCTCGACGATCATCACCCGCTGGTGCGACTCGGCGGTGGTCTTGAGGCGGTCCAGCGCCTCCGTCGCGACGCCCACCGCGGTGTCGAAGCCGAATGTCACATCCGTGACGGCGATGTCGTTGTCGATCGTCTTCGGCACGCCGACGATCGGCAGCCCGGCGTCCGACAGCAACCGCGCCGCCTTCAGCGTGCCCTCGCCGCCGATCGGGATGATCGCGTCCAGGCCCAGCTCGGCGACATGGCCGCGGGCCCGCTCGACGCCGTCCCGCAGATTGGCGGGCTGCACCCGCGACGACCCGAGGATGGTGCCACCGCGCGCCAGGATGCCGCCGACGGCGTCGAGGTCGAGCTTGCGGTAGTCACACTCCAGCAGGCCCTTCCAGCCATCGCGGAAGCCGATCACCTCATCGCCGTGATCGGCGGTGGCGCGGTGGACGACGGACCGGATGACGGCGTTCAGACCGGGGCAGTCGCCGCCGGAGGTGAGTACACCAATACGCATTGCTCGTGAACCCTCTGCAACTCAACCGGAGGCCCGGACCCCGTCGTCCGGTTGGATCCCGCACACCCTACAAGCGCGGAGCCACCGGGCACACGTACGCCCGCAGTGCGGACTGCGGGCGTACGGAAACAGGGTGATATCGGGCGATACGGACCACTGGCCCGTACCCGGAATCAAGCAGGCTGGGTCGCCGCGGCGATCCGCTCCTGCCGCAGCGCGTCGTACCAGCGGTCATCGGCCGGCGGCAGCGCGTTCACATCCAGAGCCAGTTTGATCAGCAGATCCGCGATATGCGGATTGCGGGCCATCACCGGGCCGTGCATGTACGTACCGAAGACGGTGTCGTTGTACGCGCCCTCATAACCGTCACCGACGCCGTTGCCCTTGCCGAACCGCACCTTGGCGAACGGCCGTGCGGTCTGCCCCAGGTGCGTCACACCCTGGTGGTTCTCGAAGCCGGTCAGCGGCGGCAGCCCCAACTGCGGGTCGATATCGGCCAGTACGTCACCGACGCACCGCTCACCCTCACCGCGGGTGCTCACCACGTCCAGCAGCCCCAGGCCCTGCTGCTGCTCGCCGAGGTCGTTGATGAACTCATGGCCCAGGATCTGGTACCCGGCGCACACCGAGAAGACGATCGCGCCGTTGGAGACCGCGCGGTCCAGGCCGCCGTCGCGGATCAGCCGCTCGGCCGCCAGCCGCTGCGGCCGGTCCTCACCGCCGCCGATCAGATAGATGTCGCCGGAGGTGGGAATCTGCTGGTCGGACCGTACGTCCAGGCGCTGCACGTCCAGACCGCGCTGGCGTGCCCGCCGCTCCACCACCAGGGCGTTGCCCTGGTCGCCGTACGTGCTCAGCAGGTCCGGGTAGATCCACACCAGGCGCAGGCTGTTGTCACTCATGCTCGCTCGTCCTTGTCGTGATGGCCTGAAAGTCGGCGGTCCCCACTCAGTTGCCCACGCGCCGGCGCAGGTCCTGGAATGCCGTGTAGTTGGCGATGACCTCGATCCGGCCGGGCGGCGCCTTCTTCACCGCTTCGTCGAGGCTCTCGCACACCTCGAATTCCAGCCCCGCGACCTCCAGGCGCACCGCCAGGTCCAGCTTGCGGTCGCCGAGCACGAAGATCGGGTGCCCGGCCAGCCGGGTGTAGTCGACGTCCCACAGCCACGAGGTGTCCGTACCGTCCGCGCCGCGCGCGTTCACGGAAAGGATCACCGGCGTCGGCGGCGGGTCGATCAGCGAGAAGGTCTCCAGCCAGCCGGCCGGGTTCTTCGCCAGCAGCAGCCGCAGCTCCCGGTTCAGGAACGAGACCACGTCGTAGCGGCCGGCCACCGCCTGCACCGAGAACATCCGCTCCAGCGCGACCTGCGGCGGCACCCCGAACGCCGCCGCGACCGCGGCCGACGTCGTGGCGTTCGCCTTGTTGGCGCGTCCGGGCAGCTGCAGCTTGATCGGCCAGGCGCTGCCGTGCGGGTCCAGCACATGATCGCCGGACAGCGCCCAGCTGGGCGTCGGACGGCGGAAGCCGCACTCGGCGCAGAACCAGTCGTCGCCGGGCCGCTGCATCACACCGCCGCACGACGGGCAGGACCAGGCGTCGTCCTTCCACTCCTGCCCGGCCGCGACCCACACCACGTTCGCGGACGACGAGGCCGCCCACACGATCAGCGGGTCGTCCGCGTTGGCGACGATCAGCGCCTTCGACCCGGCCAGACCCTCGCGCCAGTGCTCGGCCAGCATCCGGGTCTCCGCGGCGCGGTCGAGCTGGTCCCGCGAGAGGTTCAGCAGCGCTATGGCCTTCGGCGTCACATCCCGTGCCACACCGGAGAGGTACTTCTCGTCCACCTCGATGACGCCGTACTTGGCGTCCGAACCGCCGGCCAGCGCGGAGGTGATGCCCGCGGGCATGTTGGCGCCGAGCGCGTTGGAGACCACCGGGCCGCTGGCCCTCAGCGCCTCCGCGATCAATCGCGTGGTGGTCGTCTTGCCGTTGGTCGCCGACACCAGGATGACGTCCAAATGCCGGGCCAGCCGGGCCAGCAGGTCGGGGTCGAGCTTGAGCGCCACCCGGCCACCGATCACCGATCCGCTGCCGCGGCCCGCCGCGCGCGACACCGCCGCCGCGGCCTTGCCCGCCGTCACGGCCAGCTTGGCCCGCGGCGACAGCGGCTCCGTGTTGCCTGCCATCGTCTTAGATCCTCCTTGCATCCGGCGCCCTCCCTGCCCTGTGGGCTGCCGGTGGAACGCCTCCTCCGCAGCCGACGACCGGCCGGAGGCTTCGGTCGGGGATCAGCCTATCGAGATCCGGCCGTGGGCCCGAACCCCGCCACCCGTGCGGCGACATCCGGAATGATCAGGACCGTACGCTTACCCCATGCGCCCCCGCACCATCCCCGGCAGTTCCGGCCGCCCCCGCCCCCTGCGTCTCCTAGGAGATCCGGCCCTGAAGGAGCCCTGCCAGGAGGTCACCGAATTCGACGACGGGCTCGCCCGGCTGGTCGAGGACATGTACGCGACGATGTACGCCGCCCGTGGGGTGGGCCTCGCCGCCAACCAGATCGGCGTCCCGCTGCAGGTATTCGTCTACGACTGCCCCGACGACGAGGACCGACGTCATCTCGGGCACCTCGTCAACCCGCGGATGGTCGAGGCCGACGGTCCGGTCATCCGCGGGCCGGAGGGCTGTCTCTCGCTCCCCGGCATCGAGGCCGGCACGCCGCGCCACGACCACGCCGTGGTGGAGGGTGTCAGCGCCATCGGCGAGCCCAGGACGGTGACCGGCACCGGCTTCTTCGCCCGCTGTCTTCAGCATGAGTGCGACCATCTCGCGGGCGGTCTGTACGTCGACCACCTCACCGGGCTGCGGCGCCGCCGGGCGCTGCGCGCCGCGGCCAGGGCTCCGTGGGCCCAGGGCCTGTCCGGTGGATCAGGGTCGGAAAGGCCCTAGACGGGTAAGTCCCATGTCCCTTCCGGCCCTCGGCGTCTGGTACGCCCTCGGTAC